>NZ_JBFRFF010000002.1:7500-399211 GCF_052114685.1 Rhizobium sp. 2YAF20 | reverse complement strand
GGGCAGCGATCCGTTCGCCTTTGTAGAAGATCTCGATGGTATTGGCGGTGATCCGCGCCTCGACCTGCTCACGGGCAAAACGGTAGGGCACGGAGTAAAAGTGCTTGTCGATATCGACATGATAATCGAGACCGGCCCGGCGTATCTTCCATTCCGCAAAGACATATCGGTCGACCGGAAGAGGCCGCAAAGCGGGGTAATCAAGCTCTTCGAACAACTGTCGTCTTGTGCGCCCGACACGGCGTAGAACACGGCGATCGTTGAGATCAGCGAGCAATTCGGCAATCGCTACGTTGACCTCGCCAAGGCTGTAGAAGACGCGGTGACGCAGCCGCCCGAGAAGCCAGCGCTCGACGATACGAACTGCCGCTTCGACTTTCGCCTTGTCTCGCGGACGGCGTGGCCGGGTCGGCAGGACGGCACTGCCGTAATGAGCCGCCATCCCGGCATAAGTGCGATTGACCTGCGGATCAAAATGGCAGGCCTTGATCACCGCCACCTTGGCATTGTCAGGGACCAGCAGAGCCGGTGCGCCACTGAAGGCCTCAAGCGCCAGCAGGTGGCATTCGATCCAATCTGGAAGCGTTTCGCTCCAGCGGGCATGAGCAAACGAAAGGCTCGATGCCCCGAGCACGGCGACAAACAGATGTGCTTGCCGCGTCTTTCCCGAAAGTCTATCGATCACCACCGTCACCGTGTCGCCGGCATAATCGACAAAGAGCTTTTCACCAGCCGCATGGTTCTGGCGCATCGTCACCGGCAGCTTCAGCGCCCAACCGCGATAGAGATCGCAGTAGCGGCTGTAGCGATATCCATCAGGATGAAGACCGATATATTCGTCCCAGAGGATCTGCAGCGTGACATGTTTGCGCTTCAGCTCGCGGTGAACATGCGCCCATTCCGGCTCAGCGCTGCGGCGGTGTCCCGTCTTCGTCCCCGCAGCTTTAAACAGAGCCGCCTCAAGGGCAGCATCGCTGACATCGTCGCCCAATGGCCACGAAAGCCCAGCACGCTCAAGCCGGCGTAATGTCTCGCGCACCGTTGAAGGTGCCGCGCCAACGCGCGCAGCAATCGACTTGTGACCGAGGCCTCCCTCAAATCTGTGTCTTAGAATCTCGCGGACACGCCGCATATTCAATCTCTCCGCTGGCATCGCGTTCCTTCCTCTCAGCGCACCGAAAGGAGGAGCTTCTCACCAGCAGGAAACCCCGACAAACACCCCAACCAGGGGGCGGCATCATCTCGGAACGAGGGGGCGGTTAATTCTCGGAATTGGGGGGCGGCATCATTTCGGAATCAGGGGGCGACATGCCTCGGAATTTGCATCTATGAGGCTCTGCTCGATGGAGCAACGGCGGGGCACTCGGGCAAGCAGCTGCATGATTTTGTTGAGAAGCGCTTCCCCAAAACGTCGAGCAAGAGGATCGTGCGCGCTTCTCTGTTGGCGTTGAGGGATCCTCACGTCAAGGATCGCAACATCCTCGACACGATCTATGCGCTCGCAATCAACGAACGCCTGGGTGACGTTGGTCGCGACGACAATCATGACGATCAAGAGGCTTTGGAAGCTCCGGAGCCTTCTGCACCTATCAAACTCAGAAAGCCGAAGGCGGCTGCTGGCGAACTATCGGCCGCAAGTGAGATTTAACAGCGACTGCGATGGGCCGCGCCCTGGATAGGCCGGCAGATGCGGCCGGGGCTCACCAAAGTGAAGCCATCCAAACTTTGGGCTAGCGAGCGATGAGCGGGAAACGAGAGGACCCGAGATGTTTGAAGAGTTGTCAGGAACGGCCACTTTACTGCGACCATCTTGGGAAGCGCGGCCCCGTGGCCATATCAGGCAAGCGGGGGCGATCTGCTATCGTTGGAACGACAAAGACCGGCTGGTTGAAACGCTACTGATCGCGAGCCTGCGCAACGGACGGTGGGGAATTCCAAAGGGACACGTTGAGAGCGGCGAGACGACAAGGCAAGCCGCGCGACGCGAAGCCTTTGAGGAATCCGGGGTTAGTGGCATAGTCGACAAAGACGTTTTCGGCGCTTTCACATATTCCAAAGAGGGCAACCCCAAGCAATTTCACGTCAGCGTTCATTTATTGGCCGTCAAGGAACTGGCAGATAACTTCCCCGAAAAGCAGGTGCGCAAAATAAGGTGGGTTCCCGTTGGCACCGCGATGCGTGATACTTGGCAATCCGGGCTCAGCGGATTGTTCGTGAACCTGTTTTACAAAACGGCGGATGAGTTTCTGGCAGAGAAGTAAGCGCCGCGTGTGTTTCCGCATTTTAATTCGTTCGAGACGGTCCGTTCGGTTTCTTTCCGCAACCGTACCGGTTCGAGAGAATGTGACCTTCCGACCCTCACCCATCGGCGCTAAACACTTGCCGCCGCTTCAATATTTCCCGGAGTAGCGCCAAATTTAGCCTCACTTCGGTGGGGCTTTTCTTTGGCCTAGATCGGAGCGGCCGTTTCGCGTCGAACCAGTTAGCATTAGCGCCAATATTTCCTATGGCCGCGCTTCTTCGGGCGGAGTTTCATGTCAGTCTTTTTTGCGCCGGGCTCCAGCGATGGCGGGGTCAGATGCGGGGGCAGCTCATCCGAGACAAAGATGCCGGCCTCTTTCGCAGCCAGGATAAACGCCTGCCTTGCTTGCTCCGGTGAAAGGTTGCCCTTCATCACCTCGGCGCAGATATCAATAGCCCGCCGGTATCCGTCACCGCAGGCCGGCCATTGCTCCAACAATACGTTCGCAGCGTCCCGCGTTGACCAGACGACACGGTATTCTCCGGCCTTCTCCAACGCCATATAGACGCCGTCCGACCACATCCTATCCGACCCAAGAGCCATGACGCACTCCGCTGGCGGCCACCATTCCTATTCAATGGCGGATCGGGACAATCGTTCCGCGCTGGAAGAAAGCGAAAAAGACCCGCCACCAAGAGTGTGACGGGTTAAGCAATGGGGGTGTTATTTCAATCCAAGTGTGCATTAACATTAGACACCTTGAATATACAATCGTCAAGCGCGAAAGTTGCGCGCCTTTAGCGCCTGCGCCTCATGCATTGCGGTCGATGCGCTCGATCAGTGCTTACCAGTTTCCGGGGGCTGCGGTGTGATCGACACCGGAGAATTCGTTTGCCTTCACTCGATCTAGGACTAGATCCGTTGTCACCTGCTTTTCGTCCGTGACCGAATAGTAGATGGGAGCCGGCCCTTTGCTGAGCTGTTGATACATAAGCAGAGCGGCCTGCTCGGCGCTGTCGGCTTCGGTCTCTTGGGTGGCGGTGACTATGAATTTGTGCATGGCTTGACCTCGGTGTTCAATGAATTCAATGCGTGACGACCAATCGTTGAATTTTGACGCTGACAATTCAGGCGATAGAGATGTTTTTCTAATATTGCCGCTCAACTCGGGAGCGTGACATGATCAAATATCCAGGTTCGGTGATACTCGCCGGGTCCATTTGTCGCTTCTGAGGTTTTCGCGCGAGCACCTGGATCCGCAACTGTGAACCAAAACGGGGGCCAACCTTAAGGGGCAGGTGCCCGCCGCTGAATGGAATTCCCGGCATTGTGATCCACCGACGGGCTGCGTGTCGAATATATCTCGCTCAAGCCTGATCCTTGCACCAAATCCCCGGTGTCGGACTTGCTGCCCTTTTGCCTACATTCCGCCCACAACGTTGACCCCGATCCGCTCGGCGAGAACCAGCAGTTGCGCATAAAAGTGAATGTTCTCCAGCACACTGGTTGAGCTTCCGCTCGGGAGGAGGTCGGCTGCAGGGAGACGATCTCCAAAGAGCACGATAGCGAGCGCACGGTCGTCTTGCCGCGATACCCAACAGAGCCCATCGGCACCAGGGCGCGCGGCATGAATGGCCTCGGCCCACTTCCGCGTGTCCGGGTATTTGTCTTTCTCGGTGTCAATAAGCTCGTTGCGCTGGACGCCGAGCCTCCTGAGCGTCGTTGCGCTGAGGTCGGCAAGATTGAGATCGCGTGTCGGCGTCACCTGCGAATACACCTGATCAACCAATTTCTGTTTGTCGAACGTCTTCAATCCCGCGGCGAACGGCACATCATGGAAAATAGTCTCCATGGCTGCGCAATCGAATGTGCTACCGCCATAAAGCGTGGGGATGCTTTTGCCGCCTGAATCTCTGATCGGGCTGAACCGTGCGTTGCCCTTCAGACCCGGATTGAACTCGCTGCTTCCGTAAATTTCCAGGTGAATGCGATGAATGACCTGGCCCTTAGGCCAGGTCATGACCTTCATAAGTTTTGCAAGGTCGGCAGGCGGTGCTGATAAAGCTGGCAGACGTGTTCTAGTTGCACTACTGGCTCCGGACTTCTTCTTAGCCATGAAGCACGCCAGTCACCTCGTCCTGCGCAGCGGCGACGACGCACTCAGGCTGATCTATCAGCAGGTCTTGCGGCCGCTGCCCACCAAGGAAGCTGTTGATCGAGGCAAACCAATAAGCAAGGCCCCAATCATCCTTCTGTCCGCGAAACACGGTCAGCACTCTCGCCAAGCCTTTGGCCGGTCGATAGTCGGTTGAGGAATCCAGGGCGTAACCCGGAAAGTAGTCCACGCCGCGATGGCGCACCGCGAAGATAAACCCGTCCTTCTTCCATTTGTTCGGCTGGGCACTGGGGTTGCTAGTGCTGAAGCCCGCCATCTCGGCGATCTGTGCCGCAGTCAGCCAATCGCCGCTCTCAAGCACGGCCTTCCGCGCTTGCGCTGTCATGCGCGCCTCGACCAGCTTGTGCTGAGGAAGAGGCACCTCCGGCACGAGAGCCTCGATGATCGAGCGGAACGCAGCGTCCTGGCGCCGTTCAAGGATGCTGCGCACTAGCGGCGCCAGATTTGCCACTGTAGCCGCTAGTGCGCGAACAGAGGCTTCGCTCCCGTGCTCAAACGTCAACGCGATGACCTGTTCCGCGTGCAAGTGGCTTAGTCCGGTCCGGACTTGTTCGGGTGTCCCCGAGAGCGTCCCCACGCCTGACAGCTCAGTGGCTTTTTCAGCGGTGGCCATGGATTTCACTCCAAATTCGATGATCATGGTTATGCATATATCACGATAACTTTGATCATCAAGAAAAAGCTGCCTGCGGAGGAGGCCTGCCAAAATATAAATATCTTTTAAAAAATATTGTTCCGGAGCCGGCTCGGTTGAGCCAGACGATCGGCAAAAATCGCCTCACTTGTCGAATGGATAGATTTTCTTCCAGTCCGACTTCATGTCGACCACCAGCCAATTGCGCCGGTCCGCCTCGCCGAGCGCTTTATCGAGCTTTCCAAACTTCGATTGGCGGTCGTAGGCATATTCGCGCACCGCATCGGTATGGTGGGCGATCATCACCGAATGTGCGCCGCCGCGCAGGGGGGACGAAAATCGCTAACGCCACGGCGAGCGTTGCGATGATGGTGACAAGATATCCCTGTCTTTCGATCGCGCATCCGGGCAGCAGTCTTTTCATGGTCCTCTGCAGATGCGCCTATTGGGACTGCACGGTTCGACAGAAGGCCTGCTTAAAGACGCGTCCAGGTCTGCGTCTCGCAGAATACCTTCATGACGCAGCCTTTCATGTTCATGTTGTTGCCCGAGACTGAGAGGACGCCGTCATAGGTCTTGTCGGAATCAGGATCGGTCAGCCTGCCCGCATAGCTGCCGTCCTTGTCGCTGAACGATCCGATCTTGCGGCCGGCATATTCACCGGTTTTCAGGGTTATGCAATATTCGCCGCCGCATTGGCTGATCGCCGCCGTGCTGCCGTCTTCGGTCTTCCAATCGCCGACAATCGCATCTGCAGCATAGGCAACCCTAGCGGTCAACGCCAGTGCGGCTGCAAGTGCAAATATCCTGATCACGATGTTCTCCCCCTTTCGAACATTGTCGTCCGGCAAAGCCGCTGTCGTCCCGTTAACTCATTTTCCAGCCCGCGAGCAACAGATCCGGCCAGCCATCCCCTTTTCGTTGATGTCCGGCTATAGGTGATATTGCTCGAACGCCACGTCAAGCCTTGACCCTGGACGCGTTGCGAGCACATTTCATTCGCCGCCGGCATCAGCCGCTGCCGCGCTGCGACTTGAGCGCCAGCGGTGGATGGAAGGGAATTTCTGCGGCGTTGCACACTTGCCGCATCTGACGATCCCCTGTAGAGCCGTCTAAGACGTGGGAAAAATGCGGAATACCCCAATGAAAGCGGGCAATCAGGTGCCGCGTCGGCTGACTATTCTCGGCTCGACCGGTTCCATCGGCCAGAACACGCTCGACGTGATCGGCCATCTCGGCGGACGCGAGGCCTTTGAGGTCAGAGCGTTGACGGGAAACGGCAATGTCGCGCTTCTGGCCGAACAGGCAAAGGCAGTCGGCGCCGAACTCGCCGTGACGGCCAGCGACAAGCATTATCATTCGCTGAAAGACGCGCTGGCGGGCTCGGGCGTCAAGGCGGCGTCGGGTCGCTCCGGCCTGGCAGAGGCCGCTGATATCGACACGGATTGGGTGATGGCTGCGATCGTCGGCACCGCCGGCCTTGCCCCGACGCTCGCCGCCGCCCGCCGTGGCGCCGATATCGCCCTTGCCAACAAGGAATGTCTCGTTTCCGCGGGAGATCTTTTCGTCAAGGCTGTTCGAGAAGGCGGCGGCCGGCTGCTACCGGTCGATAGCGAACACAACGCCATCTTCCAGGTGTTGGAGGAAAACCAGCGCCACGCTGTCGAACGAGTGATCTTGACCGCGTCTGGCGGACCGTTTCGAACGTTTTCCCGGCAGGAGATGGCCGACGTCACAGCCGAGACCGCGCGCGCCCATCCCAACTGGTCGATGGGGCTGAAGATCTCGATCGACAGTGCCTCGATGTTCAACAAGGCGCTCGAGATGATCGAGGCACGTCACCTGTTCGACCTCAGGCCCGAGCAGATAGAGGTGGTGGTCCACCCGCAGTCTGTTATCCATTCGATGGTCGGCTATAGCGACGGCTCGGTGCTGGCGCAGCTCGGCGCCCCCGACATGCGCACGGCAATCGGCTACGCGCTGACATTTCCGCGTCGGTCGCATTTGCCGGTGGAGCGGCTTGATTTCGCCAAGCTGTCGCGACTGGATTTTGAAGCGCCTGACGAGGAGCGGTTTCCCGCCCTTCGGCTCGCCCGCATTGCCATGATGCGCGGCGGCGTGCAGGGCGCGGTCCTCAACGGTGCCAAGGAGGTAGCGCTCGAGGCCTTCATCGATGGTCGACTGGGTTTCCTATCGATGGCGAAGGTGGCCGGCGAGATCATGGATCGTCTGGCTCACCTGCCGACAGCTGGCAGCATGGATGATGTCTTTGCCGCAGACGAAGAAGCCCGGCGACTGGCGGCCGGGCTCCTGAACTAATTCGGATCTTAAGTAAGCCTCAGGCGACAGCTCTTGCAAGTGCGCAGCGCGCCCAAAGCGAGTGGACGGCTTCAACCAGATGCTCGATATCGGCGTCGCTGTGGAGCGGGGTCGGGGTGATCCGCAGGCGTTCGGTCTTCTTTGGCACCGTCGGATAATTGATCGGCTGGACGTAGACGCCGAAATTGTCGAGCAGGATATCCGAGATCCATTTGCACTTGGCCGCATCGCCGACCATGACCGGTACGATATGGCTCGGGTTCGGCATATGCGGAATGCCGGCGGCATCGAGCAAGCCACGCAGCTTGCGGACACGCTCCTGATGGCGCGCGCGCTCGAAGCTGCTGACCTTCAAATGCTGGATCGACGCCACAGCTCCTGCGGCCAGAGCCGGCGGCAACGACGTGGTGAAGATGAAACCCGAAGCAAATGAGCGAATGAAGTCGCACAGCGCCGCCGACGCAGCGATATAACCGCCCATGACGCCGAACGCCTTGCCGAGCGTTCCCTCGATCACCGTCACCCGGTCCATCAACCCCTCGCGCTCGGCAATGCCGCCGCCGCGCGAACCGTACATGCCGACCGCATGCACCTCGTCGAGATAGGTCATGGCGCCGTATTTGTCGGCCAGATCGCAGATCTCCTTGATCGGCGAGATATCGCCGTCCATCGAGTAGACCGATTCAAAGGCGATAAGCTTTGGCGCCTTCGGATCGGCGGCCGCAAGCTTGACTTCCAGATCATGCAGGTCGTTGTGGCGCCAGATGACCTTGTCGCACTTGGCATACCGAATGCCCTCGATCATCGAGGCATGGTTGAGCGCATCGGAGAAGACGATCAGACCCGGAATGCGGGCGCCAAGCGTGCCGAGCGCCGCCCAGTTGGAGACATAGCCCGACGTGAAGATCAGCGCCTGTTCCTTGCCGTGGAGGTCGGCAAGCTCGCGTTCGAGGAGAACGTGGTAGTGCGTCGTGCCAGAGATATTCCGGGTGCCTCCCGCACCCGCGCCACAGTGGTCGATCGCCTGTTTCATCGCCTCGATCACCTTTGGGTGCTGGCCCATGCCCAGGTAATCGTTCGAACACCAGACTGTAACTTCCTTGGGGCCATCGGGCGTGTGGCGCGTGGCGCGCGGGAAATTGCCCCGATGGCGCTCCAGGTCGGCAAACACGCGGTAGCGCCCCTCCTGGTGCAGCCCGTCCAGCTCGCCCTTGAAAAAAGCTTCGAAGTCCATCTCATTCTCCAAACCGTGCAACCGTTCTTCATGATTGCCGGACTGCACGTCAACCCCCTGCCACTCTTCTGCGGCAAAAGGCCCTCCCTTTTGAATAACTCTAAACAAAAAAATTGCCAAGGAAACCAGATTTACGATCAATCTGGAGCAAAAGTAGCAGCGGGCCGATTGTGGGCTCCTGCTCGTAGGTTTGTAAATCGGAGAGGGTTGGGTAAGCGTTGAAGCGCAATTTGCGCGCTGCTGCTGCGCAAGCAAAGACGGCAAAGAAAACTGCAAGCAAATGTAGACAATCGTATTTTGCACTATATTTTCAAATACCACGACTGCCCAAGAACGGCCATAACGGCGCAAGCAAATGAAATTGGGGACGGCCCGCGCCGGATTTTCCGGTATGACCAACGTTGGAGAGAGTGAATGAAGAAAGTCCTCGTGTTTGCCTTGATCGGGTTGTCGATAGCAAGCTGCACACCCACTGAACAAGGCGCCGGCATCGGTGGCGCCTCAGGCGCGCTGATCGGCGCTGCCGCAACAGGCAATGTGCGTGGGGCAGCCGTCGGCGGAGCGATCGGCGCCGTCACCGGTGCTCTGATCGGCAGCGTCGCCGAACAGCCCGGCCAATGCTACTATCGTGACCGCTACGGCCGTCGCTATGTCGACGATTGCCCGCGCGGCGGTTACGTGCAGGGCGGTTACCAGGGAGGCTACCAGGACGGTTACAGGCCTCGCTATAACGGCGGCTATCAGGGCGGCGGCTACTGATACATCAATGAAATTGTTTCGAAAGTCCCGGCTAACATCCGGGACTTTTTTTGTCTGCCAAAGCCCCACTTTCCATTATTCAGCTTAAAATGGTACACACGGTTATCTTTTATCGCTATGGTGACCTGGCGTTAACTGTTGGGGACGCAAAGCTGACATATCCTAATGTGACTTAAAGCGGCGCATGCAAATAAGACGCACCGGCCCGGGGATTGGTATTGCGTATCGGCGAGCAGGCACCGTTGCCGCGGTCGCGGTGTGCCTTGCGTTCGGCCCGGGTTTCGCCGGTCAGGCGCTCGCCTTCAAGCTTTTCGGCATCCATCTATGGGGTAAGGACGAGCCGACCGAGCAGGTCATCGATCCTGTCCGCTATACCGTCGATCTGCGCACCGGGGATGCCGACAAGGACCTGAAGGATGCGATCACCCAGAGTTCGATGCTGGTTGCCGACAAGGACAAGCCCGTCTCGGGCGACCTCGGCGCAGTCATCAAGGCCCGCGACGATCGCGAGCGCATACTGGCGGCCCTTTATGAAAAATCCCGCTACGGCGGCGTTGTCACCATCAGTCTCAACGGCACCAATCTGGATGATCTGGCGCCTAACCCGAGCTTCGGACGGGGCAAGCCCGTCGCTGTCGTCATCGATATCGCTCCCGGGCCGCTCTTTAAACTCGGCAAGATCCGCATGGAAGGCGACGCGGCGACCCGTGATCCGCTTAAATACGGACTGACGCCCGGCGGGGATGCCGGGTCGCTGACGATTTTGAAGGCGGGCGACAAGATCGTAGCCGAGCTTAAGAACGAAGGTCGCCCGCTTGCCAGGATCGCTACCCGCGATGTTGTCGCCGATCACGACACCAGTACCGTCGACGTGACGCTGAAGGTCGATGGTGGCCCCGTGGCCCCGATCGGCAATGTCGGCGTCACAGGACAGAAGAGCATCGATCCTGATTTCATCCGCCGCTATTCGCGCATCAACGAAGGCAAGCCCTATTCCCCCGACGACCTTAAGAAGGCATCCGACCGCTTGCGAAAGCTCGGCGTCTTTTCAAGTGTCACCATCCGCACGGCAGACAAGCTTGCGCCAAACGGCTCGATACCGACGACGATCGAAGTGTCGGAGGGCAAGCAGAAGTATTTCGGCGTCGGTGCGCAATATTCCACGATCGACGGCTTTGGGCTTCAGGGCTATTGGGGCAACCGCAATCTTTTCGGGCAGGCAGAATCGCTTCGGATCGAAGGCTCCATTTCAAGATTGGGCGAAACCACCAACTACCAGGACCTGGATTATGCGGCCGGTATCCTCTACTCAAAGCCCGGCGCTTTCTTCCCGGCTGCAACCTTTAACGCGAGCTTGAAGGCAAAAAGCGAACATCCAGACACCTATGACGCCAACTCCGTCACCGCCGACGCGGGCCTGTCCTATGAATTGACGGACTACGACACTATCTCAGGCGGCGGCCGGGTCAGTTACGAAGACAGCCGCACGGACGCCTTCGGCGACCAGAAATATCTGACCTTCTCCATACCGCTCTCCTTTGTCCGCGACACTAGGGACAACAAGCTCGACCCGACCGAAGGCTACCGTGCCACGGCCGATGCGCAGCCGAGCTATGAGGCGCTCGATGGCGCAATCTTCACGTCGCTGGAAGGATCGATCTCCGGCTACAAGGGTATCGGACCCAATGACAATGTCGTATTCGCCGGCAAGCTTGCTGCCGGCTCGTTGGTGGGCGGCGCCGGCATCGAAAGTATCCCGACCACCCGGCGCTTCTTTGCCGGCGGCGGCGGCTCGGTGCGTGGCTACAGCTACCAGGAAATCACGCCCTACAACGCCTTGAACCAGGCCACGGGTGGCCGCTCCTACGCAACGGCCTCCTTCGAGGCACGCGTGAAGATTACTGAGAGCATCGGCTTGGTGCCCTTCGTCGATGCTGGCAGCGTCACCGACAGTACAATTCCGGATTTTTCAGATATTCGCATTGGCGCGGGCCTCGGCGTTCGTTACGCTACACCTTTCGGCCCGATAAGGTTGGACTTTGCCGTTCCGTTGAACAAATACCAGAATGGAACCGCCTACGGCATCTATGCCGGCATAGGCCAGTCCTTTTAACAAGACTCCCAGCGGTAACGCCACGGGCGGTCATGCAACGAGGATAACGTCGCTCTCATGAGCATATTGATCAAAGTTTTAAACGGGTTGATGAAGCTGATCGCCATTCTGGTCTCGGCAGTCGTTGCGATCGCGGTGGCGGTCATCCTGTTTATCGGCTTTGCACCAGCCGTAACCGCCTTGGCAGTCGATGAAGTCGCCAAACTGATCTCGACGCCTGACCGTGTGATCACCATCGCCAAGCCATCCGGCCTGCTGACAGGTAGCTTGACAGCTGGCACGATCACGATCTCCGACACCAAGGGCGCCTTCGCAACGATTGACGGACTGGAAGTCGACTGGTCGCCGATGGCGCTCTTGACAGGCACGTTTCACGCTGAACGTATTGCGGCGGCCAAGGTCGATGTCATTCGCGCTCCGATATCGACCGCGACGCCCGCTTCGCAGACGGCGCAAACCACGTCGAGCGGATTGTCCCTGCCGATCAAGGTGGATGTGTCGTCGCTCTCCCTCCCCGATATCCGTCTGGGCCGCGAGATTGCCGGTCAGGATTTCGCCCTTGCCGCCGGTGGCAGTGTACGTACTGACGCCAACGGCATTGGTTTGATCCTCAACGCCAACCGGCAGGATGTTGCCGACGCAAAGCTCTCTGCCAACGTTGCCTTTGCCCCGGCCGAAAACCGCCTCGACCTCAAGGCGCAACTGGCCGAGCCGAAGGGCGGCATGCTGGCAAGCCTGCTGCATCTTCCCGGAAGCCCGGCGTTGAATATCGACCTGAGCGGTCAAGGTCCGCTGTCCGACTGGAACGGCAAGCTTCAGGCAGCACTTGACGGCCAGCCGACGGCGACGCTCGACGGCCATCATTCGCTGTCCGCCGACGGACTGCACCATCTGCAGGTCAAGGGCGGCGGCAAGGTCGATTCGCTGCTGCCTCCCAATTTCCGCCCGTTGTTTTCCGGCCAGACGACGGTTGATTTTGCAGCGACCTTCGACGGCAAGGGCAAGATCGACATCCAGACCGGCAATCTTGCGACCGGCAGCGTCGTGCTTGCAGCCTCCGGCGCCCTTGATCCGGGTGGAAACAACAATCTGAACGCCAATCTGCTCGGCACGTCAGGACCGGTCGACTTCCGCTGGCCGCTGGACAACGGCGAGGCGCGGGCGCTGATCACACGGATCGACCTTGCCGTTTCCGGGGCGGCGCAATCGGTAAAGATCAACGCTGCAGCTCAAATAGAAACCGCAACCGTGCCGCAGGGCCGGTTCGACAAGATCAACCTGACGGCCAAGAGCGATGCTTTCAACCTGGCGGGCAATTCGGGACCTGTTCAGCTTCGGCTGATCGTCGGCCAGACTTCGTTCGTCGATCCTGACATCAACCGTCTGGTCAAGGCACCGATGACGGTTGCAGCACCGCTGCAACTTTCGCCGGGGAATATCGGCTTCAACGGCACCACCTTCGAAAGCGCCAGCATCGGCGGCACGATCAACGGCCGATATACGCTGTCGTCGAAATTGCTGAATGGCAATTTCAAGGTCTTCGCCCTGCCTTCGGTTCTTCCCGATGCGATTGCCTCGAAATTCGATACGACGGTCTCGGTGGAGGGCCAAGTTGCAGGGACCATTCCAACGAAATTCAATATCTCCAATCTCGGCCTGAAATCCGGCACCGGCGAAGTGAGCGGCAATGTCGCGCTCGAAGAGCAATCGTTGACGGCTGACCTCTCCGGCAAGCTGCTCAATCTGTCAAAGCTCCTGCCCAATGCCGACGGGCAGGCCGATTTCACCCTCAAGGCCAAGGGTCCGCTTTCAGCGCTTGGCGTCGATGCGACGGTGAAGGCCATCAACGTCAAGCTCGCCGGCCGCCTGCTGGACAGCCTCGATATTGTGCTGACGGGAATAGCGGATCCAAAGGCACCGCAAGCCAAGGTCAAGGCAACCGGCTCGATCGACGGCAAGCCGATCAGCGTTGACGCCGACGCGATCTCAAAGGACGGCGCAACGAGTATTCCGGCACTGGCTGCCACCATCGGCGGCAACAAGCTCCAGGGAAAGCTCGATCTCTCGCCAAGTTTCATGCCGACTGGCGCACTGACCTTCGATTTTCCCGATCTCGGCCTGCTTGCCGCACTTGCCGGCCAAAAGGCCGATGGCGATATCAAGGGATCGCTTGACGTTACCAATGCGAACGGAAAGATAGGCCTGAAGGTCAACGCAACGGGCAGCGGTATCCGCCGCGACGACCTGTCGGTAACCAAGCCCGAGATCGCCCTGACAATCGATGACCTGAAGGCATTTTCCGCAAACGGCAGCGTCCGCGCCGCAGAGATCGCCTCCGGCGGCAACAGGATTGCCGGGCTGGGACTGACCTTTACCCAGCAGGGCAATCGCACCGACTTCAATCTCAAGGCCAGCTACGACAACGCTCCGGTGACGTCGAGCGGCAACGTTGAAACCGGCGGCGGACAGACGACTGTCAGCCTGGACAATTTTTCGGCGGCGCCGCGCCAGATCCCGGTAAAGCTCGCCGCGCCCACAAAAGTCATAGTCAAGGACGGCGTAGCGACGCTGAGCGGCCTGACCATCCAGACCGGCAGCGGGCAGGTCAGCGTCAGCGGTACGGCAGGCGATACGCTAAATATCCAGGCAAAGCTCACAAGCCTGCCGGCAAGTCTTGCCAACACCTTCGCACCGACGCTTGCTGCCGAAGGCACGATCTCGGGCACAGTGACAGTGACCGGCAAGGCTGCAGCGCCGGTCGTCGGTTTTCAGGCCGATTGGACGAACGCGGCGACCAGCCAGACAAAATCGGCCGGCGTCGGCCCGCTGGGGATCAAGACAAACGGGCAATTTGCCAACAACAAGGTCACCATCGACCTCAACCTCAGCGGCCAGGGCGGCATGTCGCTCACGGGCGGCGGCAGTGTCGAGGTTGCCGGCAATCGCGCCCTTGCGATGAAATTCGACGGCACGGTGCCATTCAGCGCCGTCTCCGCACAACTGGCAGCGCAAGGTTTCGACATGACCGGCGCGGCAAAGATCGGTTTGCAGATCGTCGGCACGACGGCGGGGCCGACGATCAACGGTACGATCAACATTGACGGAGCGAAACTTGTCGATGTCCGACGCAATCTCGCACTCGACGGCCTTGCAGCCACCATCACCCTTGACGGCAAGACCGCAAATATCACCCGCTTCAGCGGCACGCTTGCAAGTGGCGGGTCGATCTCCGCAAGCGGCACGATTGGCATGATGCCCGATGGTGGCTTTCCCGCCGACATCACCGTCAAGCTGAACAACGCTACCTATGTCGACGGGACGCTGGTGACAGCGACCGTCAATGGCACGCTTGGCGTCAAGGGGCCCATCGTCACCGCGCCGGTTTTAAGTGGCGACCTCAACCTTAGCAAGGCATCGATAACCGTGCCGGAGAAACTGCCGGCCTCGCTGTCGGAACTCAACATAAAGCACAAGAACGCCTCGCCTGCGGTTCGCGCCCAGTTCAAGGACGATAAGCCGCAGGGCCCGAGCGACAAATCGACCAGCCTCGGCCTCGATCTGAAGCTTGATGCGCCATCGCAGATTTTCGTGCGCGGCCGGGGTATTGATGCCGAGCTCGGCGGCAGCATCGTCATCAAGGGTACAGCCTCGGCGCCGATCGTCTCCGGCGGTTTCACCATGCGTCGCGGACGCCTGACGGTTTTAAGCCGCCGTCTGGATTTCACCAACACCAGCAGGATCACTTTTGCCGGCGATCTGACCCCCACCCTCGATATGGCCGCGACGTCGGCCGCCGGCTCGACGACGGTCACCGTCAGTGTCAGCGGCGTTGCAACCGACCCTGCGATTACCTTCTCCTCCTCGCCGGCCTTGCCGCAGGACGAAGTGCTCGCCCAGCTGATCTTCGGCCAATCGATGTCGAAGCTTTCGGCCCTACAGATCGCACAGCTCGCCGATGCTGCCAGTCAGCTTGCCGGCGGCCGCTCGACCTCGCTGTTTGAGGGGCTGCGCAGCCACCTCGGCGTCGACGATCTCGACATCACGACGGACGCGAAGGGACAGGCGCAGGTGAGCGCCGGCAAATATCTGAACAAGCGGACCTATATCGAATTGCAGCAGGGCGCCGCCAATTCCAGCAAGGCGATCATCAACCTCGACGTCGGCCGCGGCGTCAAGCTGCGCGGGGCGGCGGGATCGGATGGTGCCGGTGAAGCCGGTATTGTCTACGAACACGAATATTGATCAGAAGCCGGTCTTGCTGGTCTTCAGTAGAATATTCGATTCCGTCGTATTGATCCCGTCGATCAAGCGTATGCGCCTGAGCGTCTCGTCGAAAGAGGCGAGATCGCGGTCCTCGAGTTCGGCGATGAAGTCCCATTTCCCGTTGGTGCTGTGCAAGGCCCTCACCTGCGGCAGGCCGCGCAACTGATCGGCGACCCGATCGGCCAGTCTGCCCAGAACCTCGATCATCACGATCGCCCGAACCCCGGCGGCTCGTGTCTCGTGGCCGGTGCGGATCGTAAAGGAGGTGATCGTGCCGGTCTCGACCAGACGATCTATGCGGGCAGACACAGTCGCGCGCGAAACACCCGTCATCGCCGCAAGGGAAGAGACGGCAGTACGCGCATTGTGGCGCAACGCGCTCAGGAGGTCGCGGTCAAGATCGTCCATTTGCTTCTCACTTTGCAAAATATGATATCGCAATTTGCATAGATGTACTCCAATTTCGGCACTTTTCCATCTTTTTGCCGTCATCGAAGCGCGCGATAATGTGCTTAACAACAGATCCACCGGAGCGCTGCCGATGAATACGCAACCCACGTCAATCACGCTGATCGGCGTTCCGCTCGAAGAGGGTTCCGGCCGCCGCGGCGCCGCCATGGGACCGACCGCATTGCGGATCGCAGGCGTGGCGACGACGCTCGCCGAACTCGGTCATCACGTCACCGACAGCGGCGACCTGCATCCGGAGCCGGCTACCGACTTGCCGGAGCATCCGCAGGCACATCATCTGAAGACCGTCGGCGCCTTTACCCGCGCACTTGAAAAACGTGTCCACGACGTCGCAGCCGAAGGCGGCTTCCCGCTCATCCTGGGTGGCGACCACAGCTTGTCGATGGGCAGCGTTTCCGGCATGGCACGCCATGCCGCTTCCCTCGGACGCCCGCTGTTTGTCCTGTGGCTGGACGCGCATTCCGACTTCAATTCTCCGGCAACGTCGCCCTCCGGCAACATTCATGGCATGCCGGTCGCCTTCTTTTGCGGAGAGGCAGAGTTTGCCGATATCCTACCGAAGGGCAGGCCGCTGGTCGATCCGCGCCATGTCTATCAGGTCGGCATTCGCTCCGTCGATCCGCACGAGCGGGAAATGATCCGCAAGCACGGCGTCAACGTCTTCGATATGCGCTCGATCGACGAACAGGGCGTCGCTGCCATCATGCGCGATATCCTGACGACCGTCATCAATGCCGACGGGCTGCTACATGTCAGTTTCGATGTCGATTTCCTCGACCCGGAGTTCGCGCCGGGCGTCGGCACCACCGTCCCCGGCGGCGCGACATTCCGCGAAGCGCATCTGGTGATGGAGATGCTCTCTGACAGCGGCCTGGTGTCGTCGCTCGATCTGGTCGAACTCAATCCATTCCTCGACGACCGCGGCAAGAGCGCCCGCGTTCTGGTCGAATTGACGGCAAGCCTTTTCGGCCGACGCATCTTCGACCGTCCGACCCGGGCCGCCTGAGACTTCTGGAGAAACTAGTATGACCACTTCCGCCGACCTCATTGCCACCGAGCAGCGCCTGGGCGCCCACAATTACAAGCCGCTCGACGTCGTCCTGACGCGCGGAGAAGGCGTCTACGTCTGGGATACGGACGGCAATCGCTATCTCGACTGCCTGTCGGCCTATTCAGCGGTCAACCAGGGCCATTGCCACCCGAAGATCCTGGCGGCGATGGTCGAGCAGGCTGGCAAGCTGACGCTGACCTCCCGCGCATTTCGCAACGATCAGCTCGCCTATCTCTATGACGAGCTGGCGGCTCTTACCGGTTCGCACAAGATCCTGCCGATGAACTCCGGCGCCGAAGCCGTGGAGACGGCGATCAAGGCAGTGCGCAAATGGGGCTACGAGGTCAAGGGAGTCCCGGAAAACAAGGCGGAGATCATCGTCTGCTCCGACAATTTCCACGGCCGGACGCTGAGTATCATCAGCTTCTCGACGGATCCGGATGCCCGCACCGGCTTCGGGCCATATACGCCGGGGTTCACGATCGTGCCGTTTGGCGATGCCGATGCCTTGGCCGCCGCGATCAACGAAAACACCGTGGCCGCACTGATCGAGCCGATCCAGGGCGAGGCCGGTGTGATCATCCCGCCGGCCGGCTATTTCACCCGGGTCCGCGAGCTCTGCACGACCCACAAGGTCACGCTGATCCTTGACGAGATCCAGACGGGCCTTGGCAGGACGGGCAAGCTTCTGGCCGAGGAGCATGAAGGCATCGAGGCCGACGTGACGCTGATCGGTAAGGCGCTCTCTGGCGGCTTCTACCCGGTCTCGGCAGTCCTTTCGAATTCGGAAGTTCTCGGTGTCTTGAAACCTGGCCAGCATGGCTCGACCTTCGGCGGCAACCCGCTTGCCTGCGCCGTCGCCCGCGCGGCACTGAAGGTCCTGACGGAAGAAGGCATGATCGAGAATGCGGCCGAGATGGGCGCCTATTTTGTCGACAGCCTGCGATCGATCCGCTCGAACATCGTCCGCGAGGTTCGCGGCCGCGGCCTGATGATGGCGGTCGAGCTCGAGCCGGAAGCCGGCGGCGCAAGGCGCTATTGCGACGCATTGAAGGACCGCGGCATCCTCGCCAAGGACACGCATGGCCACACGATCAGGTTTGCGCCGCCCTTGATCATCACGCGCGAGCAGGTCGACTGGGCGGTTGAGAAAATCAGCGCCGTTCTCGCGTAACCAGGGCTGCAAAGCTGCGAAATCTGGCGTCGCGGTTTAGATTTGGGAAATACTCTTCCGTTACAGTTCTTGCGAAACGTCTCGATGCCCATTTAGCGGCATCGCCGGCGGTTATTCCGAGGGCAAGACCTGCTCGTGCCAATGGTGGTGCGGCGGCTTCTGCCCAGGCTCTGGATAGTTGGGAAGAATTCTAATGGCGACGATCAACTCCACCAGTTTCAGCGGCGACACACTCGAGATCATCGCCTTTCGCCTGCATGACCAGGAATTCTGCGTCAAGACGACGACGATCCGCGAGATTCGCGGCTGGGCGCCGTCGACGCCGATCCCACATGCACCGGCAGACGTCATCGGCGTTATGAACTTGCGCGGCTCGGTCATCCCGATCATCGATCTTGCCTACAAGCTCGGCATGACCAGCACGGTCGCCAACGAGCGCAGCGCAATCGTCGTCGCCGAGGTCCACAATATGGTCATCGGCATGCTCGTCGACCGCGTATCAGATATCCTGACCATCGCCTCCAACGAGGTTCAGCCTGTTCCCGAAGTGACGGCTTCGTTCGACCGCGCCTATTGTGAAGGCATCATCGCCACGGAAAATGGCATGATCTGCTTCTTGAATCTGGCAAAGATGTTCAAGGAAGGCGAAGCCGAAGAGCTGGCAGCGTAATGCGAAGCTCCGCTGGAAATCTTACGGCTGGTCGAGGCTTGCCGGCTCCGGCCGCTTGATCAATGGCGCGGCTTCGAGCACGAGCGGGCTCAAGCCTGGCTCGCCGCCGTCGATCAGCGCGAAGAGCTGACGGCGCATGCGTGGTTCCCAGAATTTATTGATATGCGTCGCCACGCCTAGAGCGGCTTCGTCAGCAGGCTGCGTCTTGAAGAAGCCGCCGATCTGGTTGGCCATGTAGATCAGCTTGGCCTCAATTTTGTCATGCGACATCGGCAACGGCCTCCGGAACGACGCGGTGTGGATGGGTGAAAATCTCGAAATCATCGCCACGCACCAAGGCAATCAACGTCATGCCGGCCTCATCGGCGGTGCGAATGGCAAGCGCCGTCGGCGCGGAAATGGCAATAAGAACTGAGCTTCCAAGAATGGCCGCCTTCTGCACCATTTCGACGGAAAGCCGGCTGGTGACGGCAACTGCGCCCTTGGAGCCCTCGGCCCCGGCGCGAACGACGGCGCCGCAAAGCTTGTCGAGCGCATTATGCCGCCCGACGTCCTCACGGACCGCCAATAGCCCTTGTCCCGGCAGATAGAAGCCTGCCCCATGAACGGCGCGCGTCTCGCGGTGTAGCGGCTGAGCTTCATTGACCAGGGCGATCGCCCTGGTGACATCACCATGCGAAAGCTGAAGGGCGGTCTGCGAGACATCCGGAACCTTGCGAACTGCCTGCTCGATCGACTCGATGCCGCAGAGCCCGCAACCGACCGGCCCGGCCATGTGCCGCTTGCGGGTCCGCAGCGCATCGGCGACCGCGTCGACCAGGGTGATTTGGACGTCTATCCCCTTGTCGCCCTCGACAATCTCGATCGCGGCAATCTCGTTCGTATCGGCGATGATCCCCTCGGTCAGGCTGAATCCGACAGCAAAGTCATGAAGATCCGCCGGCGTTGCCATCATCACCGCATGCGATGAGCCGCCGTAGGAAAAAGCGATCGGCACCTCTTCCGGCACGATCCGCAAGCCAGCGTGAACAACGCCATTGCGGCGGGCTGTCTCTGGAGCATGTGCAGTGGTTCTAAATGTCATGGGGCCTTCCCCGCATCCGGCCTTCGGCCACCTTCTCCTCGCCGAGGAGAAGGTGGAATTGGCGTCGCTCTGATCACTCCGCCGCCTCCAGTTTGCCTGCGATCCGACGGGACTGGCGGGCCTGCTCGTCATATTCGAGCTGCCATTCGGATGGCCCGTTCGAGGGCGAAACCTGCACCGCCGTCACCTTGTATTCCGGGCAATTCGTCGCCCAGTCGGAAAAATCGGTGGTGATGACGTTTGCCTGCGTCGTCGGGTGGTGGAATGTCGTGTAGACGACGCCCGGCGCGACGCGATCGGTAATCAGCGCCCGCAGCGTGGTATCGCCCGAGCGGCTGGCAAGCCGCACCCAGTCCTCGTCGCGGATGCCGCGCTGTTCTGCATCGTGCGGATGGATTTCAAGCCTGTCTTCGCCGTGCCAGACCACATTTTCGGTGCGCCGCGTCTGCGCCCCGACATTGTACTGGCTAAGAATGCGGCCGGTGGTCAAAAGCAACGGGAACCGCGGGCCGGTGCGCTCGTCCGTCGCCACATATTCGGTGCGGATGAACTTGCCCTTGCCACGCACGAAGCCGTCGACATGCATGATCGGCGATCCCTCGGGATGCTGTTCGTTGCAGGGCCATTGCACCGAGCCCATCTTGTCGAGATAATCGTAGGAGACCGACGCGAAGCTCGGCGTGGTCGCCGCGATTTCGTCCATTATCTCGGACGGATGCTGGTAGTTCCAGTCAAGGCCCATGGCCCGAGCCATCTCCTGGGTGACCTCCCAGTCGGCATAGCCGTTGCGCGGCGTCATCACCTTGCGAACGCGGTTGATACGGCGTTCCGCATTGGTGAAGGTGCCGTCCTTCTCAAGGAAGGTCGAGCCAGGCAGGAAGACGTGGGCATAGTTGGCGGTCTCGTTGAGGAAAAGGTCGTGGACGACGACACATTCCATTGCGGCAAGCCCCGCCGCCACATGCTTGGTGTCGGGGTCGGATTGCAGGATATCCTCGCCCTGGATGTAAAGCGCCTTGAAAGTGCCCTCGACGGCTGCGTCCAGCATGTTCGGGATGCGCAGGCCCGGTTCGCTGTCAATCTTGACGCCCCAGAGCTTTTCGAACGTATCGCGTGCCGCGTCGTCCGACACGTGGCGATAGCCGGGAAGCTCATGCGGGAAGGAGCCCATGTCGCAGGAGCCTTGAACATTGTTCTGCCCGCGCAGCGGGTTGACCCCGACGCCGGTCCGACCGAGATTTCCGGTGACCATGGCAAGATTGGCAATCGCCATCACGGTCGTCGATCCCTGGCTATGCTCGGTAACGCCGAGACCATAATAGATCGCGCCGTTGCCGCCCGTGGCGTATAGCCGCGCGGCGCCGCGAACGAGATCGGCCGGCACGCCGGTGTACTTTTCGCTCTCTTCCGGGCTGTGTGCCGGCTCGGCAACGAAGGCTGCCCAATCTTCGAATTCGGCCCAGTCGCAGCGCTCGCGAATGAAGCGCTCGTCAACCAACCCTTCGGTGACGATGACATGCGCAAGCGCCGTCAGAATGGCGACATTCGTGCCGGGCTTGAGAGGCAGATGGTAGGAGGCCTCGACATGGGGCGTTCTGACGAGATCGATGCGGCGCGGATCGATGATGATCAGCTTGGCGCCCTGGCGAAGCCGCTTCTTCAGCCGCGAAGCGAAGACGGGATGGCCATCAGTCGGATTGGCGCCGATGACGACGACGACGTCGGAATGCTCGACACTGTCGAAATTCTGCGTGCCCGCCGAGGTTCCGAAGGCCTGGCCGAGGCCGTAGCCGGTCGGCGAGTGACAGACCCGGGCGCAGGTATCGACATTGTTGTTGCCGAAACCGGCGCGGACCAGCTTCTGTACAAGGAAGGTTTCCTCGTTCGTGCAGCGCGACGAAGTAATACCGCCGACGGAATGTCGGCCATACTGATACTGGATACGGCGAAATTCGCTCGCCACATGGGCATAGGCCTCTTCCCAGGTGACTTCCCGCCACGGGTCTGTGACCTTTTCGCGGATCATCGGGTTGAGGATGCGGTCCTTATGGGTCGAATAGCCATAGGCGAAGCGGCCTTTGACGCAGGAGTGGCCGCGGTTCGCCTGACCATCCTTCCACGGCACCATGCGCACCAGCTCCTCGCCGCGCATCTCGGCCTTAAACGAGCAGCCGACGCCGCAATAGGCGCAAGTCGTCACAACCGAATGCTCCGGCTGGCCGATTGCGATCACCGACTTCTCGGTCAGCGTCGCCGTCGGACAGGCCTGCACGCAGGCGCCGCAGGAAACGCATTCAGAATCGATGAAGTCCTCATGCATACCTGCAGAAACGCGCGAACCAAAGCCGCGACCCTCGATCGTAAGCGCAAAGGTGCCCTGCACTTCCTCGCACGCCCGAACACAGCGCGAGCAGACGATGCACTTGGAAGGATCAAAGGTGAAATAGGGGTTCGATTCGTCCTTCGGCGTCCACTTCAGATTGATGTCGCCGCTGTTGCGGCTCTTGACGTGGTTTTCGCCGTCGTAACCGTAGCGCACATCGCGAAGACCGACCGCTCCGGCCATGTCCTGAAGCTCGCAATCGCCATTGGCAGCGCAGGTCAGACAGTCGAGCGGATGGTCCGATATGTAGAGCTCCATGACACCACGGCGAATATCCTTCAGCCGCCCCGTCTGCGTATGGACGATCATCCCGGGCGAAACCGGCGTGGTGCACGAGGCCGGCGTGCCGTTACGGCCCTCGATTTCAACCAGGCAGAGGCGGCAGGAACCGAACGCATCGACCATGTCGGTGGCGCAGAGCTTCGGCACCTCGATGCCGGCCTCCATCGAGGCTCGCATGACGGACGTTCCCTCGGCGACGGTGATCTCGCAGCCGTCAATGGTGAGCGTCACTTGTTTTTCAAGAAGCGATGCCGGGGTTCCGTAGTCGATTTCTGGGACAAGAGACATGGTTCTTACTCCGCAGCTTCAATAAGAGGTGCCGGAGAAAAGTCCTCCGGAAAATGGTTCATGGCGCTCAACACCGGATAGGGAGTGAACCCTCCCAAAGCACAGAGCGATCCGAATTTCATCGTGTTGCAGAGATCGGCAAGCAGCAGCCTATTTTTCTCCGGCTCGATGCCTTGAGCGATCTTGTCGGCAGTCTCGACGCCACGCGTCGAGCCGATCCGGCAGGGCGTGCACTTGCCACAACTTTCGACCGCACAGAATTCCATGGCGAAACGGGCCTGCTTCAGCATGTCGGCACTATCGTCGAAAACAACGAGGCCCGCATGACCGATGAGACCGTCTTTGGCGGCAAAGGCTTCATAATCGAACGGCGTGCTAAACAGCGAGCGCGGGAAATAGGCGCCAAGCGGCCCACCGACCTGCACCGCCTTGACCGGACGACCGCTGGCGGTTCCGCCGCCGATCTCATCGACGATTTCACCAAGCGACAGGCCAAAGGCCGTCTCGAACAGACCGCCAAATTTGACGTTACCGGCAATCTGCAACGGGATCGTGCCGCGCGAGCGACCCATGCCGAAATCGCGATAGAAGGCCGCGCCCTTGTCCATGATGACAGGAACGGAAGCGAGCGAAATGACGTTGTTGATAACCGTCGGGCAATCGAACAGGCCCTTGTGCGCCGGCAGGGGCGGCTTGGCGCGAACGACGCCGCGCTTGCCCTCGAGGCTGTTGAGCAGCGCCGTCTCCTCGCCGCAGACATAAGCGCCGGCCCCGGTGCGCACTTCGATGTCGAACGCTTTCCCGGAACCGAGAACCGAGGGGCCTAGAATGCCGGCCTGGCGGGCGATCTCGACGGCCGCAATCATCGCCGCGATCGCGTGGGGATATTCCGAACGCGTATAGATGAAGCCTTTCGTGGCGCCAGTCGCAAGCCCGGCAATCACCATGCCTTCGATCAGCACGAAGGGATCGCCCTCCATGATCATCCGGTCGGCAAAGGTGCCGCTGTCGCCCTCGTCGGCATTGCAGACGATGTATTTGCGGTCGCCGGCAGCATCAGCAACGGTATTCCACTTGATCCCTGTTGGAAAGCCTGCGCCTCCACGGCCGCGAAGGCCGGAATCGGTGACCTCCTTGATGACCTCGGCGGCGGACATTTGGGCAGCCCTGCGCAAGCCCTTCAGCCCGCCATGCGCTTCGTAGTCGTCAAGCGACAATGGGTCGGTGATGCCGCAACGGGCAAAGGTAAGGCGGGTTTGCTTTTTCAGGAACGGGAGGTCCTCGACCTCCCCCAGACAGAGCGGATGATCGGCACCTTCGAGCAACCCGGCTTCAAAGAGTTGAGAAACGTCCTTGGCGTTAAGAGGACCATAGCCGATGCGTCTGCCGTCGATTTCGACTTCGACGAGCGGCTCAAGCCAGATCATGCCGCGCGAACCGTTGCGAACGATCTTGGCATCAAGCCCGCGAGCCGAGATTTCCGTAGAGATCGCGGATGCGACCTTTTCGGCGCCAAGACAAAGAGCGGCCGCATCGCGCGGAACGAAGATTCTGACGGTCATCGGCGTGCTTCCAAAATAAGTTCGCCGAGGCTTTCATCGGAAAGCCTGCCGTGCAGTTCGCCATCCAGCATTGCAGCAGGCGAGCAGGCACACAGACCAAGGCAATAAACCGGCTCCAGGGTCACGCTGCCATCGAGCGTCGTCTGATGAAAATCGATGCCGAGCAATTCCTTGACGCGGTCGGCAAGGCGGTCGCCACCCATCGACTGGCAAGCTTCGGCACGACAGAGCTTCAGCACGTGCCGGCCTGCCGGATGGTCGCGATAATCATGGTAGAACGTCATGACACCATGAACTTCGGCGCGCGAAAGATTAAGCGCGCTGGCGATCAAAGGCAGCGTATCCTGCGGCACGTAGCCGAATTCCTCCTGGATCCCATGCAGGATCGGCAGAAGCGGGCCCTCCATCGACTTCATGCTGTCGATGATGGCAGCCGCTCGCGCAGCAGCGTCCCCCGCGGGGATAGACAAATTCATATCGTGCAGCCCTCCCGTGGCAGCCTTGAAACGGAGAGCGGGCCATGGCAAGACGGCCTCGCGATCCAGCGGAGCCGCTATCTCTCAGTTCAGACTGCCAGAATCGCAGAAAACCCGGATTTCATCAATAAGACAGACCCGTTGGTCGATAGGAATTTTCTATCGACCGGCTTCGCTGGCTGCAAAAACCCTTGCCTCATGCAGGAGCGCCGAGACAAGCGGCGTATATGGCTCGCGATGTGTCGCGACCAGGCCGACAAGATGATGCACTTCCGGCTCGACGATCGGTATCAGCTGGATTTCGGATGGAAAACCGAAGGATTCGGCGACGTTTTTCGGCATGATGCTGGCCCACCGACCCGTCAGCACATGGGAAAACAACAGGATCATCGAGTTCGATTCGAGCGAGGGCTTGGCCGCGGCACCGGCCTCGGCAAGATGCCGGTTGATGATCCGCCGGTTCTGCATGTCTGCGGTCAGCAAACAAAGCCTCAGGCTGCCGACCTCTTTCCAGGTGACGCTCCGCCGCTCCGACATAGGACTGCCAAGGGCCGTCACCAGATGATAACGCTCCTCATAGAGCGGAACGCTGGTAACGCGGCCAAGCGGCTCGTTTTCGAGATAGGTGATGCCCGCATCGATTTCGAGATTTTCGAGCAGGCTGAGGACCTGCAGCGAATTGCGCGAGACGACCGAAAAAGTGACATCAGGATGCCGTTCCTGGAAAGGCGTCGTCAACTTCGGGATCATCGCCAGCGCTGTCGGAATGGCTGCAATGCGGATATGACCGGCAAGACCCTTGCGCGCCGCCTTCATCTCCTCGCGCATCGTCCGGCTGTCGCCAACGATCCGCCGTGCCCATTCAAGCACGCGCTGCCCCTCCGGCGTCAGCCCTTTGAAGCGCGATCCGCGAATGACCAGCATGACCCCGAGCTGCTCCTCCAGCTGTCGGATGGCCGCAGACAAGGTCGGCTGCGTCACGCCACAGTCCTCCGCCGCACGGCCGAAATGCTTTTCGTTTGCGAGCGCGATGAAGAATTCCAGCTTGTCGATCATTCGGCGCAGTCCGATCAAGGTCCCGTCGGCACTCAAAGAATACAGCTAAATCAGCAGATAAGCTGTCCGCCGTTGACCTCGATTACCTGGCCTGTGACATAGCCCGAAAGGCTCGAGGCGGAAAGGAAGAGATAGGCAGGGGCGCAATCCTCCGCCGTGCCGAGACGCTGCAAGGGAATGGTCCGGCGCGTCGCCTCCAGCTTTTCCTTCGACGAATAGCGCTCATGGAAATCCGTGACGATCGTTCCGGGCGAGACGCAATTCACCCTTATGCCATCTGGCGCCAACTCCCGTGCCAAAGCCTTGGAATAGGTGGCAACGAAGGCCTTGGACGCCGAATAGATCGCAGAGCCGGCGCTGCCGCCGGTCAGGGCTGATATTGACACAGTATTGACGATCGCGGCCTGCTTGGCGGCCCTCAGCCGCGGCAGCAGGCCGCGCGTGACCTCCACGACCGACGTCTGGTTCAGCTGAACGACGCTTCTGTATTGCTCGTCGGTAAGCTCGCCGGCCGGAAAGCGTCCAAGCATCGTGCCTGCATTGTTGATGAGCACATCGATCCGGCCAAACAACTCGGTCGCGGTATTTACGAACTCGGCGGTCCCACCGTCTCGCAGGAAATCGCCGGGGACGAGGAAGGCGCGTCGTTCGCTTTCGGCCAGAAGCAGAAAATCGGGAAGCTCATGCTCTGGGCGGCGTCCGGTATGGACGATGACGTGCGCACCGCAATCCAGGAACTGTCGAGCGACCTCCAGACCGATACCGCGCCCGGCGCCGGTAACGACGACGTTGCGACCGTCAAACAGTTTCGGATGGAACACGAAAACCTCCCTGGTCGCAATCGACCTGCCGCCAATTGCGCTATTTTCGCTTTATCATATAGTGAAGAAAAACGAAAGAAGAGGAGTTGCCTGCATGTATTTGTCGGGGCGGCAGTCGGAAATCCTTGAGATCGCCAAGGCCGAGGGACGCGTGTTGGTCGAGGAGCTTGCACAGCGCTTCGCCGTCACCCCGCAGACCATCCGGAAGGACTTGAACGACCTCTGCGATAACAGCGTTCTGTCGCGCGTCCATGGCGGAGCCATCTTCCCTGGCGGCACCGAGAACGTCAAATACGAGGCGCGTCGCTCGATCGCGGCATTGGAAAAGCAGGCGATCGGCCGCGAGGCAGCAGCGCTCATCCCAAACAACGCCTCGCTGTTCATCAATATCGGCACGACAACGGAGGCGGTCGGCGAAGCGCTCCGCGATCACCAGGAATTGATGGTCATCACCAACAATATAAACGTCGCCAATAGGTTGCGTCTGTTCCCGTCAATCGAGGTGGTGATTGCCGGTGGCGTGGTGCGTGGCTCGGACGGCGGCATCGTCGGCGAAGCGGCGGTCGATTTCATCCGACAGTTCAAGGTCGACTACGCCGTCATCGGTGCCTCTGCCATCGATGCCGACGGCGCTCTGCTCGATTTCGACTTCCGCGAGGTGAAAGTTGCCCAAGCAATCATCGCCAATGCCCGCCACGTCATCCTTGTCGCCGACAGCACCAAGTTTGAGCGCACAGCACCGGTTCGCATCGGCCACCTGTCGCAGGTTCATACCTTCATAACCGATCAATGCCCGCTGGGTTCGCTGCGCCGCATTGCAGCGGACAGCAACGTGCGCCTGATCGAGATATCTCGGCCCAACGCCTCCAATTTGTCATGAAGCCGAGATATCGGATGTTTCGTTTGACATTCGAATTTCTTTCGTTTTAGGTAAAATAACTTTCGAAAGAGCATCCCCTCCCAGATTTTCGGAGAATGTAATGAGCGGGCCGGTCTACGACATTTTTGTCATCGGTGGCGGAATCAACGGCTGCGGCATTGCTCGCGACGCGGTCGGCCGCGGCTATTCGGTGGCGCTGGCCGAAATGAACGACTTCGCATCGGGAACATCGTCGGGAGCGACCAAGCTCATTCATGGCGGCCTGCGTTATCTTGAGCACTATGAATTCCGACTGGTGCGCGAATCGCTGATGGAGCGCGAAGTGCTCTGGGCCATGGCGCCGCACATCATCTGGCCGATGCGCTTCGTGCTGCCCTATCATAAGGGCGGCATCCGGCCTGCATGGCTGATCCGGCTCGGCCTGTTTCTCTATGATCATTTGGGCGGCCGCAAATTGCTGCCCCCGACCTCGACGCTCGACATGCGCAGCGATCCCTCGGCAAAACCGCTGAAATCGATGTTCACCAAGGCGTTCGAATATTCCGACGGCTGGGTTGACGATGCCCGCATGGTGGTACTGAACGCACGCGACGCTGCCGACCGTGGTGCTGCGATCCTGTCGCGCACCAAGGTCGTGTCGGCAAGACGCGAGGGCGCCGTCTGGTCGATCGAGACCGAGGATGCGATGACGGGCGAAAAGCGGGCGTTTCGCTCGCGCATGCTGATCAATGCCGCCGGCCCCTGGGTCGATCATGTCCTGTCGGGCGCTATTGGCGCCCAAAAGGCCCACAACGTGCGTCTCGTGCAGGGCAGCCACATCATCGTCCGAAAGAAGTTCGACGACCCCCGCGCCTTCTTCTTCCAGAATCCCGACAATCGCATCATCTTCGCAATCCCCTACGAGCAGGACTTCACCCTGATCGGCACGACCGACCGCGACTATCACGGCGATCCGAAGGATGTGAAGATTTCGCCGGATGAGATCAATTATCTCTGCAGCGCCGCATCGGAATATTTCAAGGAGCCGGTTCGTCGCGAAGACATCGTCTGGACCTATTCCGCCGTCCGTCCGCTTTTCGACGACGGTGCCTCAAAGGCGCAGGAAGCGACGCGCGACTACGTGCTGAAGGTCGAAGGCGGCGAGGGTCAGGCGCCGCTTCTCAACGTCTTCGGCGGCAAGCTGACGACTTATCGTCGGCTTGGCGAGCATGCCCTTGAAAAGATCGGCGCGGCAATCGGGGTCAAGGGCAAGCCGTGGACCGCCAAGAGTTCGCTTCCCGGCGGTGATTTCCCCGCAAAGGGTTACGAGGCAGAGGTTGGCTCACTAAAGTCGCGCTACCCCTTCCTCGCAATTGCGCTGGCTCGCCGACTGGTCCGCCGGTACGGCACTCTGGCTGGGAAGTTGCTTGGCGATATCAGCTCGATCGAAGGCCTCGGGCGGAACTTCGGCAGCGACCTCTACGAGGTGGAAGTCCGCTATCTCGTTGCCGAGGAATGGGCCAGAACCGCCGCCGACATCCTCTGGCGCCGCTCGAAGAAGGGGCTCTATCTAAGCGCGCAAGAAGTCCTCGCCTTGGACGAATACTTGGCCGGGCAGACCGCCGGCGTCGGCGCCTGACCGTGAAGCGGCCTGGGTTGCCTGTCGCAATTCAAGGGTCTTCTTTCGGATATTGCCCAGCCTGCGAGGCTGTCTTTTTCCCATTGCGCACTGGCCGAGCCGGTGCTAGCTTCCGCGAAATTCACAGGGGAGCTCCGTATTGCCGGGGCTGAGATGAGAGGCGTCATGCCTCCGGACCCTTCAAAGCTGATCTGGGTAATGCCAGCGGAGCGAGGTCAAAAAAGTGTTCTCAGGCGCACAAGTCTCCCTATATCCGATGTCCGGCAATTTTGCCGAGATCATCCTTGATGCCGTCAAGGGTCTTAATCCCTATCGCGATGCGTTGCGCATCGAGACCGACGACATATCGACACTGATGGTCGGACCGCCCGATGTGCTGTTTTCAGCAATGCGCGACCTGTTCGTCGCCGCGGCAAAATCAGGCGAGCATTGCGTGTTGTCGGCAGCGGTGTCGCGCGGCTGCCCCGGCGAGCCGGACGATCCGGCCTGTGGGACGAGCCTCTTGGAACGCGACGCGTTGCCGCTCTTAGAGCGCATCGACGCTGCCTCGAAGACCGTTGCTGCCGCGCCAGCAAGCGACCAGCCGGCCGCAGCCCAATTCTCGCTCTATGTCATGGGTATCGGCGACCACATGGATGAGATCTATGGCTGCATCGATTTCCTGAAGCGCTCCGGCACATTCGACCGCTCCAAGAATTTCTGCACGAGGCTGCGTGGCGATGCCGGCGCCGTCTTCGCGACAATCCAAGAGGCCTTCTGCCGCTTCGGTCCGCCGGAGGGCCACGTGACGCTGGACATCACCATTTCGGCAAACAGCCCGACCAAAGCCTGATCGGAATCCGGCTATGTCGCAAAAACCCGTACCGGCGCGTCACGCGTTTCATTCTACTTTCGTCGGCGCTGTGCCGGCGGTCGCTGCGGCAGTTGCGTGCCTGCTCGCCTGGGAACTCTATGCCGACCTGTCCGGTATCCGACCCTCGACGCTGCCGGCGCCCTCGCGCGTGCTGGTGCAGGCATGGGTCAACCGTCAGGCGCTGATCGACAATACCTGGCCGACGATCTCCGCAACGCTTGCCGGCTTTGCCTGCTCGCTGGCCGTGGCCTTTGTCTTTTCCGTGCTGATGGATTTTGCCCGTCCTGTTCGCCGCGCACTGTTTCCGCTCTTCGTCATCAGCCAGACATTGCCGCTGGTGGCGATCGCGCCGCTGATCGTGCTCTGGTTTGGCTTCGGCCTGCTGCCGAAAATCCTGCTTGTTGCACTGGTCACCTTCTTCCCGATGCTGGTCGCGTTGTTGCAGGGCTACGAATCGACCGACAAGGACATTGCCGAGTTGCTAACCTCGATGAAGGCGCCTCGCTGGCGCATCTTCCTGGTCGCGCGCCTGCCGTCGGCCCTGCCCTATTTCTTTGCCGGCTTCAGGATATCGATCACCTATGCGGTCGTTGGCGCGATTTTTGCCGAGTATGCCGGCGCGGCCAAAGGCCTTGGCATTTACATTCTCATTGCCAAGAACAATTTCAGGCCGGATCTCGTCCTTGCAGCCGTGTTTCTCAGCGCCTGCCTGACGCTCATCCTCTTTGCCGTCGCCGGGCTGATCGGCCACCTGGCAATGCCGTGGAACCGCAATGGCAAGGAGATAGGGCGATGAATGGTCATCGGCTGGAGCTTCGCGACATCACGAAATCCTTCGGGACAATGCCCGTCCTCGACAACGTTTCGCTGACGATCGGCGACGGCGAATTTGTTTCCATCGTCGGCCCGTCGGGCGCCGGCAAGTCGACGATCCTTCGCTTGTTAAGCGGCAGCGAGCGCAGTGACACTGGAAATATCCTCTTCGACGGCCACCCGCTTGACGAAAGCGGCGCCTCCTTCGCCTTCATGCCCCAACGTGACGCACTGATGCCCTGGCGGCGGATCATCGACAACACGACGCTCGGCCTTGAGGTCAAGGGCATGAGCCGCAGGCAGGCTCGTGAAAGAGTAGCGCCTCTGTTCGAGCAGTTCGGGCTTGCGGGCTTCGAGCATCATTATCCGGCTCAACTTTCCGGAGGAATGCGCCAGCGCGCCGCCCTGCTGCGCACCGTCGTACAGCGCCAGGATATGCTGCTTTTGGACGAGCCGTTCGGTGCGCTCGACGCGTTGACCCGCACCCAATTGCAGGAATGGCTGCAAGAGATGTGGGCCGGCCACCGCTGGACGGCGCTGCTAATCACCCATGATGTGCGCGAAGCGGTTTTCCTCTCTGATCGCATCTACGTTCTGTCGCCACGCCCGGCAGGGATCATTGCCGAGTTTCAGGTACCGCTGCCGCGCCCGCGCAGGCTCGCCGATCTCGGCACCGCTGATGCTCGTGCGATCGAGACCGACATCCTTGAAAGGCTCCTCCATGGCCAAGCCGCTCGACCAGACAATTTGACCCGACCATTTGAAAGGACGACAAAATGCCCCGTTTGACCCGTCGACAGGCGCTCGCCATGACCCTCGCCACAGTGCTGCCCCTGTCTCGCACCGCCAGCGCAGCGGCCGTGCCGACAAAAGTCACCATGGCGCTGGATTGGACGCCCAACACCGACCATATCGGCCTCTTCGTAGCGCAGGCAAAAGGCTTCTACCGTGACGCCAGCCTCGACGTGCAAATCCTGCCCTTCACCGACACTGCTGTTGGAACGCTGATCGCCAACGGCGTTGCCGATTTCGGCATATCGACCCCGATCGGCACCTTCACCCAGCGCGCCGCCGGCGTCGACATCAAGCAGGTCTACGCCATCGTCCAGACGGAGATCGGACGCCTGATCGTCAATGGCGACCGCAAGGATATCGAGCGCCCGAGGGATCTCGATGGCAAGACCTATGGCGGCTTCGGCAGCGCCTGGGAAAGCGCGATGATTGCCGCCATGATCCGCAACGACGGCGGCCAGGGCAAGGTAAACGAGATCATGCTCGGCACCTCTGCCTACGAGGCGCTTGCCAATGGCTCGATCGACTTCACGCTCGAGATCTACACTTGGGAAGGCGTCGAGGCAAAGCTCGAAAACCGGTCGATCCGCCGCTTCCGCTACGCCGACTACGGCATTCCCGATCAGCAGACCATGGCGATCGCATCCAGTGACGCCTATCTCGCCAAGAACCCCGAGACCGCAAAGGCATTCGTTCAGGCAACCAGGCGCGGCTTCGATTATTCTGTCGATCACCCCGATGAATCAGCCGATTTGCTGATTGCAGGATCGGGCGGCGCGCTCACCAACGCCGCACTGGTCAAGGCATCGCTGAAGGAACTGATCGACGGGCATTATCTCAGATCGGCCGATGGCAAGAGCGGCATCACCGATCCGGCCAAGTGGCAGGCAATTGGCGACTTCGTTTTTGCCAATGGCATTCTTCTCGATGGCCAGGGCGTTCGGCTGAAGACGGAACCTGATTTCAACGCCTTCTACACCAACGCCTTCCTCGGCTAAGCGCGCAAACGCCCCTTGCCGCCAGCTCTCCGGCACTCTAACCAGAGGTCAGGAGAATTGGCGGGAGGAACGAATGGATCGCCGGGGACGCCTGGCCGGTGCGGATTTCATCCGGGCGCTGGCCTGCCTGCTGGTGCTGGCCCATCACCTGGTGCTTCGGCTCGACCTTGGCAAGCTATCGCCATCGCTCAGCCCGACATTTGAGTTCTTCCGCTTCGGAAACTATGGCGTCTCGCTTTTCTTCGTCCTCAGCGGCTTCCTGCTGGCTCGGCCCTTCTGGTCGGCGCTGGACAGGGGGCTGCCTCCACCTTCGCTGAAGATCTACGCGCTGCGACGCGCGGCCCGTATTCTGCCGGGATATTGGGTGGCGCTGACCGTCGCTTTCGGCCTCAGCATCTCGGTTTTCCACTTTCCGCTCGACCGGGAGCTCATCGGCCGCTTCCTCGCCGGTTTTTTCCTGATGAGCCAATGGCACTGGCGCACCTTTTTCCCGGTCCAGGTCGACGGGCCGCTGTGGTCGATCTCCTTCGAGGCTACGTGTTACGTGCTTTTGCCGATGTGCCTCATGCTGCTATTCGCGCGGCAATCCGGCCGACGATCGCCCATTGCCATGCGGATCGCTTGGCTTGGCATCATTGCCATCACCCTTTTCGTCCATTGGCTTATTGTGACCTATGTTGCAATCGATGACGCCAGCCGCGGCTGGACATTCGGACTGCTGGGCGGCGCGAAGGAATGGATGCCGCGATTTAACCCGATAGGCTTTTTCGCAATCTTCTTAATCGGCGCATTTGCGGCTGGAATGCGCACCTTGTTGTCGCAACGACGATCCCCGCTTTACGACATCATCGCCACTCTCGCGCTTATAGCAGGGGCTGCCCAATTGGCGCTATCGACCGCGGGCGAGTGGGAGGGTTACGGTTGGCTTGACATCCCCTACAGATTTCCGTGGTTGCCGCTTTGCGTGGCAGTCGCACTGTGTATCCTGCCTGGCTCGATCGTCGTTGGAAGGGTGCTCGACAATCCCGTCACCCGCTTCATCGCCACGATTTCTTTTGGGATTTATATCTGGCAGGACGTTGTCCTCTTGCTCATCGTCCGCCTCGACCCTGCGGCTTTCGGCATCGGTTCCGACGACATGCTGGCCGGCTGGCTCGCCTGGACCCCGGTTGCCGTCGCAATCATATTTCTCCTGGGAACATTGAGCTACTTCTTCATCGAGCGCCCGGTCATCCTTTGGGCGCGCAACCTCGAAGGCGACCGAGCGACGTCCGATAGGCAGCCACAGGTCCCGGTGCAATGAAAAAAGCCGCCCTGCGAAGCGCGCAGGACGGCCGAAACGATGCCTGGCCAGGGAACCAGGCAGCGGCAAGGCTCAAACGCGCGTGGCCTTTAGCCGGTCTTCGTCAAGGACGACGCCAAGCCCGGGCGCTTCGCCGAGTTCAAGCCAGCCATTGTTGTGCTTGAGCGGCGCCGCCATTGGATAGTCGCGGCGGGACTCGCTCCATTCGGGATTGTCGTAGGGATACTCGAGCCAGGGCGCGTCGCCGACGCCGGCGGTCAGATGCGCGTTGGCCAGCACACCGATACCGTTGGTCCAGGAATGCGGCGTGAACATCACACCCGCCTCCCGCGCCTGATAGGCAAGACGCCGACAGCCGGTAATGCCGCCGACAAGCGCCACATCGGGCTGAATGACATCGAAGGCGCGCTCCTCGATGATGTCGCGGAACTCATAGAGCTCGCGGGTCATCTCACCGCCGGCGATCCGCAGGTCGGTCGCATCGCTCAGCCGCTTCATGCCCTTCCGGTCGGAGCGAAACAGCGGCTCTTCCATCCAGTAGATGCCAAGCCGCTCCAGTTCGCGTGCGACCGCCAGGGCATCCTTGAATGTCCAGGGTAATGTCGTGTCCCAAGGCATCCGCCAACCCTGATTGCAGTCCACCATCAATTCGATGCGGTCGCCGACCCTTGCCCTGATGGCCTCCAGGGCCTTGACATCGTCATGCCAGCTGCTGCGACCGCCTGCCGAGGAGGAGAAGCGAACCTTGAGCGCCGGGAACCCCTCGTCGATGTAGCGTTCCGCCTGCTCCGCCATGGCCGAACGTTCGCGCAGCACGCCAGAGGAAGCATAAAGCCTGACACGGTGCGAGCGTCCGCCGAGCATGCGCCAGACCGGCTCGCCGGTGATTTTGCCGGAGAGGTCCCAAAGGGCCAGGTCCATCGGCCAGCAGCGGCCATAGTGAAAATTGATGTGCGAGAGGACTTCGTAGTGCCGTTCGAGATGCCGGGGATCCTGTCCGATGAACAGGTCCTCATGGCCCTCGAAGCCCTTCATCAGGTCGCCGGACCCAATCCCCTGACGGCCGTCATCGTCTGTCACCCGCACGATCGTCGCGTCGAAATTGCGTCGTGGACGGCCGTCCCAGCTTGCCTTGAAAGGCGGGTCCAGCGGCAGTCGATGATGACTGATCTCGATGGAAACGATCTTGCTCATGGTAACGCCCCTCCCTCTCCTCAGCCGAACTGCTGCCAGATGGTCTTGTAGTCGCAATATTTGTCGACCGCATGCACCGAACGATCACGGCCGAAACCGGATTGCTTGAAGCCGCCGAAGGGCGTTGCGAAATTCGACATGTCGTAGGTATTGATCCACACCGTGCCGGCGTGGAGCGTCTCGGAAAAGCGGTGCGCACGATCCATATCCTTGGTGAAGATCGCGCCGGCAAGCCCGTAGATCGTGTCGTTGGCAATCGCCAGCGCCTGCTCTTCGGTATCGAATGGAATTGCGGCCAGCACCGGCCCGAAGATTTCCTCCCGCGCCAGGCTCATATCGTTGGTCATGTCGACGAAGACGCCGGGCGAAATGTAATAGCCCCCAGTCTCGCCCATCACCTGTTCGGCGCCGAAGACCCGGCGCGCACCTTCCTTCTCGCCGGCAGCGATCATCGCCAGCACCTTTTTCATATGCGCTTCCTCGATCAACGCGCCGATCTGCGCCGATGGGTCAAGCGGATGCTTCAGCGCGATATCGCTCTTCGTCACCGCCTTTATCTTTTCGATCAATTGATCCTGTACTGACCTTTGAACGATCAGCCGCGTCGAGGCATGGCAGGTCTCGCCGGAATTGTAGAAGCAACCCCAGGCAACGGCGACGGCAGCAGCGTCCAGATCGGCATCCGCAAAGACCACCAGCGGCGACTTGCCGCCGAGCTCCAGGGCGACCCGCTTGACGTTGGATTGGGCAGCATAGCCCATGATCAGCTTGCCGACCTCCGTCGAGCCCGTAAAGGCGATCATGTCGACATCCATGTGCAGGGCGAGAGGCTTGCCCGTCTCCTCGCCATAGCCGGTGACGACGTTGAGCACCCCTGCCGGAAGACCGGCCTCGAAGGCCAGTTCGGCGAGACGGATGGCCGAAAGCGACGACTGCTCGGCCGGTTTCAGCACGACCGAGTTGCCGGCGGCGATCGACGGTCCGAGCTTCCAGGCATCGATGATCATCGGATAGTTCCAGGGAGTGATGCAACCGACCACGCCGATCGGCACCTTGCGGACCAGAGCCCGGGCGCTCGGCCCTGTCGGCGCGATTTCGTCATACATCTTGTCGACCATTTCGGCGTAGAACTGGATGCCGTCAGCGCAGAGACGAACGTCGACGTTGAGCGAAGCCATGATCGGCTTGCCGACATCGAGCGTTTCCAGCATCGCCAGCTCTTCGCCATTGGCGCGGATCAGCTCCGCCCAGCGAAGCATGATCTTCTTCTTGTCGAGCGGGTCCTTCTTGCGCCAGACACCGCTTTCGAACGCCGCACGACCGGCAGCAACTGCCACGTCGATATCCGCAGCGTTGCCGCGTGCAAGCACAGCCCCTGGCTTGCCATCCATCGGGCGGACACGTGTAAACGTCTCGCCGGAAGCAGAAGTGCGATATTTGCCATTGATGAAGTGACGCCCCTCCAGCTTCAGCTCAGACAGGACTTTTTCCCAGTAGTCTCGGTTGAATTCCTTCGTCATTTCAATTTCCTCTCGCAAGCGCCATGACGGTCGCGGCGAATTGGTCGATGTCGGCATCGGAGACATCGCGAATGGTTGAACGGCGCATCGGCTGGTTTTCGGTTGCGCGCATCTCGGCGGCGAGATCGGCTGCCGTGAACCCGACGAATGCCGCCGGCAAGGCCCGGACAATGCCTAAGCGATCCATGAAGCCTGAGACGAAGGCTGGCAGCATCGAGGCGTCTGCAAGGCCGCAGGCCTTGGCCGCCGCATTGAGTTCTGCGGTATCTGCCTCGACCAGCCAGGCAAGCGTAGCCTCAAAGCCAAGCGCCGTTGCCAGCCCGTGGTGGATGGGCGCAAGGCCGGCAAGGGCATGGCTGACATTATGGGCAAGCGCCGTGCCGCAATTGTCGATCGCGATGCCGGCAAGGCAGGAGCCGAGCAGCACCCTGCCGCGCGCCTCGATATCGCGAGGCTCCTTAACCGCAGTCTCGAGCGAACCGGTGATCAGCCGCAGCGCCTCGTGAGCGTAGAATTGGCCGCCCTGATGGCTGTTGCGGTTGGTCGCCGCTTCGAAGGCATGAATGAAGGCATCCAGTCCGCACCAAGCGGTGAGGTTCGCCGGCAGTGTGGTCGTCAGCGCCGGATCGAGGATGACGATGTCGGCCTTGGTTTCCGCACCCCATATCCAGAGCTTCTTGCCTTCGGGCCCGGCAAAGATATTGGTCGCTGACGTTTCCGAGCCGGTGCCTGCCGTGGTCGGTACCATGATCTTTTTCAGCGGGTTTTTCGGCAGCGGATTGGCGGCAAGTGCGTAATGCATCGGATCCTTGCCGGACGCAGCAGCACAGGCGACGATTTTGGCGATATCGAGCGCAGAGCCGCCGCCAATGCCGATGACGAGGTCGGCGCCAGCAGCCACCGCCATGGCCGAGCGTAGATGCTGAAGCTTCGGCTCTCCGGAAAAATCCGAAAATACCCGCGTCTCGATACCGGCCTCGCTGAGCGCGCGTTTCACCTCGCCGGCGAGACCGGATTGTGCCAGGAAGCCGTCAATGATCACCACCGCGACTGCGACGTCGCCGAATGATTGAGCGGCAGCGGCAAGGCCTGAGAAAGCGCCTTCGCCGAAACGGATATCGGGAATGGGAGAGAGCGAAAATTGCAAGGTGATCACCTGAATGCTTGGACGCTGAATGACGTTACATATTCATGCATCACAATTTCAGATATTCAAATAAGCGGAATTATCGGGCATATTGATGATCTGAGATCATGGAGAGCCTATGCTTGAGAAAATTCCCTTGGAAGCCTTTCGCGTCTTCGATGCCGCCTGCCGCATGATGAATTTCTCGCGCGCCGGGCGCGAGCTGAATATTACCCAGGCAGCGGTCAGCCGCCGCATCAAGGGGCTCGAGGACCATCTTGGCACAGATCTCTTTACCCGCCGCGGCCGCAATCTTGCGCTGACGCCTGAGGGTGAGCGACTGTTCCAGCGCGTCAGGGCAACGCTCGAATATCTGGAAGAGAGCCTTGAACCTTTCAAAAGCGGGACGACGCAACTGATCTCGATAGCCGCCAGCGGCTCAATCTCGCATCTCTGGCTCGGGCGGCGGCTGAAGGACTTCGGCAAGGAAAGCCCTAATATTTCAGTGCGACTGCTGACGACGGACACGCCATCTGAATTGGCGTCCGAGACCAACGATCTCGTCATTCTCTATTCGACCGGCGAGCATCCTCGCTGGAACCTCACGCTGTTAATGAAAGAAATATTGGTGCCCATCGCTTCACCGGACTATTTGGCCCAGCGCGGCCTCACGGGCGATATCCTGACCGCCGAGGCGATCGCCAGGCTTGACCTTATCGACTATGAGCGCTTCAACGCCCACTGGATATCCTTCCGGCAGTGGTTCGGCCGTATCCCCCATCCCCCCAGAAGCAGCCTGCCGCAGCCAAGGCTCTCCTTTTCGACCTATATCATGGCGGTCGAAGCCGCTCTTCGCGGTGAAGGCATCGCGCTTGGAAGCCTGGGCCTGATCGAGGAGCAGCTTAAGGCTGGAGCGCTGGTGACGGTGGGCAGCGACAGGGTCGAGACCGGGTTTGGATATTATCTTGGTACGCCGCGCTTTCGTGCGCTATCGCCGGAGGCAGCGCAACTGCACCAGCATCTCCTGACGACTGACGAGACGCCGCCGGCCGTCAGCTAGTCGGCGGCAACAAAAAAAGCGGCCAGAAGCCGCTTTCTCAATCGCCAGACTGCTCTTAAAGGGTTCAGCTCGGAAGAACCGAGTTACCCAGGTGCGACAGCTCCATGATGAAGTGCTCGAGGCGAGACTTGTGCTCATGATGGAGCGCATCTTCGAGTTCCGCCTTGGCGGCATTGATGCGGCGCGTCAGCTCGTCTCGGCTAAGTTCCTCAACCGGCACGGCGGATTCGGCCAGGATCGTGCAGCCGCTCGGCAGGATGTCGGCGAGGCCGGCAAAGACCACGTAGTCCTTCTTGACGCCGGTGGCAGTGCGAACGCGAATGAGGCCCGGCTTGAGCGTCGTCATGGTCGGAGCATGATGAGCCATAACGGTCATCTCGCCCTCGCTCGCCGGGATGACGACTTCGGTCACCGTCTCAGACAGAAGCAGGCGTTCGGGAGACACCAGTTCGAATTTGAAATTGTCAGCCATGACCCGTCACTTCTCGATTGTCATCAGTGAGAGAGCGGCGCACGAAACGATATCCGCGCGCCTCTCAATTGGCAGCATCAAACGGCAGCAGCCAGCTTCTTTGCCTTTTCAACCGCTTCTTCGATGGTGCCGACCATGTAGAAGGCGGCTTCCGGAAGATGGTCGTATTCGCCGTTCACAAGACCCTTGAAGCCCTTGATCGTGTCTTCGAGAGCGACGAGCTTGCCGGGCGAACCGGTGAAGACTTCGGCAACAAAGAACGGCTGCGACAGGAAGCGCTCGATCTTGCGGGCGCGGGCAACCGACAGCTTGTCTTCTTCCGACAATTCATCCATCCCGAGGATGGCGATGATGTCCTGGAGAGCCTTGTAGCGCTGCAGCGTCGACTGAACCTTACGCGCAACTTCATAGTGTTCCTCGCCGACGACCAGCGGGTCGAGCATGCGCGAGGTGGAGTCGAGCGGGTCGACGGCCGGATAGATGCCCTTTTCAGCGATCGAACGCGAAAGGTTCGTGGTTGCGTCAAGGTGGGCAAACGAGGTCGCCGGTGCCGGGTCGGTCAAGTCGTCGGCCGGAACGTAGATGGCCTGGACCGATGTGATCGAGCCCTTGGTCGTCGTGGTGATGCGTTCCTGCATCTGGCCCATGTCGGTGGCAAGCGTCGGCTGGTAACCAACGGCCGAAGGAATACGACCGAGAAGCGCCGACAGCTCCGAACCCGCCTGTGTGAAGCGGAAGATATTGTCGACGAAGAACAAAACGTCCTGGCCTTCGTCGCGGAAATTTTCGGCAACCGTCAGACCGGTCAGCGCGACGCGGGCACGTGCGCCCGGAGGCTCGTTCATCTGACCGTAGACGAGCGCTGCTTTCGAGCCTTCGCCGCCGCCGTGCTTGTTGACGCCGGATTCGATCATTTCGTGGTAAAGGTCGTTGCCTTCGCGGGTGCGTTCACCAACGCCTGCAAACACCGAATAACCACCGTGCGCCTTGGCAACGTTGTTGATCAATTCCATGATGAGAACGGTCTTGCCGACGCCGGCGCCGCCGAACAGGCCGATCTTGCCGCCCTTCGCATAGGGTGCCAGCAGGTCGACGACCTTGATGCCGGTCACGAGGATTTGTGCTTCCGTCGACTGCTCAACATAGGAAGGAGCTTCCTGATGGATCGAACGACGCACAGATGTCTTTATCGGACCTGCTTCATCAACCGGCTCGCCGATGACGTTCATGATGCGGCCAAGCGTTTCCATACCGACCGGAACCATAATCGGCGACCCGGTGTCGGAAACGGCCTGTCCGCGAACGAGACCTTCAGTCGAGTCCATCGCAACCGTACGGACTTCGTTTTCACCCAGATGCTGCGCGACTTCCAGAACAAGGCGGATGCCGTTGTTGGTCGTTTCAAGCGCATTCAGGATCTTCGGCAGTTCGCCATCGAAACGAACGTCCACGACTGGGCCGATGATCTGCGTAACCTTGCCGGCCGAACCGATTGCAGGCGTCTTCGCTGCGGGGGTAGCTGCCTTAGCCATATTCTTACCCTCTTTCCCTTACCTCAGAGCGCTTCCGCGCCCGAAATGATTTCAATGAGTTCCTTGGTGATCTGAGCCTGACGCTGGCGATTGTAGCTGAGCGTCAGTTTGTTGATCATGTCACCAGCATTGCGCGTTGCGTTGTCCATCGCGCTCATCTTCGCACCCATCTCGCCGGCGACGTTTTCAAGCAACGCGCGGAAGATCTGGACGGATATGTTACGCGGGATCAGATCGGCGAGGATCGATGCCGCATCCGGTTCGTATTCATAGACGGCGCTCGCATGTTCGGCATCGACCACCGGTGCTGCCGCCGTGGCGGAGGCTGGGATCAGCTGCAACGCGGTTGGCACCTGCGAGATCACCGACTTGAACTCGGAATAGAACAGCGTGCAGACGTCGAACTCATCGGCTTCGAACATCTCAATGATGCGCTTGCCAATCTGATCGGCGTTGTCGAAGCCGACACGCTTGACGTCACGCAATTCCTTGCGCTCGACGATCAGCGATGCAAATTCGCGGCGCAGGATGTCATAGCCCTTCTTGCCGACCGTAAAGATCTTCACCGTCTTGCCTTCGGCAACGAGCTTGCGGGCATGGTCACGCGCAAAACGGGCGATCTGCGAGTTGAAGCCGCCGCAAAGACCGCGCTCGGCCGAGCAGACGACCAGGAGATGGACCTTGTCCTGACCCGTGCCGGTCATCAACAGCGGCGCATCGTCGGCATCGCTAATGGCGTGGACGATGTTGTCAAGCACAGCACCCATGCGTTCGGAATATGGCCGGGCGGCCTCGGCCGCCTCCTGCGCACGCCGAAGCTTCGCCGCGGCGACCATTTTCATCGCCTTGGTGATCTTCTGCGTCGCCTTGACGGAGGCGATCCGGTTTTTCAGATCCTTAAGTGAAGGCATCCGTTATCCGTCCTAAAAGTGAAGCCCGATCAGGCAAAGACCCGATTAAGCAAAAGACTTGGCGAAGTTATCGATGGCAGCCTGGAGCTTGCCCTTGATCTCGTCGCTGATTGCCTTTTGGTCACGGATTGCTTCGAGGATGTCCTTGCCCTCCGAGCGGAGGTAGGACAGCAGGCCCTGTTCGAACTTGCCGATCTGGGGAACTGCGACCTTGTCGAGGTAGCCGTTGACGCCGGCGAAGATCACCGCGACCTGCTCTTCCGTCTTCAGCGGCGAGAACTGCGGCTGCTTTAGGAGTTCCGTCAGGCGTGCACCGCGGTTAAGCAGGCGCTGCGTCGAGGCATCAAGATCCGAGCCGAACTGGGCAAAGGCGGCCATTTCGCGATACTGGGCAAGCTCGCCCTTGATCGAGCCGGCAACCTGCTTCATCGCCTTGACCTGCGCGGCCGAGCCAACGCGGGAAACCGAGAGACCAACGTTAACAGCCGGGCGGATGCCCTGGTAGAAAAGGTCGGTTTCAAGGAAGATCTGGCCATCGGTGATCGAGATCACGTTGGTCGGAATGAAGGCCGAAACGTCGTTACCCTGGGTTTCGATGACAGGCAGAGCCGTCAGCGAACCGGCGCCCTTTTCGTCACTCATCTTTGCAGCGCGCTCAAGGAGACGCGAGTGAAGATAGAAGACGTCGCCCGGATAGGCTTCGCGGCCCGGCGGGCGGCGCAGAAGCAGCGACATCTGGCGATAGGCGACGGCTTGCTTCGACAGATCGTCATAGCCGATCAGGGCGTGCATGCTGTTGTCGCGGAAATACTCGCCCATGGCGCAGCCGGCGAACGGTGCCAGGAACTGCATCGGAGCAGGATCGGAAGCGGTCGCAGCAACGATGATCGAATACTTCAGAGCGCCGCGTTCTTCGAGAACCTTGACGAACTGGGCGACGGTCGAACGCTTCTGGCCGATGGCGACGTAGACGCAGTACAGCTTCTCGCTGTCCGGTCCGTTGTCGTGGATGGCCTTCTGGTTCAGGATCGTGTCGAGAATGATGGCGGTCTTGCCGGTCTGGCGGTCGCCGATGACGAGCTCGCGCTGGCCGCGACCGACCGGGATGAGCGCATCGATGGCTTTGAGGCCGGTCGACATCGGCTCATGAACCGACTTGCGCGGGATGATACCGGGAGCCTTGACGTCGACGCGCGAACGGCGGGTCGCGTTGATCGGGCCCTTGCCGTCGATCGGGTTGCCCAGCGCGTCGACGACGCGGCCGAGAAGCTCCGGACCGACTGGAACGTCAACGATGGCGCCGGTCCGCTTGACGATGTCGCCTTCCTTGATGTCGCGGTCGGAGCCGAAGATGACCACGCCGACATTGTCGGATTCGAGGTTCAGCGCCATGCCACGAATTCCGCCCGGGAATTCGACCATTTCGCCGGCCTGGACGTTGTCGAGGCCATAGACGCGGGCGATACCGTCACCGACGGAAAGAACCTGGCCGACTTCGGAGACTTCAGCCTCCTGGCCAAAGTTTTTAATCTGGTCTTTCAGAATTGCGGAAATTTCCGCGGCGCGGATATCCATCAGCCAACCTCTTTCAATGCAAGCTTAAGGGTGGAAAGTTTGGTGCGAAGCGACGTATCAATTTGTCGCGACCCCACTTTCACGATCAAACCACCAAGAATAGACGGGTCCACCGTAACGGCGACCTTAACTTCTTTGCCGGTGACGCCCTTCAGCGCCGCCTTCAATTCTTCTTCCTGCGCCGGTGCCAGCGCATGCGCCGAGGTGACCTCGGCGGTAACTTCACCACGCTGCTCGGCAGCGATGATCCGGAAAGCCCTGATCATGCCCGGTAGGGCGAACAAACGGCGATGGCGCGCAACGACCTTGAGAAAGTTGCCGAAAAAGCCGGATATGCCAGCCTTGGCGGCAAGCGCTTCGATTGCCCTTGCCTGGTCCTCGGAAGAAAAGACCGGGCTGCCAACGAACCGCCTCAGATCTTCACTTTCGTCCAGCATGGCCTGGAAGCGGTCGAGATCGGCAGTCACCTTGTCGACGGCACCTTCTTCTAGCGCCAATTCAAACAAGGACGACGCGTAGCGTTCTGCAACACCTGATACCGGATGGGATGTGTCTGCCACGGGCACAAATTTCCCTGATTACATCCAAGAATTCGGCTTCCGGCGAGCGGATGCCCTATAGTCTTGAATTCGTTTTGATTTCCCCCAGAAAGCAGCAGGAGCTGCCTCCCGCTTCTTCCGAATTTCGGGGTCCGTCTAACATAGGATGTTGAGACTCGCAACACGCGTATCGGCCGAATAAGCCTTTCACATGAATTTCTGCGGGCAAAACGACAAAAACATCATGCGAGGCGCCATTCTACTAATATGCGCCGCATGTCGTCTGCTCAAAGAAAGCCGAAAACATAGAGAAGAGGCAGGGCGGCAAGGATGGCTTGAACAACCAGAAGTACAAGATTGATAAGCACATTTCCCTTGTCGGACATCATCGACAGGATTCGTCCGAAGGCCGCCAGTGCGAACGAACCGCCAAGAGCGAGGTAGACCATCGGCTGGGCCAGGAGGATGGCCGACAACCCCATCCCGAGGTAGAAGCCGCCCATCGTCGAGCGACCCTCGGCATAGGCTCCGGTGCGGCCTTCGCGGGTCTGCAGCCCAAGGAGACGAAAAGTGTAGCCCGGCGCAAACATCATGAAAAAGCCGATGAACGCGGTGAAGGCGGCCGCGCAATAGGCAAGCTGTTCACCAAGGTCTGCCGGAAAATAAAGCTCCATCGATCGTCCCCAAATCACCGTTATATGCAAATCGATTTATTGCATGAAGCTCAGGTGGAGGAAATGTCGAAACAAGTAATGGCACCCGACCATTCCCATCGGCAACAGCCAGAATAAACCATTGGAAAATCAGAGTTTATCCCTTTTGGTATCGCATCCGCTCGAAAAAGGGATAATTGACGACGGAAGATCCTTACAAAAAGCTCTGCGGGTCGATATCGAGCTGGACATGGATCGAGCCGCGCTCCTTTGGGCCTTGCGCCAGCATTGCCCGCAGAAAGCCCTGCATGTCGGAATTTCTCCTCCCGTGCACCAGCAGCCGGAACCGGTGGCGGCCGCGCACCAGGGCAAGCGGCGCTTCCGCCGGCCCGAGCACCGAAATACCCGTCACCTCGGGCGCGGCGTTGCGCATCCCGCGCGCATGGGTCTCCGCATCGCTGCGCGTCTCGGCCGAGACGATGATCGAGGCGAGCCTGCCGAAAGGCGGCAGGATGGCGCGCTCCCGCTCGGCAATTTCCCGCTCGTAGAAAGCAGCCGCATCGCCGGAAACGATCGCCTGCATGACCGGATGTTGCGGCTGATAGGTCTGCAGCAGGCCGTGGCTCTTCAAACCCGTTCGGCCGGCTCGGCCGGTGACCTGCGACAGAAGCTGGAACGTCCGTTCCGCCGCCCGCGGATCTCCGTTTGCCAGTCCAATATCGGCATCAACGATACCGACCAGGGTCATCAGCGGGAAATTATGACCCTTGGCGACAAGCTGCGTGCCGATGACGATATCCGCCTCGCCCTTGGCGATAGCATCTAGTTCCAGCCGCAGCCGCTTGACCCCACCTGCAATATCCGACGAGAGCACGATCGTCCTTGCCTCTGGGAAATGCTTCTCCACCTCCTCGGCAATGCGCTCGACGCCGGGTCCGCAGGCCACGAGGTGGTCCAGCGTGCCGCATTCCGGGCAGGCCTCGGGGGTGCGTTCGGCATGGCCGCACTGGTGGCACTGCAATTGCCTGCGAAACCGATGCTCGACAAGCCAGCTCGAACATTGTGGGCACTGGAAGCGGTGGCCGCAGACGCGGCATAGCGTCAGCGGCGCATAGCCGCGACGATTGAGAAACAACAGGGCTTGCTGGCCGCGCTCCATCGTCTTGCCGACGGCACGTAGAAGAACCGGGGATAAGAAGCCGCCGCGCTCGGGGGCATGCCGGCGCATGTCCACCAGGTGCAGATCCGGCATCGCCGCGTCGCCGAAACGGGTCGGCAGGTGGATCGTGCTATAGCGGCCGCTCTGGCCGTTGACCTGACTTTCGACCGATGGGGTCGCCGAGACGAGCACAACGGGAAAATCGCCGATGCGGCCACGCACGACCGCCATGTCGCGCGCATTGTAAAAGACGCGATCCTCCTGCTTGTAGGCAGGATCGTGCTCCTCATCGACGATGATCAAGCCGAGATCCTCGAACGGCAGGAACAGGGCCGAGCGCGCGCCGGCAACGACCCTGACATCGCCGGTGACCGCCTGCCGCCAGACTTTTTCGCGCGTGCGCGGTGCGAGATCGGAATGCCATTCTGCAGGCTTTGCTCCGAAACGATCCTGAAAGCGTTCGAGGAAACTTGCCGTCAGCGCGATTTCCGGCAGGAGGATCAAGACCTGCTTTTTCTGTCTCAATGTCTCGGCGATCGCCTCGAAATAGACCTCGGTCTTGCCAGAGCCGGTGACGCCGTCGATCAGCGATACGGAAAAAACCGCCTTTTCGACCTCGCTGACAAGATCTTCTGCCGCCTGCCGCTGCGGCCCTTCGAGCCGCGCTGCGGCAAAGCCGGGATCGGGCTTTGCGACGACCGGCGGTGGCGCTAGAAACATTGTCTCGAAAATGCCCTGGCCGATCAGCCCATCGACGACGCTGGTCGAGACGCCGGCGGCATGCGCCAGCCCACTGCGTGTCCAGGACATCCCATCTGCAGCGATTTCCAGCACCTTTGAACGTGCCGGCGTCAGCCGCTCGGGCGCCCCACCGACAAATCTGAGGCCTTCGACCATCGGCTCCGGATCAAACGCAGCCGGAGCTCTCAGCGCCATGCGGGCGACATGTCCGGGCGGCGACAGCGTATAGGCCGAGACCCAATCGATAAAATCACGCATCTCCTTGCCAAGCGGCGGACAATCGAACACCCGCGTGATCGGTCGGAGCTTCTTCGGATCGACCCCGCCATCCTCATCCCCGCCGTCCCAGACCACGCCGATCACCTGTCGGGGGCCGAGCGGGACCTGCACCACCGAACCGGCCTCGACCGCCATGCCTTCCGGCACGGCATAGGAATAGGGCCTCGGCGCCGGCATCGGCACGAGAACAGGCACTGTGCGCGTCACCGGCGCTGCCTTAAAAAGCGCGCCAAAAAGATCGGAAGAATCGTTGCTCATTTCGCCAGACCATGCCCGCAGTCGCCGGAAAATGAAACCGTCGACTGATCGGAAACAATCATGGGATTAGGCAATCGGCCTGATTGTCGTCGCAAGATGGGCGGGTGGACAGCGCCATCAATTCGAGACGATGGGTAGCGCCTCCGATGGAACATGACTTGAAACCCATCGATTCCCAAAAGACAGCCGCCTCATCTGTTCCGGCATGCACAGCAATCGCGCTCGCGCTCACCACTGCGCGCTTTACAAGCGCGGCCACGAGCAAGCGACCGATCCCTTTTCGTCGAGCAGCGGGCGAGACGTAAACACGCCGCATGCGCAGCACCCGCGCGATCTCCGGCTCCTGCGTCAGGCCACCGATGCCCGCAAGCCGCTTACCGTCATAGATCGCAAGGAGGCATTCACCAATTCGGTCAAAGCGGTTGATCCCCTCGTCCCATTCGTTGACGAGCCGAGCCATGTGCCTATGGCCTTCGCGATCCGCTTCGGTTCGCAGAAGCGCGATACCCTCAGGCAATTCCGCAGACACCGGTATGATTGACATCAAAGGCATTACGCAAACCAAAATTCCGTTATCCCGAATGGACAGCGAGGCGACGAACATCGATATCGGTGTCCTGCCCCTGAAGCGAAACGAACCGTGCATCGGGGTCTGCCGCCATATCGTGCACGGTCAGCTTCTCCAGCGCCTTGGTAACCTCGTTCAGATCCCCGTCTAGTTCCTCGGGCTGAATGAGCTCGCCGATCTGGAATTCGAAGCGATCGCCGCGCTTGTTTAGGAGCTCGTGGAAGATGGTCATGTCGCGCAGCTCCGTCGACCATCTGGCTAACCAATAGAACAGGCCGGAATTGCGCGCGGACATGTGGACCGGCAGGATCGGCAGATTGTATTTGCGGGCAAGGCCCACGGCAGAGGTCTTCCAGGGACGCTCATTGAGCCTGCCGTTTGCCCAGAAGGCGATGCGACCGGAGGGAAACAGGACCGTGGCCTTTGCCTCCTTGATCGCCCGGTTTGTCAACTGCAGCGTCTCGCGGGTCTTGAGCTTCGTCTTGTACTCTTCGCGCCACTCGACGGGAATGATCATCTCGGCAAAACGCGGGTTGACGCGGATAGCGTCACGATTGGCAAAGAACATCATATCCGGACGCCGCGATTTCAGCAGATCGAAGACAGCGACCCCGTCGGCAATGCCGGTCGGGTGGTTGCTGACGAGGATGAAACCCCCGGATGCCGGAATGCGCTCCTCATTGGCCACCCTGATATCGAGCTCAAGCACATTGCTCAGATATTCGAACGACTGGAAGCCCGGCATGTTGGCGACGTCATCGGCAAATTCGATTGCCTTGTGATAACGCAGCACAATGTGAAGAAACGGTCGCATCAGCGGCCAGAGCGGGTTGTTGACGATCTTTTGCCCGCGCTCGGCGATCAGCGTGTCGACGATGTGCCCGGGCTGCCCCTGCGAAACCAGTGCAATAGCGCCTGCAAGCTGCCCGAGTGCTGTCGTGGGTTCGCGCCGCGCCATCAAAGATCCTGCCTGGTTGGTGATATTCTATCGCAACGCAATGTGATCGAAGCATGACATCGCTCCCGAAACGTTAGCGATTCCATAACCCTCCTTGCCTCAAAGTGGCAGACTGAATTTCAAATTCAAGAGGTTTGCATGAACGAGCTCTTGATCATTGCCGAGGCCCCTTTGATGGCGGAACGGCAACGCTGGCTCGACGGCTTGAGCAACGAACGACGATTGTCCCGACACACGCTGGACGCGTATGAGCGCGACACGCGCCAGTTTCTGGCCTTTCTCACCGGCCATCTTGCCAGCCCGACGACGATCAAGGACATCCAGGAGTTGCGGCCGGCCGACTTCCGCGCCTTTTTGTCCGCAAGGCGCAGGGATGGCGCCGGCGCCCGTTCGCTCGGCCGCAATCTTGCGGGCCTTCGTTCACTTCTTCGCTACCTGGAAAAGAAAGGTCTGGTCAACGCGGCGGGCGCGGCCGCCGTCCGTTCGCCGAAACAGCCAAAGTCCCTGCCGAAGCCGCTCTCCGACAATCAGGCGATCAATGTGGTCAGCAATGAAGCGCAGCTGCACGACGAACCCTGGATCGCCGCCCGGGATGCAGCGGTGCTGACCATGCTCTACGGCTGCGGCCTGCGCATCTCAGAAGCGCTCGATCTGCTCGCCGCTGACCTGAGACCAGCTGCCACGTCGCTGCGCGTCACCGGCAAGGGCAACAAGACCCGCATCGTGCCGCTGCTGCCGGTCGTCGTGGAAGCTGTCGAGACCTACCGCGAGCTTTGCCCCTACCATCTCGATCCCGAGAGACCGCTCTTTCGCGGCGCCCGCGGCGGCAAGCTGCAAGCTGGCATCATCCAGCGCGGCATGCAGAAACTGCGCAGCGCATTCAACCTGCCAGACACCGCGACGCCGCATGCGCTGCGCCACTCCTTTGCGACCCACCTGCTTGCCGGTGGCGGCGATCTGCGCACGATCCAGGAACTGCTTGGCCACGCCAGCCTGTCGACGACGCAGGTCTACACCGGCGTCGATGCATCCCGTCTGCTTGAGGTGTATGATCGCGCCCATCCCAGGGCATAACGCCCCGTTAACCGAGCGCGTTAAGGGATTATCCGCAACAGGCGCGTAGAGCTTGGACCAACGCCTCTCTTTGGAACGTCAATATGATGTCTGACTTCAGCGAAAGAATGCCGCGCCTGACAGTGCCGAAACCCGGCACGGTTCTCCTGTGGCTTGCCGCATCGCTTCCTTTGGCTCTTTCTGCTGCACTCATCTTTACCATCGCATCACTGACGCCGGCGCGTGCGGACGACGTGGCCTCGGGCTGCACCGGCAAGAACCTTTTGGCCGAGCTTCAGCAAAACGACCCGATCAAGTATGCCGCCATCCTTGCCGAGAGCGACAAGGTTGCGAATGGAAAAAGCATCTTCTGGAAGCTGGAGAAGCCCGGCATCAGGCCTTCGTGGCTGCTCGGCACCATGCACGTGACCGATCCGCGGGTTTTGACCATGCCGAAGGGAGCGCCTGAGGCCGACAAGGCTGCCGACACGATCATCGTCGAATCCGACGAAATTCTCGACGACAAGAAAGCCGCCATGGCGCTGCTGGCTAAACCGGAATTGATGATGTTCACCGACGGTTCGACCATCAGCAAATTCCTGTCGCCGGCAGACAACGCCAAGCTAGAGGCAGGTCTGAAGGAGCGTGGCATTCCGCTTGCTGCCGTCTCGCGCATGCGTCCATGGATGATCTCGAGCGTCGTTGCCTTGCCGCCTTGCGAGATCGCCCGCAAGACCAAGGGTGCCCAGTTTCTTGACCAGAGGATCGCCATCGAGGCCGCTGCCGCCGGCAAACAGGTGAAGGGTCTCGAGACCCTTGGCGACCAATTGCAGGCAATGGCCGATCTTCCGGTGGAATTTCACCTCAAATCATTGATCGAAACGCTGCAACTCGGCGACAAGATGCAGGACGTCGTCGAGACGATGACGGATCTTTATCTCGCAGGCGATATCGGCGCGACGATGCCGATGCTGAAGATCGTCGCTCCCGACGGCAATGACGATGGCAGCGACTACGCCGCCTTCGAACAGCGCATCATTCTCGACCGCAACAAGGTCATGGCCGAACACGCGGCCCCGATCCTTGCCAACGGAAATGTCTTCATGGCTGTCGGCGCCCTGCATCTGACCGGCGACCAGGGGCTGGTCGAACTCTTCCGCAAGCAGGGATTTACCGTGACGGCCGTTGATTGATCGACAGCCGCCGGCCCAAGCGACTAAGTATCGCGATCACAATAAGCCGATGAAACGGCGTGATGGCAGCAATATAGATCCTGCCAAGCATGATCTTGCGCCTGACCAGCGTCGCCACGCTGATTGTTTGGCGGCCACCGCGGTTTGCAACATCGACAATGATGCGAAAATCCAGATGAAGGTCATTGAAGCCGAGCACCACCTGTTGCGCTGACTGGCTCAGCACGGGGAAAGGCCCGACCATTTCGATCGTACCTGGCGAATGGTCTCCCGTTGATTTCAGTCCGAACGGCGCGACGATGATATTTCTAAGCCGCATCAAAAGGCGCACCCAGAGCGGAAAGTGCCCCAGCGCCAGCTTCGCCGCGTCGATTGCCGACACGTTGTTTTCAGGGATATCGAGCTGGTAGCAATCCGCCCAGTCCGCCTGCGGCAAGGCCGCGTTCGGCAATTTGACCGCCACTTTTAAAGGTTTGGCTTGCATCATGGTTTCCAGCGCCTCGGTGACCGTCAGCGCGAGGGTATCACACGGGATCAGGCGTGCTAAACTAGAACGACAACCGCGACGATCTGTAGCGGCGGCCGGCAACCCTTGAATCGAGAAAGCCGTACCCCTGGGTACGGCTTTCCAAAAGTTGGGCCTTGAATTTCAAAGCTACATATGGATCGGCTTGAAGAAGGTCGCCAGCGCTGCTTCCTTGACGGCTTCCGACATCGTCGGGTGGGCATGGCAGGTGCGGCCGAGATCTTCGGACGAACCGCCGAATTCCATCAGCACCGCGATCTCGTGGATCATCTCGCCGGCGCCGAAGCCGACGATGTGTCCGCCGAGGACACGGTCGGTCTCCTTGTCAGCGAGAATCTTCACGAAGCCGTCCGTTGCCAGCATAGCGCGGGCGCGGCCATTGGCCGTGAACGGAAACTTGCCGACCTTGTAGGCGACGCCTGCGGCTTTCAGCTCTTCCTCGGTCTTGCCGACAGAGGCCACTTCCGGCTGGGTGTAGACAACACTGGGGATAACCTCGTAGTTCACATGGCCAGCTTGACCTGCGAGGATTTCGGCGAGCGCAACGCCCTCGTCCTCTGCCTTGTGCGCCAGCATCGGGCCCTTGACGACGTCACCGATCGCATAGATGCCCGGAACGTTGGTCTTATAATGTCCATCGATCTCCACGCGTCCGCGGTTGTCGAGTGCAACGCCGGCTTCTTCGAGGCCGAGATCTGCAGTGTATGGCTTGCGGCCGGTGGCAATCAGCACGACATCGGCATCAAGCACTGTCTTTTCGCCGCCCTTGGCAGGCTCGAACGTGACCTTGGCACCGTCCCCCGTCTTTTCGACGCCCGTGACCTTGGCGCCGAGATGAAAGACGATACCCTGCTTTGCGAGCATCCGCTGGAACTGCTTGGAGACCTCGCCGTCCATTCCGCCAAGGATCGTGTCAAGATATTCGACAACCGTGACCTTGGCGCCGAGGCGCGACCAGACGGAGCCGAGTTCGAGGCCGATGACGCCGCCGCCGACGACGATCATGGTCGCGGGCACCTTGTCGAGCGCGATGCCGCCGGTCGACGAGATAATGACCTTCTCGTCGATATCGACCGACACGCCGGGAATGCCGGCCACATCCGAACCGGTGGCAATGACGATGTTCCGGCCTTCGATCTCCTGGCTCTCACCTTTGTCGTTGGTGACGGAAACCTTGCCGGCGGAGATGATCTTGCCGGTGCCGATGAAGCTGTCGATCTTGTTCTTCTTGAAGAGGAAACCGACGCCATCGACATTCGATTTCACCGTCGCGTCCTTGTGGGCCATCATCTTCGCCAGATTGAGCTTTGCTTGCGCAACCTCGATGCCGAGCGCATCCATGCCATGGCCGGCCTGATGGAACATCTCGGAGGCATGCAGCAGCGCCTTGGAGGGAATGCAGCCGATATTCAGGCAGGTGCCGCCAAACGTCGCCCGCTTTTCAACGACGGCAACCTTGAGGCCGAGCTGGGCTGCCTTGATGGCGCCGACATAGCCGCCGGGGCCGGTTCCGATAATGATCACATCGTAGGACATCGATTAATTCCTTTTGGATTTTTCGGTTAGTCGGCGGCGCGCGCCAACGCAAGGCGAAGGCCGAAGCCGACAAGTGCCGCTCCGGTAATGCGGTTGAACCATTTGCCGCCGGCTATGAAGCGATCGCGAATGGGTTTTACCGTGAAGAAGATCGAGACGCCGGCGAACCAGGCGACAAGCGCCGTTGCCATGCCGATTCCATAGCTGAACTGGATCGGCGCCGGGGTGTCGTGATGGACCAGGGTGGAAAACAGCGACAGGAAGAAAAGCACCGGTTTCGGGTTCAGCGCATTGGTGACGAAACCGGTCGCCAGGCACCGCCAGATGGAAACAGGCTTCTCATCCCGCTCGCCGACGTCGATATCCGCCACCTTGAAACCGGGCTCGCGAAACGACTTGATGCCGAGATAGACGAGGTAGGCAACACCTGCCCATTTGATGAGCCCGAAAAGAAGCAGCGACTTGGAGACGATCAGGCCAAGCCCGAGGATGGTATAGCTGATGTGGAACAGCAGCGAGAAACCCATGCCGAGACCTGTCATCATCGCCGCGCGCCGGCCATGCACGATGCTCTGGCGCAGGATCACGGCAAAATCCGCGCCCGGTGCAACGATGAAGATCGAGAATACGGCCATTAGGCCGAGGAATTCGAGAATATACTGCATGACTGCGTCCCTAGCTTGTTATCGTCCGCCGCTCACATTGAGGATTGCACCGGTTATATAGGAAGCCGAAGGTGACAATAGATAAAGCACCGCATCGGCTATTTCCTGCGCTGTGCCGGCCCGTTGCAACGGAATGGCCGAACTCATGTCTCGCACCCGATCGGGAAGTCCGCCGGAAGCATGGATCTGCGTATCGACGATCCCCGGACGAACCGCGTTGACCCGCACGCTCTCCGTCGCCAGTTCGCGGGCAAGCCCGATCGTAAAACTGTCGATCGCGCCTTTGGAGGCGGCATAGTCGACGTACTGCCCGGCAGAGCCAAGTACGGCGGCCATCGACGAAATGTTGACGATGGCTCCGCCCTTGCCGCCATGGCGGGTCGACATCCGTCTTACGGCTTCGGCGGCACAAAGAACTGAGCCGGTCACATTGATACGGAACATCCGGTCCAGCCGCTCGGGCGACATCTCGTCGATCCGCTGCGGCATGTCGACGACGCCGGCATTGTTGACCAGACCATCCAGCCGGCCGAACTGCTTGTCGACCACGGAGAAGATCGACGCGATACCATCGGTCGTGCCGACATCGCCTTGAGCCAGGCAAGCCTCGCCGCCGGCATCGCGGATCGAGCCGACCACCTTGTCGGCTTCGGACCTGTTCGAAGCATAGTTGACGACGACGGCCCAGCCGAGATGGGCGGCCGAAAGGGAGATGGCCGCGCCGATCCCTCGGCTGCCGCCAGTAACAACAAGGACGGGTCGCATGTCGCTCATCTCATCCTCACAACACAATGCCTGCAAACATCAGCACGAGGCCGATGGCGGAGACGGACCATATCCACGACCGGTAGGGACTAAGACCCATGAGATAGGCGGGAAGATAGGCAACGCGCGCCCAGAACCACAACAGCGCGCCCCAATAGGTCAACGCATCGGCGCGGCCACTTGTGACGGCGACCACTGCAAGCGCGATGAAGATCGGATAGGTTTCCTGGAAATTGCGCAACGCCCGCGTTGCCCGCCCCGTCATCAGATCGGGCTCCGGCTCACTGTCCCGGGTCGAGTTTGCCGTCACAAGGCCGGTCTGGAAACGAAAGGCCGTCGCCTGCGCCATTACATAGGCGAAGGCGAGCGCCGCGCTCCAGAGAAGATAGACCAGTTCCTGTGCCATGGGAGATTTTTCCGCGATGGGAGAAAGGGTCGCAACCGCGACCCCGCCATACCCTTAGAGATCGAGAACCAGACGTTCCGGATCTTCGAGGCTTTCCTTGACGCGAACGAGGAAGGTTACCGCTTCCTTGCCGTCAACCATACGGTGGTCGTAGGACAGCGCCAGATACATCATCGGCCGAATGACGACCTGACCGCCGATGGCGACCGGGCGATCCTGAATCTTGTGCATGCCGAGAATGCCCGACTGCGGCGCATTGAGGATCGGCGAGGACATCAGCGAACCGTAGACACCGCCATTGGTGATCGTAAACGTGCCGCCCTGCATGTCGGCCATCGACAGCGTGCCGTCGCGGGCAGCCTTGGCAAGACGGCCGAGATCCTTTTCGATTTCGGCAACCGTCATCTGGTCGGCGTCGCGGATGACGGGGACGACCAGACCCTTGTCGGTGCCGACGGCCATGCCGACGTGGCAGTAATTCTTGTAGATGATGTCGGTGCCGTCGATTTCGGCGTTGACGGCCGGCAGTTCCTTCAAGGCATGGGTCACGGCCTTGGTGAAGAAGCCCATGAAGCCGAGCTTGACGCCATGCTTCTTTTCGAAGATGTCCTTGTACTTCGCACGCAGCGCCATCACCGCCGTCATGTCCACCTCGTTATAGGTGGTCAGCATGGCGGCCGTGTTCTGCGCATCCTTGAGACGACGGGCGATCGTCTGACGCAGCCGCGTCATCTTCACCCGTTCTTCGCGTGGCGCATCTTCGATCGCGGTCGGCGCGCGGGCTGCAACCTTTGCCGGCTCGGAAGCGGCAGGCGCAGAAAGACCCTTGTTGACGGCGGCGATGACGTCGCCCTTCAGCACCTGGCCGCGCTTGCCGCTGCCGTCGAGCTGATCGGCCGAGAGATTGTTTTCCGCAAGCATCTTCGAGGCAGCAGGTGCAGGCGGCATGGAGGACGCCACAGCGGCCGGAGCAGAAACGGCAGCGGCAGCAACGGGTGCTGCAGCCGCAGCGACGGCAGGCTCGGCAGCCTTGGCGGGCGCAGCGACTGCACCGGTGCCGGCACCGATCTGGCCCAGAAGCGCGCCGAGACCCACGGTCTCGCCAGCCTGGACGACGATCTCCGACAGCACACCGGAGGCAGGTGCCGGGACCTCGATCGTCACCTTGTCGGTTTCAAGCTCCAGCATCGGCTCATCGGCCTTGACGGCATCGCCGACCTTCTTGAACCAGGTGCCAACGGTCGCTTCGCTGACCGACTCGCCAAGGGTTGGAACGCGGATTTCAGTGGCCATTGTTCAAATCCTGATTGTTTTGATCACTATGTGTTTGATGATGCTCCGGCGACGGATTGCCGGAGAATGAGCGAAGGGATGGGCGAAACTTCGTATCGGAAGCCAAGGTCGGCAAGGACCACGGGATCGGCGTTACCGGCAGCACGTGCGGCTTCAACGTCCGCGACCTCGATGATTGCCATCCCCCACGCACCTTGTTGTTCGAAGACCGGGCCGACGGCGATCGCCATCCCGGTCTCCGCATTCTGCCGCCAATAGGCGGCGTGACGTTGCATGGCGGCCATTTCCTCTGCAGTCGCATCATGCGGAAAGCTTTGGCGCGGTGGCGTTAGTTTCAGATGAAAATAAGCCATCGCACCATCTCCTTAACCGCCGAGCGCATCCTCGAGGAATGCTGCAAGCTGCGCCAGATGCTTGGACATCAGGCCCGTCGCCGGCGAGGCTGCGGCCGGACGGCCGGTGTAGCGAACGCGCTGATACTTGGCATCGATATGGGCAAGCACCCATTCGAGGTAAGGATCGATGAACGACCAAGCGCCCATGTTCTTCGGCTCTTCCTGGCACCAGACCATTTCGGCATTGCGGAAGCGGGAGAGCTCGTTGATCAGGGCCTTGGCCGGGAACGGATAAAGCTGTTCGATGCGCAGCAGGTAGACATCGTCGATGCCTCGCCTCTCGCGTTCTTCCAGAAGGTCGTAATAGACCTTGCCGGTGCAGATGACGACGCGCCGGATCTTGGCGTCCTTCTGGAGCTTGATCGGACCATCCTTGATGACCTCGGCATCGTCCCAGAGAAGACGGTGGAAGGAGGATTCGCCGGCCATTTCGGCAAGGCTCGAGACGGCCCGCTTGTGACGCAGCAGCGATTTTGGCGTCATCAGCATCAGCGGCTTGCGGAAATCGCGCTTCAGCTGGCGTCGCAGGATGTGGAAGTAGTTAGCCGGCGTCGTAACGTTGGCAACCTGCATGTTGTCTTCCGCGCAAAGCTGCAGCCAGCGTTCGAGACGGGCGGAGGAGTGCTCCGGACCCTGGCCTTCATAACCGTGCGGCAACAGGCAGACGAGGCCCGACATACGCAGCCATTTGCGCTCGCCCGACGAGATGAACTGGTCGAACACGACCTGGGCGCCGTTGGCGAAATCGCCGAACTGCGCTTCCCAAAGCGTTAGCGCATTCGGGCGGGCCAGCGAGTAGCCGTATTCGAAGCCAAGCACGGCTTCTTCGGACAGCATCGAATTGATGACTTCGAAGCGGCCCTGCGTTGGCGACAGGTTGGCAAGCGGGATGTAGCGCTCTTCGGATTCCTGATCGTAGAGCACCGAATGTCGCTGCGAAAACGTGCCGCGTTCACAATCCTGGCCGGACAGGCGGATCTTGTGGCCGTCGACGCAGAGCGCACCGAAAGCAAGGGCCTCTGCCATGGCCCAATCGATGCCTTCGCCCGACTGGATCATGTTGGCGCGGTTTTCCATAAAGCGCTGGATGGTCCGGTGCGCATTAAAGCCGGTCGGAACCTCCGACAGCTTGCGGCCGATCTCCTTCAGCATCTTCATTGGCACGGCAGTCTTGCCCCGACGCTGTTCGTCGGCATTGTCGGCGGCGCGAAGGCCAGACCACTCACCGTCCAGCCAGTCGGCCTTGTTGGGCTTGTAGTGTTGGCCGGCCTCGAATTCCTGCTCGAGATGGGCGCGCCAGTCGGCCTTCATCTTCTCGACTTCGCCCTCGGTCAGGACGCCTTCGGCGATCAGGCGGGCAGAGTAGAGCTGCAGCACCGATTTGTGGCTGCGGATGACCTTGTACATCTTTGGCTGCGTGAAGGACGGCTCGTCGCCTTCATTATGGCCATAGCGGCGGTAGCAGAACATGTCCAGCACGACGGGCTTGTGGAACTTCATGCGGAATTCGGTCGCAACCTTGGCCGCGTAAACCACCGCTTCCGGATCGTCGCCGTTGACGTGGAAAATCGGCGCCTCGATCATCTTTGCAACGTCGGACGGGTAGGGCGACGAGCGCGAGAACGCCGGGTTGGTGGTAAAGCCGATCTGGTTGTTGATGATGACGTGCATCGTGCCGGCAACGCGATGTCCGCGCAGGCCGGAGAGGCCCAGGATTTCGGCAATGACGCCCTGCCCTGCAAAAGCAGCATCGCCGTGGATCAGCAAGGGCACGATCTTCGAGCGCTCGGATAGCGGGATCGTGTCGCCGTCCCAGACGGTGGCGCTCATGTCCTGCTTGGCGCGCACCTTGCCCATGACGACCGGGTCGACGATCTCGAGATGCGAGGGGTTTGCCGTCAGCGACACATGGATCTTCTGGCCATCGAACTCGCGGTCCGAGGAAGCACCGAGATGGTATTTGACGTCGCCCGAACCTTCGACTTCGTCAGGCGCATAGGAGCCGCCCTTAAATTCGTGGAAGATCGCACGATGCGGCTTGCCCATCACCTGCGAAAGCACGTTAAGGCGGCCGCGATGGGCCATGCCGAACACGGCTTCCTTGAGGCCAAGCTGGCCGCCGCGCTTGAGGATCTGCTCCAGCGCCGGAATGAGCGATTCGCCACCGTCGAGGCCGAAGCGCTTGGTGCCCTTGAACTTGACATCGAGAAACTGCTCGTAGCCTTCGGCTTCGATCACCTTCTGAAGGATCGCCTTCTTGCCTTCAGGGGTGAAGGCGACGCCCTTGTCGGGTCCTTCGATGCGCTCCTGTACCCAGCCCTTTTCCTCGGGGTTGGACATATGCATGAATTCGACACCGAGCGTCGAGCAATAGGTCCGCTCGAGGATCTCGATCATCTCGCGCACGGAGGCGTATTCAAGGCCAAGCACGTTGTCGATGAAGATCTTGCGATCATAGTCGGCCTCGACAAAGCCATAGGCTTCCGGCGACAATTCCTTGTAGTCTTCGACCGCGGCAGCGATGCCGAGCGGATCGAGCTTGGCGTGCAGGTGTCCACGCATGCGATAGGCGCGGATCATCATGATGGCGCGCACGGAATCGCGCGTCGCCTGGATGATGTCGGCGCCGTCAGTCGGCTTGCCCTGGGCCTCGGCCTTGGCCTTCACCTTCGTCTCGATAACCTTCTCGACCATGCCCCAGTTGCCGTCGAGTGCGGAGACGAGCTCGCCGTTGGCTGCGATCGGCCAGTTCTTCCGCTGCCAGGAAGCACCCTTGGCCGCCCGCTTCACGTCGGCCGGATTGTCTTCCAGCGCCTTGAAGAAGGACCGCCACTCGTCGGAGACCGACTGTGGATCGTCCTCGTAGCGCGCATAGAGCTGCTCGATATAGGCAGCGTTGGCGCCGTCGAGGAACGAGGTGATCTGAAACTGCTCGTTGGCTTCTTGCCTTGCCATGGTGATATGCGAACGCTTCCGTCCGCCTCCCGACTTGTTCTGGTTTGCCGGCGCCTAGACGTCCGGCGGTCGCATTTTCAACGCCGCTTGTCCTGCGGCTCGTCCTTACCGGGCACGCCCGGTCTTCCGTCGACAGGGGTGGCGGAGGCCTCCCCTGTCCGATCGCCATATGTCAGTTCAGCCCTTGAGGACTTCAACCAGCGTCTTGCCAAGCCGCGCCGGAGACGGCGACACGCGAATGCCGGCCTCTTCCATCGCCGCGATCTTGTCTTCTGCGCCGCCCTTGCCGCCTGAAATCACGGCGCCTGCGTGGCCCATGGTGCGTCCGGGAGGTGCCGTACGACCGGCGATGAAACCGACCATCGGCTTCTTGCGGCCCTTCTTGGCTTCGTCTTTGAGGAACTGCGCGGCTTCTTCTTCAGCCGAGCCGCCGATTTCGCCGATCATGATGATCGACTTCGTCTCGTCGTCGGCAAGGAACATTTCGAGGATATCGATGAATTCCGTGCCCTTGACGGGATCGCCGCCGATGCCGACGGCCGTCGTCTGGCCAAGGCCCTCATTGGTCGTCTGGAACACCGCTTCATAGGTCAGCGTGCCGGAGCGCGACAGAACGCCGACGGAACCCTTCTTGAAGATCGAACCCGGCATGATGCCGATCTTGCACTCGTTCGGCGTCATGACGCCGGGGCAGTTCGGTCCGATGAGGCGCGACTTCGACTTCTGCAGGCGAGCCTTGACCTTGACCATGTCGGCAACCGGAATGCCTTCGGTGATGCAGACGATCAACGGGATCTCGGCGTCGATCGCCTCGAGGATGGCAGCTGCAGCACCGGCTGGCGGCACGTAAATCACCGAGGCGTTTGCGCCCGTCACTTCCTTGCCTTCGGCAACCGACTTGAAGATCGGCAGCTTTTCGCCTTCCTTGCCAGTCCAGGTCTCTCCGCCCTTGGTCGGATGAATGCCGCCGACCATCTTCGTGCCGTGATAGGCAAGCGCCTGTTCGGTATGGAAGGTACCGGTCTTGCCGGTCAGGCCCTGAACCAGGATCTTGGTGTCTTTGTTGATGAGAATGGACATTGGTCTCAGGCTCCCTTTACCGCCGAAACGATCTTCTGGGCGGCGTCGTCCAGGTCGTCAGCCGAGATGACGTTGAGACCGGATTCATTGATGATCTTCTTGCCGAGCTCGACATTCGTGCCTTCGAGGCGAACGACGAGCGGAACCTGAAGTCCGACTTCCTTGACGGCAGCAATCACGCCCTCGGCAATGACATCGCATTTCATGATGCCGCCGAAGATGTTGACGAGGATGCCCTTCACGGCCGGATCGGCGGTGATGATCTTGAAGGCCGCGGTGACCTTTTCCTTGGTGGCGCCGCCGCCGACATCGAGAAAGTTCGCCGGCTCAGCGCCGTAGAGCTTGATGATGTCCATGGTTGCCATGGCAAGGCCTGCGCCGTTGACCATGCAGCCGATGTTGCCATCGAGGGCGACATAGGCCAGATCATACTTCGAAGCAGCGATTTCCTTTTCGTCCTCTTCGCTGGTGTCGCGAAGAGCCACGACATCTTCGTGGCGGAAAAGCGCGTTGCCGTCGAACGACATCTTGGCATCGAGCACGCGCAGGCGGCCATTGGTCATCACGATCAGCGGGTTGACCTCGAGCAGCGCCATGTCCTTCTCGACGAAGGCTTTGTAGAGGATCGGGAAAAGCGAAGCCCCATCGGTGCGGGCAGCACCTTCGAGCTTCAGCGCATCCGAGATCTTGGCAACGTCGCCAGCAGTGACACCAGTCGTTGGATCGATGGCAACGCTGATGATCTTTTCAGGCGTGTCGTGTGCGACCGTCTCGATGTCCATCCCGCCTTCGGTCGAAACCACGAAGGAGACCTGACCGACTGCACGGTCTACGAGGATCGAGAGATAAAGCTCACGATCGATATCGGCGCCATCTTCGATGTAGAGCCGGTTGACCTGCTTGCCGGCCGGTCCTGTCTGCTTGGTGACCAGCGTGTTGCCGAGCATTTCCTTGACGTTGGAAACGACCTCGTCAATCGACTTTGCAAGGCGAACGCCGCCCTTGGCTTCCGGCCCGAGTTCCTTGAACTTGCCCTTGCCGCGACCGCCGGCATGGATCTGGCTCTTGACCACATAAAGCGGACCCGGCAGCTGCTTTGCAGCCGCTGCGGCTTCGTCGGCCGAGAAGATGGCAACGCCGTCCGCGACCGGTGCGCCAAAGCCCTTCAGCAGAGCCTTGGCCTGGTATTCATGAATATTCATGGAACTATCCCTGTTGGAACGCGACGACTACTTGAGCGCCGGAGCAATGGTGATGCATGCCTCGCAGAGACCGGCGACAGCAGCGACCGACTTGTCGAATGCTTCCTTCTCGGCCTTGTTCATGTCGATTTCGATGATGCGCTCGATGCCGCCGGCGCCGATCACGGTCGGCACGCCGACATACATGTCCTTGACGCCATACTGGCCGGAGAGGTAGGCGGCGCAAGGCAGAACGCGCTTCTTGTCCTTGAGGTAGGACTCAGCCATCTCGATTGCCGATGCGGCTGGCGCATAATAGGCGGAACCGGTCTTCAGCAGGCCAACGATTTCGGCGCCGCCGTCGCGGGTGCGCTGGATGATCTCTTCAAGCCGTTCCTTGGTGACCCAACCCATGGTGACAAGGTCGGTCAGCGGAATGCCGCCAACGGTCGAATAGCGTGCAAGCGGCACCATCGTGTCGCCATGGCCGCCGAGGACGAAAGCGGTAACGTCCTGGACGGAAACGTTGAATTCCTTGGCGAGGAACAGGCGGAAGCGCGAGCTGTCGAGCACGCCGGCCATTCCCACGACCTTGTTTGTCGGCAGGCCAGAAAACTTCTGCAGCGCCCAGACCATCGCATCGAGCGGATTGGTGATGCAGATCACGAAAGCATCGGGGGCATATTTCTTGATGCCTGCGCCGACCTGTTCCATGACCTTGAGGTTGATGCCGAGAAGATCGTCGCGGCTCATGCCCGGCTTGCGGGCGACGCCTGCGGTAACGATGCAGACGTCGGCACCTTCGATCGCCGAATAGTCGCTGGCGCCGGTGAGATTGGCGTCGAAGCCCTCAACCGGGGAAGACTGTGAAATGTCGAGGCCTTTGCCCTGAGGAATGCCGTCTGCGATGTCGAACAGGACGATGTCGCCGAGTTCCTTCAAGCCGGCGAGATGCGCCAGCGTGCCACCAATCATGCCAGAACCAATGAGTGCGATCTTGTTGCGCGCCATTTCAGCGTATCCTTTACGATCAATCCGTCGATCAAAATAGCGGCCAATCCCCTTCAGGGGCAGCCATTGCCGCCAATCGCATAGACTGAAAGCCAAAATTTGGCAATGGATTATTTTTGACCAAGGAATTTCAATCGGTTAGATCGTAAAGTTCTTACGTAAACGTAAGATATCTCGTCACCAACTTGTTACTCGGCAGCGCGTTTTGCGTGAGTTTGCGCGAGGTATTCGGCGCTTCGCATCTCAAACAGCCGCGAAGTGGTGCGGTCGAATTCGAAGCCTTCCGTACCCCTTCGCTCAAGGAGAAGGTCTTCCGGCATTGCGGCCGCCGACACGAAGAGCCGGATGGCATGGTCGTAGAACGTATCGACCAGAATGATGAAGCGCTTGGTTTGGTTCCGCTTTTCTGGACCGAGCAGCGGAATATGATCGATAAAGACCATGTCGAAGCGATCGGAGATCGCCAGAAAATCCGCGGCGCCAAGTGGCGCCTCGCAAAGATCGGCAAACGAAAACCGCGCCATCCGGTCCACCGCCAGCGGCACATGGATCGTGCGGCCCTTGCGTGGGATTTCCGTCGGCTGCGCCTTGCGCCCGTGCAGCGCCTGCGCCCAGGCTGCATCCATCGCCATATCGGTTCGCTCGTTGATCGGCGAGAGATAGACGGGTTGGCTGTTGAGCTTCTCCATCCGGTAGTCGGTCGGAGAATCCAACGTCACGACATCGACATAGGTTTTCAAAAGATCGACGAAAGGAAGAAAGAGGCCGCGGTTGAGGCCGTCCTTGTAAAGGTTATCCGGCTCGACGTTGGACGTCGCGACCAGCACGCAGCCTTGCGCGAACAATTCGGAAAACAGCCGCGACAGGATCATCGCATCGGCAATGTCCGTTACCGAGAATTCGTCGAAACAAAGCAACTCCGCCTGCCCGTATAGATCGGCGGCTACCGGTGGTATCGGATCTGCCTGCTTGGTCTCGCCGTTCTTAAAGCTGAGGCGATGCGCCGCGATGCGATTGTGAACGTCCGCCATGAACTCATGGAAATGGGCGCGACGCTTGCGCTTGCAGGGCGCCATCGCAAAAAACATGTCCATAAGCATCGTCTTGCCGCGCCCGACGCTGCCGTGGATGTAAAGTCCCTTCGATATTTCGGAAGTCTTCTTGCGCGCGGCGAAAAGCCAGCCGAGAGCACTGGATTTTGCAGCCGGCTGCTTTTGTTTCAAAACAGCAAGGACGCGGTCCAGACGTTTGGCCACGTCCATCTGTGCGGAATCGATCTGAAGCGAACCAGACTCCGTCAGCGCCTTCAACTGTTCGGTGACGCTGATGGAATAGTCAGGCATGGGCTGCATGGAGTGACATCCGCCTGTGCATCGTTGACGCGGCCTTTTGGCCGCGTGGCCTCATCGGCTAAGGGTGATCGGCTGACCGGAGGCCGTGCTGCCGGTAAAGCGGTTATCCGCCGTCTTGTAGACGGAGCCGACCTGGGTGCCGTTGCGATCCTTGAGCAGAACCTGCTTGCCCGACACTTCCCAGGATCCCATTGCCGTCAACTCGCCGGAGCAACCGCGCGTGCCGCCCCGCGATCCGCTGCCGAGATTGGTCAAGGTCAGGAACATGTCGCAGGTCGCACCGCCGTTTCCGACCTTCCAGCTGCCAACCATGGATTCCTTGGTGACGTCCATTCCGGAGGCAGCCATTGCCGAATTCTGCTGCGCTGCAGCCGGGTTCGGCGAATTTGAAGGTGCTGCCGGAAACTGCGAGCCGTTGGCCGTCGGGTCAGCAAGCTGGCCGGACTGGACTGGAGAAACGGGTGCTGCCTGAAGCGGAGGAGCAGAATATCCAGAATTCACGTCGTTGTAAGCCGTGCGCTGGCAGCCGGCAAGCGACAGAACAACGGTTACAACCGTTGCCGCATATTTCAACCGCATCATTATACTCCTGAAATTTCCAAGCCTGCCCCGAATTTGGCGCGCAATGACGGCGGAATTATCGTGAAACCCCCAATTGAATCAAGCCGAGAGCCTGAAGAAATTGTGTCACATCAGAGCCTTCTGAAGTATCTGGGACAAATTTGGCGCATTTTTGCACAATTGATGGTGCATCCGTGGCGTTGAGCCGCGATATATCGCGGCTCTTGACCCTGTCGTCAGCGGTCAGACCCGCCGCTCTACCATCATCTTCTTGATCTCGGCGATCGCCTTGGCAGGGTTCAGGCCCTTCGGGCAGGTCTGGGCGCAATTCATGATCGTGTGGCAACGATAGAGCCGGAACGGATCTTCCAGATTGTCGAGCCGCTCGCCGGTCGCCTCGTCCCTGGAGTCGATCAGCCAGCGATAGGCCTGCAGCAGGACGGCTGGACCAAGATAGCGGTCGCCATTCCACCAGTAGCTCGGACAGGACGTCGAACAGCAGGCGCACAGGATGCATTCGTAAAGACCATCGAGCTTCTGGCGATCCTCGTGGCTCTGCTTCCATTCCTTGGCAGGCGGCGGCGAAACCGTCTTCAGCCAGGGTTCGATCGAGCGATGCTGCGCGTAGAAGTTGGTAAGGTCCGGTACCAGGTCCTTGACGACAGGCAAATGCGGCAGCGGATATACCTTCACCGTTCCGTTGATCTCGTCGAGCCCCTTGGTACAGGCAAGCGTGTTCGTGCCGTCGATATTCATCGCACAGGAACCGCAGATACCCTCGCGACAGGAGCGGCGCAGCGTCAGCGTCGGGTCGATCTTGTTTTTGATGTAGAGGAGCGCGTCGAGCACCATCGGCCCGCAATCATCGACGTCGATGTAGAAGGTGTCGATCGACGGGTTCTGGCCATCGTCCGGGCTCCAGCGATAGATGCGAAGTTCCCTCGTGTTCCTGGCGGCCTGCGGCTTCGGCCAGACCTTACCTTCGCGCATCTGAGAGTTCTTGGGGAGAGCGAGTTCAACCATGTCCAGTTTCTCTCAATTCAATAAACACGTGCCTTCGGCTCGATCTTGTGCGGATCGATGCCTTCGGCGATCAGTTCGGTGTGGACGGGACGGTAGTCTAGCTTCACTTCGCCGGCATCGTTGACCCAGGAAAGCGTGTGCTTGCGCCAGTTGACGTCATCACGGCCGCCGAAGGGGCCGCTGGTGAAGTCTTCGCGGGCGTGGGAACCGCGGCTCTCCTTGCGAGCTTCAGCGCCGTAGATCGTCGTAATGGCGTTGGCCATCAGATTGTGCAACTCCAGCGTCTCGACCAGGTCGGAGTTCCAGACCATAGAGCGGTCGGTGACCTTGACGTCGGCCAGTTCCTGCCAGATGGCCGAAATCCGCTTGCAGCCGGATTCCAGCGATTCCTGGGTGCGGAACACCGCAGCGTCGTCTTGCATGGCGTGCTGCATCTTTTCGCGCAGGACAGCCGTTGGCGTCGTGCCGCTTGCGTGACGCAGACGGTCGAAACGATCCATGATCTTGTCGCAGGCAGCAATGTTCAGCGCCGGCACTGCCGAGGCCCGATCGATGACTTCGCCGGCACGGATCGCAGCGGCGCGACCAAAGACGACAAGGTCGATCAGCGAATTGGAGCCGAGGCGATTGGCCCCGTGCACGGAGGCGCAACCGGCCTCGCCGACGGCCATCAGTCCGGGCAGGATCCGCTCCGGGTTGCTGCTGTCGGCGTTCAGCACCTCGCCCCAGTAATTCGTCGGAATGCCGCCCATGTTGTAGTGAACGGTCGGCAGCACCGGGATCGGCTCGCGCGTCACATCGACGCCGGCGAAAATCTTGGCGCTTTCCGAAATGCCCGGTAGGCGCTCGTGAAGCACGGCCGGATCCAGATGGTCGAGATGCAGGAAGATGTGGTCCTTGTTTTTGCCGACGCCGCGACCCTCGCGGATTTCCAGCGTCATGCAGCGCGACACGACGTCACGCGAGGCAAGATCCTTGGCCGACGGTGCGTAACGCTCCATGAAGCGCTCGCCCTCTGAATTGACAAGGTAGCCGCCTTCGCCGCGCGCGCCCTCGGTGATCAGGCAGCCGGCGCCGTAGATACCGGTCGGATGGAACTGCACGAACTCCATGTCCTGCAGGGGGAGACCGGCGCGCGCCACCATGCCACCGCCGTCGCCGGTGCAGGTATGGGCAGACGTCGCCGAGAAGTAGGCCCGGCCATAGCCGCCGGTGGCCAGCACCACCATCTTCGCGGCAAAACGATGGATCGTGCCGTCGTCGAGGCACCAGGCGACAACGCCGATGCAGCGGCTGCCATCATCGGACATGATCAGGTCGAGGGCGAAATATTCGACGAAGAATTCGGCGTTGTGACGCAACGCCTGGCCGTAAAGCGTGTGCAAGATAGCGTGGCCAGTACGGTCGGCGGCAGCGCAGGTGCGCTGGACAGGCGGGCCTTCGCCATAATTCTGCATGTGACCGCCGAACGGGCGCTGGTAAATCTTGCCTTCTTCATTGCGGGAGAAGGGAACGCCGTAGTGCTCGAGCTCATAGACGGCTTTCGGCGCTTCCATCGTCAGGTACTGCATCGCGTCGACGTCGCCGAGCCAATCGGAACCCTTGACGGTATCGTAGAGATGCCACTGCCAGCTATCCGGCGTCATGTTGCGCAGCGATGCAGCAATGCCGCCCTGCGCGGCAACAGTGTGCGAACGGGTCGGGAAGACCTTGGTGATGCAGGCGGTGCGGAAACCCTGCTCGGCCATTCCGAGCGTGGCACGCAAGCCAGCGCCGCCGGCGCCGACGACAATCACATCATAGGAATGGTCGACATATTTATAGGCCTTCCCATTCTGTGCAGGGCCATTCTGAGCGGCTGAGTTCGATGCCATGATGAAATTATCCTACGAACGCGATTTTCAGAATGGAGAAGAGACAGAGCCCAGCGACGATGATCGCAAAGAACGTGTTGAGCATCAAAAGAGCGATCTTGGCCAGCTCCGCATGCACGTAGTCCTCGATGATGACCTGCATGCCGAGCTTCATGTGAATGACGCCGGAAATGATCATAAGGCCGAGGATCACGGCCACGAACGGGTTGGCAAGCGCATGAACGACGACTGCATATGGCGCACCGGCATAGATCATCAAGAAGACGACGAAGAACACGATGAGCGGCACGTTTGCAACGGCTGTCAGACGCTGGCGCCAAAAATGCTCTGTGCCTTCCTTGGCCGAGCCAAGGCCGCGGACTCGGCCGAGAGGGGTACGCATATCCATGAGAACTACCCTTCACAAACGGATGGCAAGGCCGATGGCCCAGACAAGGACGGTAAGACAGAGCGAACCGACCAGTGTCGCCTTGGCCAGTTTCGTCGAAAAGGACTTTTCAAACCCATAGCCGAGATCCCACATGAAGTGGCGAAAGCCGCCGAGCATGTGGTGGAGCAGAGCCCAGGTGTAGCCGAGCAGGATCAGCCGGCCGATGATAGTACCCATGAACCAGTTGACCCACTCGAAATAAGCCTGGCCGGTTGCAGCGGCAATCAGCCACCAGACGACCAGCAGCGTGCCGAAATAAAGCGCGGCTCCGGTGATCCGGTGGACGATCGACATAACCATGGTCGGAATGAGTTTGTAGATTTGCAAATGCGGCGACAAAGGCCGATTTTGTGTGACGTTCGCCATCAGAACCTCGCGGCGTTACGATGCTCTTCGATCTCGGGCACCACCGGGGCAACGCACGGATGCCGAAATCCAGTGTGCGTTGCATCAATGCCGACGTTTAATGACGGAAAGGCCTGCCGACAAGCACAATTGCTGACCGTTTCGAATTTAATCGATTCGGGTCCCTCGGCTTTGCGGATCTTGGCCCAAACACCGCTTGACCGTTAACTATTCGACCCGTTTTTCACGACATTTCGTGGACTTGTGGCTTCCTTTGCGTCAAGCTCCCTTAACCTTTTGTTAATGGTTCGGCGAGGTCGGCGTTATGATGACGCGGTTTATGAAAAATGGTCCCGTAGTCCTGGCCTTGGCGGTCGTCGTCAGCGCTGCCCTGCCGGCGTTCGCAGGGGATTTTAGCGTCGGTGGTCGCGGAACCTTGCGCCCATCAATGAATGGAATGCACTTCGCCAACGGCCACGTCGATTTTCAACGCAATTTCCATCCGCGCGATCACAATCACTTCGCATCTGGCGACCGTTTCCGGTTCCAAGATCGCGATTTCAGGCACTTTGACGGCAATCGGGAATTCCGCGGTCGCAACTTTGCCCGAAACGGAAACGACAGCTTTTACGGCGGCAATTATGTTCATTCGAACAGACCCCAGCGCCTGTATTCGATCAGCGGCTATGGCTCAAACGGCGCCAGCAGCGTCAACGTCATATCGCGAAACCAGCCCGACTATGATGTCGTCAGCAACTATGCCGGCACGTCGGACGCGTATCAGAGCAATGCCGGAACTTACATCACAGGCTATGGCTATTCGACAGGCTATGAACCGGCCGGACCGAGCCAGAGGCCTCTGGCAAAAGTCATCGATGTAGCCCACCTGCCCAACTCCTGCTCGATGGAGAATGGCGTCTGCGTCATCCGCCCCTGACCGGGCCCATCAGCCGACCACAAATTTCCACACCGTCGTCTTCTTGACCTCGCTGTCTTCAAGCGCGCGGGTGACGGGGACTTGATAGGTCATGCAGGACACAAGCTTTACTCTGGGAAGATAGGCCCGACCCGGATCGCCGACGAAGACGTCGACACCTTGCACCGCCAGCGCCTCGAACCAAGGCGTAAGCCGCTCGGCAAAATCGCGATCGTAGAACACGTCACCTGCCAGCACGATATCGACATCGACCGGACGCCCGATCAGGTCTTCACCTGTAAAGCCAATCGCAACGCCGTTTTCCCCGGCATTCAGCCGAACAGCGGTCCCAGCCCAAGGGTCGATATCGGCTGCAATCACCTCGCCGGCGCCGGCAAGCTTGGCTGCGATTGCGACGAGACCGGAGCCGCTTGCAAAATCCAGCACTCGTCTGCCGGCGACCAAGCCTGGATGGTCGAGGATGTAGCGAGCAAGCCCCTGTCCGCCTGCCCAGGCGAACGCCCAGAACGGTGGCGGCAGCCCGATCTCCTGCAGCTCGTCCTCCGTCCTCAGCCAGAGATCATGGGCTTCTGTCGCCAGATAAAGCCGGATCTCCGGCACATGCGGCGACGCCACGATCTCGGTATTGGCGCGGATAAAAACGTCTGGATCGGTTTTCAAATCAGTGCGGAGACCAATTGGCGCGGAGGCGGTTCAACGGGGAGGATTGTCGAGCCCGCCCATGCGGCAGACTTCGAGATACTCATCCTCGGTCACCGGCTGGACGGAGAGCCGCATCGAGGTCACCAGCGCCATCTTTGCCAGCTTCTCACTCGCCTTGACGTCCTTGAGCGTCACCGGCTTCGGCATATCGCAAACGGCGCGGATATCGACGCAATCCCACTTCGGATCGCCCTTTGCACTCGAATCCGGATGCGACAGCGCCGAAACCTCGACGATGCCGACGATCTCGAGGCCATCGTTCGAGTGGTAGAAGAACCCCTTGTCGCCGATCTTCATCGCCCGCATGTTGTTGCGCGCAAGATAGTTGCGAACGCCGGTCCATTCGGTCCCCTTCTCACCGGCAGCCTTTTGCGCCTGCCAGGACCAGGACGAAGGCTCGGATTTATAGAGCCAATGGGCCATATTTCACGCCTCCGGATTGTTGAATACCCAGTTGAACGCCTTGATCTCGACGCTCTCGAACAGGCCGGCCTTGGTATAAGGGTCACTGTCGGCAATGGACTTGGCAGCATCGATGTTGGCTGCATTGACGACGATGAGGCTGCCGCAGGGCTTGCCGTCGGCGTCCAGAAAAGGGCCTGCCATCTTCAATATCCCATCGGTATTGAGCTTGTTCAGGTGCTCGACATGCTCTGGGCGGGTTTCCATGCGAACGTTCAGGTGGCCGGGCTTGTCCTTGCAGACAAAAGCAAAAAGCATCGTTCAATCTCCTGTTTAATTCTGTGGCTGAAATTATTCCGTGGTGATCGGCCGCGTCATCAATTGCTCGATCGCATCGGAAATGCCGAGGGTTCCGTCGATGATCGCGGTGACCGCGTCGGTGATGGGCATGCTGACGCCGAGCGCTGATGCCAGCCGCGATGCGACCGAGGCTGCAAGTGCGCCCTCGACCAGCGTTCCGCCCATCGAATCTGCCGCCAGCCCCTGGCCAAGCGCGATCCCGAAGCGCAGATTGCGCGACTGGTGGCTGGTCGCGGTTAAAACGAGATCGCCGAGACCCGACAAGCCGCGAACCGTATCCGCCTGCCCACCCTTTGCCGCAACGAAGCGCGACATCTCCGCAAGACCGCGGCTGATCAATGCCGCGCGCGCCGAATCGCCGATACCGCGGCCCTCGACGATACCGCAGGCAATCGCGAGCACGTTCTTCAGCGCCCCGCCGAGCTGCACGCCGATGCGATCGGCGGAGGCATAAAGCCGAAACGTACGGCCGGAAATAGCCTGCGCCAATCGTTCGGCGACGGCGATATCAGCCGCCGCAATCGCCATCGCGGTCGGCAAGCCCTTGGCGATATCGGTCGCAAAGCCGGGTCCGGACAGAACGGCGATAGCATGGCCCGGCAGTTCCTGTTCCAGCAGATCCGTCAAAAGGTTGCCGGAGACGCGATCTATGCCCTTGGCGCAGGTGACGACGATCGCATCCTTGCAAAGATAGGGGCCATAGTGCCGCGCCGCATCGGCCTGCGACTGCGAGGGCATGGCGAAAAGCACGATGCCGGCGTCAGCGATGGCATCGGCCTCGGCGGAAAATGTGAGCGCGTCCGGAAGCTCGATGCCGGGCAGGACGGCATCGTGAACCCGGTCCTGGCTGAGATCGGCCATCAGTGCAGGGTCGCGGCCGACGAGTGTCACGTCGCACTTGCCGGCAAGCGCGATGACGGCGGCCAATGCCGTGCCGAAAGCGCCGGCGCCGACGACGGCGAGGCGTTCCTTTTTGGTGCTCATGCCTTTGCCCCCCGCCTGCCATGACCGATCAACGCCTTGGCGCTGGCATCGAGCGGCCAACGCGACCTTGGCTGCACATCGAGGTCGTCGGGTGCAGCGCCCGTCGCCATCCGCTCCAGCCCGGCCCAGGCAATCATGACCGCATTGTCGGTGCACAAATGAAGCGGCGGGGCGATAAAGCGAAAGCCATTCGCATCGCACAGCGTCTGCAGCGTCGTGCGCAGCTCGAGATTGGCGGCGACCCCACCGGCAACGACCAGCGCCGGCCTCTCCCCATCGAGAGGAAATTCCGACTTGAACCGCTCGAGGCCACGACCAATCCTGTCCTTCAGCGTTCGCGAAATCGCGTGCTGGAACGAGGCGCAGATGTCGGCGACATCCTGCTCGGTCAAGGGCGCGATTGCCGTGGCCGCCTGGCGTACCGCGGTCTTCAGGCCCGAGAAGGAGAAATCCAGCCGCGCTTCGCCGACGAGTGGCCGGGGAAAGTCGAACCGCTTCGGATTGCCCTTTTTCGCCGCCTGCTCGACCGCCGGACCGCCGGGGTAGGCAAGACCGAGCAGCTTTGCCGTCTTGTCGAAGGCCTCGCCCAGCGCATCGTCGATGGTTGTGCCCCAGCGTTCATATTCGCCGACGCCACGGACGAGAATCAACTGCGTGTGGCCACCCGAGACGAGCAGCATCAGATAGGGAAACGACAGCCCGTCGGTCAGCCGCGCCGTCAGCGCATGACCCTCGAGATGATTGATGGCATAGAGCGGCTTGCCGGAGGCCCGCGCGATCGCCTTGCCTGTCATCAGCCCGACAAGCAACCCCCCGATGAGGCCCGGGCCCGATGTCGCGGCAATGGCATCGACGTCTGCAAGCGACACATTGGCACGTTTCAGAGCTTCTTCGATCAGCGTATCAAGTGCCTCGACATGGGCACGCGCGGCGATTTCCGGGACGACGCCGCCATAGACGCTGTGCTCGTCAAGCTGGCTCAGGACCACATCGGAGAGTATCCTGGACTGGCCGTCCGCCTGGCGTTCGACAACAGCGGCGGCGGTTTCGTCGCAGCTTGTTTCGATGCCGAGAATGCGGAGAAAGGGCGTCATGGAACCTGTACGTCGGATTGCGATGATGTGGAAACCTGTTTACGAGAACTGTCGGTAACAACGGATCAAAGCGGATGCAAACAAAACCTTTCCGGATCGGCACGCGTGGAAGCCCGCTGGCGCTGGCCCAGGCACACGAGGCTCGCGACCGCCTGATGGCGGCTCACGGACTGCCTGAGGAAATGTTCGAGATTTCCGTGCTGACGACGCGCGGCGACCGCATTACCGACCGCTCGCTGGCCGAGATCGGCGGCAAGGGCCTGTTCACCGAGGAACTGGAGCTGAAACTGCTGGCCGGCGACCTCGATTTCGCGGTGCATTCGGCAAAGGACGTGGCGACGACCCTCCCCGAGGGGCTCTGGCTCTCAGCCTATCTGCCGCGCGAGGACATTCGCGACGCCGTTATCGGCCGAACGGCGCCGAAGCTAATCGACCTGCCGCATGGTGCGACCGTCGGCTCGTCCTCGCTGAGGCGGCAGGCACTCATCCGCCGGCTCCGCCCCGACGTCAACGTGGTCACCTTCCGCGGTCTTGTCGAAACAAGGCTCCGCAAGCTGGACGAGGGCCAGGTCGATGCGACGCTGCTGGCGCTCGCCGGCCTGAAGCGTCTCGGCAAGGTCGAGGTGCTGACCGACATCCTCGATCCCGACGAATTTCCACCGGCCCCGGCCCAGGGCGCGATCTGCATCGAGAGCCGCATTGGTGACGAGCGCAGCAATGCCCTGCTCGCCGCCGTCAATGACAGCCCGACCTACGATACGGTCTCCTGTGAACGGGGATTTCTTGCAGCCCTCGACGGATCCTGCCGAACACCCATCGCCGGCTACGCCGTTTGCGAGGGCGATCATATCCGTCTCTTCGGAATGATCCTGACGCCGGATGGCCAACTGGTGCACACGACGACGATCGAAGGGCATCGCCGCGACGCCGAAGCGCTTGGCACGAATGCCGGACAGGCAATCCGCGAAAAGGCGGGCAGCACATTCTTCGACGACTGGCGATGAGGCGGCGATGCGCGTGATCGTCACCCGCCCGAGGCGCCAGGGCGAACGCACCGCAACTCGATTGGCCGAGCTTGGTCATGAAGCGCTGTTGCTGCCACTGACCCGCCCGGTTCACGATCCGAAAGTTGCACGCGACGCGCTGGCCATTTCGGAAGGTGCGATCGCCGTCACCAGCGCCGAGGCAATCCATGCGCTCCAAGCCATCGGTCCCTTTGCGTCAGCCGATCTGTCACGGCCGCTTTTCGCGGTCGGAATGGCGACCGCGTCGGAAGCTGAGAAGGCAGGCTTTAGGTCGGCTTATCATGCCGATGGAAACGGGGTGCGGCTCGCCGATTTGATATCGGACAATCCGGCCCTGCTTGGCGGCAGATCGCTGACCTATCTGGCCGGCTCGCCACGCGCCGATGGTTTCGAGACGAGGCTGATGGAACTTGGCATTCCTTTCGAGACCGTCGAATGCTACCGGATGGAAGATATCGAGCCTGAAGAGGAGGAATTGCGAAAGCTGCTTTTTGACCGGGCTGCCGACGCTATCCTGCTTTACTCCAAGCATACGACAGAGCGCTTTTTCAGCCTTCCCTTTGTTGAGTCACACCGGCCAATCGCTGCGGGCACGCGTCTCCTTTGCCTCAGCGAAGCGATCGCTGCTGCAGTTCCGAATTTTCTCCATTCGAATGTGGAAATTCCGGCGACGCCGGATGAAGAAAGTCTTCTGACGCTTCTGGACGCCGCCTAAAGGCCCTATTTTGAACTAGGGTCTTCCCATATTCGGCTGCACTCTCTACCTTCACCGCAGTGCATGAAACGAGGAATGCCATGGTATCGGGAAACCCGCCAAACCATTCGAAGACCCCCGACGAGCCGGTCACGATTGATCTGGAGGCCGACAGAACCGCTCATGCCGCGGACGCCGAGGCGGCAATTGGCCATCGTGACGGCGAAACGGGATCGTCCTCGGCGGACGAAGTGGAAATGCCGCTCGATAGTGAAAATGAGGCACTGGCAGCGCGCGAAGACGCCGGCGCTGGTGCGCAATCGCCAAAAGCCCCGGCTGATGAAGAACAACGGGCGACTTTTGCCCACGAACCTACATCGGAGCAGCATCAGCGCCCAGGTGCCACATCAGGACTAATTGCTGCCGGCATCGTCGGCGGCCTGATCGCGCTCATTGGCGCTGGCGCCATCCAATATGCCGGCCTATTGCCCGGCGGGTCATCTGCCAAGAGCAATTTTGCCGATATCTCAGCGCTGAGCGCAGAAATCGATGGGCTAAAGCAGACGGTCGCCAATCTCGCGGCAGCCCCGCCGGCAAAGCCGGATGGCGAACTGGAAGCCAGGATCGCGGCGCTGGAAACCGCCGCAAAAACCATACCCCAGGCAGCTGCTCCGACTGATGCAACTTCAAGCGATCCGGCCGCCAGCCAGAAGATCGCCGATCTCACAAACCAGCTCGCCCAGTTGAAAGCGACGATCACCCAAGCCACGCAGACACAGGCCTCGACTGGCGCTGATATCAGCAAGAGACTTGACGATGCCGAGAAAAAGCTGAACGAGCCGGGCAAGGACACCGCAGTTGCCCGTGCGATCGCGGCAGCAGCCCTCAAGGCCGCCATCGACCGCGGCGGCCCATTCCGCCCCGAGCTCGATACATTCGCCGGCGTCTCGCCGGACGATCCGGCTGTGGCGGACCTTCGCAATTTCGCCGATATCGGCGTGCCGTCGCGCACTGACCTCATCCGCCAGGTACCCGATGTCGCAACCACGATTGTTGGCGTCACACAGCAGCCGATCGAAGGCCAGAGTTGGAGTGAACGGCTGATGGCAAGCGCCAAGTCGCTGGTCAAGGTCCGCCCGGTCGGCAATGTCGAGGGCGACAGCGTCGATGCGATTGCGGCCCGCTTCGAGGACAAGGTCAAGAATGGCGATCTTCCCGGCGCGGTGACGGAATGGAACTCCCTGCCGCCGGCCGGAAAGGCCGCATCGGCGGCGTTCAAACAATCGGTCGAGGCCCGCATTCGGGTCGAGGATCTGGTCGGTGAAGCGCTGTCGAAAGCGATCGCCGGTGCCGGCAAGCAGAGCTGAGGGCGGGTTTAATGGTAGTCAGACTGCTTGTTTTCGTCATCGCCGTCCTGGCTCTCGGCTACGGCTTCTCCTGGCTGGCGGATCGGCCGGGCGACCTTCAACTGATGTGGGAGGGTCAGCTCTACCAGACCAAGCTGATAGTCGCCGCGAGCCTTTTGATCGCAATCGTCGCGGTCTTCATGCTGTTGTGGTGGTTCGCCCGGCTAATCTGGACCTCCCCGCATTCGGTCACCCGCTATTTCCGTGCCCGCAAGCGGGATCGCGGCTATCAGGCCCTTTCGACCGGGCTTATCGCCGCCGGCGCCGGCAACGCCCTTCTGGCGCGCAAGATGGCAGCGCGCTCGCGCGGCCTGATCCGTGCCGACCAGGAACCACTGATCAATCTCTTGGAAGCGCAAGCGGCGTTGATCGAAGGGAAGCACGACGAAGCCCGCGCCAAATTCGAACTGATGGCGAACGACCCGGAAACCCGCGAACTCGGGCTTCGCGGTCTCTACCTTGAAGCCAAACGGCTTGGAGCCAACGAGGCAGCACAGCAATATGCAGAGACCGCCGCCGACAAGGCGCCCTATCTGCCCTGGGCGGCACAGGCAACGCTCGAATATCGCAGCCGCGCCGGCCGCTGGGACGATGCCATCCGGCTGCTGGACGAACAAAGGGCCGCGCGCATCATCGACAGGGACGAGGCCAACCGCCTGCGGGCCGTGCTGCTGACCGCCCGGGCCGGTGACAAGCTGGAAGGCGACCCGGCGGGCGCGAGCGAAGACGCGCTCAGCGCTCTTAAGCTGTCCGACGATCTCGTGCCGGCGGCACTGATCGCTGCCAAGGCATTGTTCCGTGGGGACAAGGGCCGCAAGGCAGCATCGATGCTGGAGCAGGTATGGAAGACATTGCCGCATCCAGACATCGGGCGAGCCTATGTCCGCGCCCGTAGCGGCGATACCGTGGTCGACCGCCTGAAGCGCGCCGAAAGGCTGGAGGCGCTGCGACCGAACAACGTTGAGTCGCTACTGATTGCTGCACAAGCATCTCTCGATGCCGGTGATTTCGCCACGGCGCGCGGCAAAGCGGAGGCCGCCGCCCGCATGGAGCCGCGCGAAGGCGCCTTCATGCTGCTTGCCGATATCGAGGAAGCTGAAACCGGCGATCAGGGACGGATGCGCCACTGGATGGCGCAGGCGCTGCGTGCGCCACGCGACCCCGCCTGGACGGCGGATGGTTTCGTCTCGGACAAGTGGCTGCCGCTCTCGCCGATAACAGGCAAGCTCGACGCCTTCGAATGGAAGACGCCCTTCGGACAGATCGAGGGGCCGGTCGAGGAGGGGGCGGTGGCGTCAGTGGATGCGGCGCTGCGCACGCTGCCTCCGCTTCCTGACATGCGGCCGGCGCAGCCCTTTCCTTCTCACCCTCCTTTCCAGACCGTCGCATCGCCGGCGGCAAAGATATCGGTCGTCGATGCAAAAGCCGTGGCGCCGAAACCGCAGCGGCCTTTTGTCGAGACCCCTGTTACCGAATCCGACACCCCGAAGAAGCCGGAGGCTGCCAAGCAGCCCGAGCCGCACCCCTTCTTTGGCGGATTGCCGGATGACCCAGGCGTGCGCAATTCCAAGCTCGAACCGGCACCCAAGACCCGGCTTCGACTATTTTAAGAACGGGACAGAATGTTTGAACGCTTCCAGGAATTCTTTCAGAATCTAACGACCGACCATCCGAAATCGAGTATCGCTCCAGACGATCCGCGCATTGCCGTCGCGGCCCTGTGCATCCAGGTGATGGAAGCCGACGGCAAGGTTGAAAACAGCGAGAAGAAGAAGCTGCGCAAGCTTTTGAAAGAGCAGTACGGCCTTGATGGCCGGCAGCTCGACGCTTTGATCGCCGCCGGCCAGCAGGCAGAGAGCGAGGCGGTCGACTACTTCCATTTCACCTCGGACCTCAAGCGCCATCTCGACAGCAACCAGCGCATCGAGCTCATCGGCATCCTCTGGGACATCGTCTATGCCGACGGCGAGCGCAGCGAGATGGAAGACCACGCCATATGGCGGATCGCTGATCTTCTCGGTGTTTCGGGCAGGGAGCGGATCATGAAGCGGCAGGAGGCGGCAGCCCGGGTTCCGGGGCGCGTCGTAGAGATCGACGATGCTGATTGAGAGCCAAAGCGGCAACCAGCGACGCCCGATCCTGATCGTCCTCCACCAGGAGCGCTCGAGCCCTGGTCGCGTCGGCCAGATGCTGCTGCAAAAGGGCTATGATCTCGATATCCGCCGTCCGGTGCTCGGAGAAGCGCTGCCCTCGACGCTTAACGACCACGGCGGCGCTGTCATCTTTGGCGGACCGATGAGCGCCAATGACCCCGAACCCTATGTGAAGTCGGAAATCAGCTGGGTGGATGTTCCCTTAAAGGAAGGTCGCCCGTTTCTGGGGATCTGCCTGGGAGCCCAGATGCTGGTGCGCCATCTCGGCGGCAAGGTACAACCGCGCGACGACGGCCAGGCCGAGATCGGCTGGTATCCGCTTCATCCAACCGAAAAAGGCCGTTTGCTGATGCGCTGGCCGCAGATGGTCTATCATTTCCACCGGGAGGGCTTCGATCTGCCACGCGGCGCCGATCTTCTGGCCAAAGGCGACACCTACCCCAACCAGGCCTTTCGCTACGGTGCGAACGCCTGGGGCCTGCAGTTTCACGCCGAACTGACCCGTGCCATGATGCACCGCTGGGTCGTGCACGGCGCCCATCGCTTCGTCCTTCCGAACGCTCAGCAAGGCCGCGAACATCTGGAAGGCCGCATGATCTTCGATGGCGCCCTCAAGACATGGCTTTCAGAATTCCTTGATATCGTCTTCGAAGAACAGAAGGGCGCCGCCTGATCCGAACCACGGCTCTACGCCGGTTGCGGTTCGCCCTCGCGGATAGGCGCATCGAGCGTGTCGATCCTTCGCAGCTGCGGAAAACTCGCAGCCCAGACGATGGCAACGGCAAGCGTGCCGATGCCGCCGATGACCACCGCAGGAACCGCACCGAAAATCGAAGCCATCGTTCCCGCGCGAAATTCCCCAAGCTCGTTGGATGCTCCGACAAAGACCATGTTGACGGCATTGACCCGTCCGCGGACGTGGTCCGGTGTCCACAGCGTGATCAGCGTCTCGCGAACGTAGACCGAGATCATGTCCGAGGCGCCCATCAGCGCCAATGCCAGGACCGACAGCCACGGGGTCTGCGACAAGCCGAAGATCAAGGTACCCACCCCGAAAAGCGCGACGCCGACGAACATGTAAAGCCCGGCCTTGTGTCGCAGCGGATAGGTTGCCAGAAACAGCGCCATGGCGATCGCGCCGAAACCGGGCGCCGCCCGCAAGAGACCGAGGCCCCAGGGGCCGAGCGTCAGGATGTCGCGCGCAAAGATCGGCATCAGCGCGACCGCCCCGCCGAGCAGCACCGCGAAAAGATCGAGCGACACCGCGCCAAGCACCACCTTTTCCGACCAGATGAATTTGAAACCGGCCAGAATCTCATGCCAGCTCTTTGATTGTGCCGAGCTGCGCTGCGGCGGCCTTGGGATGAGGTAGACAAGCACGGTGCCAACGGAGAATAGACCGACGGCGATCGAGTAGGCGGCGCTCGGATTGAGGCCATACAGAAGACCCCCAGCGACCGGCCCGAGGATCGCTGCTGCGTCCCATGTCAGCGAATTCCACGCAACCGCATTCGACAGGTCCTCCGGCGGGATCAGGTTTGGCGCCAGCGACTGCATTGCCGGGGTCATGAACGCCCGTTCGATGCCGAAGACTGTAAGGATCATGAAGACCGGAAGAGGAGAGAACGCGCCGGTCAGCGTCAGAAGCAACAGCAGCAGGGAGCAGCCCGTTCCGACAAGAATGCAGATCGCAGAAATGACGCGCCTGTTGTGGCGGTCCGCGACCGAACCCGTCAATAAAATGAGCAGCAGCGACGGCAGAAATTGAACCAGACCGATCAGGCCGAGATAGATGGCGCTGCCGGTATGATCGTACATCTGCCAGCCGACGCAGACGCTGATGATCTGCGTGGCGAAGGCAACGAAAAAGCGGGCAAAGAAAAACCTGACATAACCGACATGCCGAAAAGCGGCAAAGCGGTCTCCTCTGGGTTCAAACGACATTGAAAGACTTTCCGGGCAAAACGAGCGCCCTGGCTGGCCCGACCGCCCATTGAACATGAAACAGCGTATCAGCCCGCATGGTACTTGCTCGTTAGTTCGCCAATGTCTACATGTCTGTCAATCGCGAAATGGAGACGAATATGCTCGCCTTATTTCAAACCATTGATCTGGCTTTGAATCTTTATACCTGGGTGCTGATTGGCAGCGCCATTTTCTCGTGGCTCTATGCTTTCAACGTTATCAATTCCAGCAATCAGTTCGTCAATTCGGTCGGGCGCTTCCTGTATAACGTCACAGAACCGGTGCTGCGACCCATCAGGCGTTTCCTGCCCGATCTCGGTGGCATCGACATCTCGCCGATCGTGCTGTTGCTGATCATCTTCTTCCTGCGCTCGCTGATGTGGAATACGCTTTACCCGCTGGTCGCTTGAACACGGCCTGGCAGGTCTTTGCCGACCACCTGAACCTTTCCGTTCGCCTGACGCCGAACGGCGGGCGAGACGCTATTGAAAGTTTCGAGGCCGGTGCGGATGGCGATGTCCATCTGAAAGTACGGGTCAGCGTCGCACCGGAAAAGGGCAAGGCCAACAAGGCGCTCATTGCGCTCGTCGCCAAGAGCCTTGGTGTCTCCAAATCCTCAGTCAGCCTAGTTTCCGGCGATACGGCGCGCAAAAAAATCCTCCGGATCGATGGCGACCCGGAGGATTTGTTAAAAGCGCTGGAAGCGATCTTGAAGAGGTGATCAGGCTTTTGCGGTCTTCTCAGCCTTGGCGCGCTCGATTGCCTCGAGGATTAACTTGCCGGCTTCCTCGGAGCCCTTCCAGCCGTAGATCTTCACCCACTTGCCAGGCTCGAGATCCTTGTAGTGCTCGAAGAAGTGCTGGATCTGCTTGATGGTGATCTCTGGCAGGTCGGTATATTCCTTGACCTTCTCATAGCGAAGCGTCAGCTTCGTCGACGGCACGGCGATGATTTTCTCGTCCTTGCCGGAATTGTCTTCCATCATCAGGACACCGATCGGGCGAACACTGATGACGCAGCCGGGAACCAGCGGACGAGTGCTGGCGATCAGAACGTCGATCGGATCGCCGTCTTCGGAAAGCGTATGCGGCACGAAGCCGTAATTCCCGGGATAGGTCATCGGCGTGTAGAGGAAGCGGTCAACGACCAGCGTGCCGGCTTCCTTGTCCATTTCGTACTTGATCGGATCGCCGCCGACCGGCACTTCGACGATAACGTTGATGTCTTCCGGCGGATTCTTGCCGATGGAAATTGCGTCGATGCGCATGAGAGTCCCCCAAAAAAGATGAATTCCGGCAGCCAGATAATCGTAATCGTGCGGCAACGCAACAAAGCTTTGTAGCGATGCCTGATTTTACCCGGCAGCCCCGCGAATAGCGGCACATAATGATAAGTTAGCGGCGAAATTGGGATTCGGACGAGCCATTATATCAGTTCGAAGAAAGAAACGCGGAACGCTGTTAATCCTCGCCTAACGGCATCCGGCCCTAGGCCCAGACGAAGCCGATCTTCTTGATCTGCTTCTGGTCGAAAGTCTCGATGCCTTCACAGAAATCCTGGCCGCCGTGGCTGCGATAGAAACGCTCGGCATTTTCATTCTCTTCCAGGCACCAGACCACCATGCCCTTGCAGCCGAGCGATTTCAGCAACCGCCGCGCCTCGCCGAACAGCATTCTACCAAGGCCGATGCCCTGATATTCCGGCCTGAGGTAAAGCTCGTAGATCTCGCCTTCCTGCGGCAGGGCCCGCGCCCTGTTGAGGCCGAGCGTCGCATAGCCGGCAACAATGCCGGCCACATCCAGCACCAAGAGCGTCGCCGGTCCGCTTGTCGCCCGCCGCCACCAGTTCTCTCCGCGCCGCTCGATCATCCTGGCCAGCGCGCGATGGGGAATGATGCCGGTATAGGTGTATTGCCACGAGAGACGGTGCGCCTCCGAGATGGCCGCGGCATCCTGCGGTTCAGCCCGCCTGACATCGATAGATAACGTTTTCATAACGCTTACTCTGGTCCCGCAAGGGCAAATTAACCATCCGCAAAACCAACGGTCAGTCACTTGCCCACAGACTTAACATGTGGACGACAGCTGAAAGTTAACGCTTTTTTAACGATTGTAACAAGGCCGAATAATCGAACGCACAAAATAAAAACCCCGATGCGATGCACCGGGGTTTTGTGTTTCAAAATGCGACAATCTCAGGCCGAACGGGCCTTGCTGAAGCGCTTGCGATCATTCGGATCGAGATAGGTCTTGCGCAGGCGAATCGATTTTGGTGTCACTTCCATCAATTCGTCATCCTGGATCCAGGACAAGGCGCGATCGAGCGTCATGCGGATTGGCGGGGTCAGCCTTACGGCTTCGTCCTTGCCAGCGGAACGAATGTTCGTGAGCTGCTTGCCCTTGAGCACGTTGACTTCAAGGTCGTTGTCGCGCGTGTGGATACCGATGATCATGCCGGCATAAACTTTTTCACCCGGCTCGATGATCATCGGACCGCGATCTTCCAGGTTGAACATGGCATAGGCCACAGCCTCGCCGGACTGGTTGGACAGAAGCACGCCATTGCTACGGCCGCCGATATCGCCACGGTAGGCCTGATAGTTATGGAAGAGGCGGTTCATGACGGCGGTGCCGCGCGTATCCGTCAGCAGTTCCGACTGATAGCCGATCAGGCCGCGGGTCGGCGCGTAGAACACCAGGCGCAGGCGATTGCCGCCGGAGGGGCGAAGCTCGACCATCTCGGCCTTGCGCTCGGACATCTTCTGCACGACGATGCCGGAATGCTCTTCGTCGACGTCGATGACCACTTCTTCGATCGGCTCCAGGAGCTGGCCGTTTTCGTCATTGTGCATGACGACGCGCGGACGCGACACGGCGAGCTCAAATCCTTCGCGACGCATGGTCTCGATCAGGACTGCAAGCTGCAATTCGCCGCGGCCGGAAACGTAGAACGAATCCTTGCCTTCCGATTCCTCGACCTTAAGCGCAACGTTGCCTTCGGCTTCCTTCATCAGGCGGTCGCGAATGACGCGCGAGGTAACCTTGTCGCCTTCGGTGCCGGCGAGCGGACTGTCGTTGACGATGAACGACATGGTGACCGTCGGAGGATCGATCGGCTGTGCATGCAGCGGCTCGCTGACCGAGGGATCGCAGAACGTGTCGGCAACCGTGCCCTTGGACAGGCCGGCGATGGCGATGATGTCGCCTGCGAATGCTTCGTCGATCGGCTGACGCTCGATGCCGCGGAATGCGAGGATTTTCGAGATTCGGCCTGTTTCGATCGTCTTCCCGTCCACACCCATGACTTTGATCGGCTGGTTCGACTTGATGGAGCCGGAGTGGATGCGGCCGGTAATGATACGGCCGAGGAACGGATTGGCTTCGAGAAGCGTACCGATCATGCGGAACGGACCCTCGCCGACGGTCGGCTCCGGAACATGCTCCAGCACCAGATCGAGAAGCGGGCCAAGGCCCTGGTCCATCGGGCCTTCCGGCGCGGTGTTCATCCAGCCGGCACGGCCCGAGCCGTAGAGGATTGGGAAGTCGAGCTGTTCGTCGGTCGCGTCGAGGGCTGCGAAAAGATCGAAGACTTCGTTGACAACTTCTTCGTGGCGGGCATCCGGGCGGTCGATCTTGTTGATCGCGACGATCGGGCGAAGGCCGACCTTCAGCGCCTTGCCGACGACGAACTTGGTCTGCGGCATCGGGCCTTCGGCTGCATCGACGAGGACGATCGCGCCATCCACCATCGACAGGATGCGCTCGACTTCACCGCCGAAGTCGGCGTGTCCGGGTGTATCGACGATGTTGATGCGTACGCCCTTCCAAACGACCGAGGTCGCCTTGGCAAGAATGGTGATGCCGCGTTCCTTTTCGAGCTCGTTGCTATCCATCATGCGCTCGACGGTGCGCTGGTTGTCGCGGAAGGAACCGGACTGCTTCAAAAGCTCGTCGACAAGCGTCGTCTTGCCGTGGTCAACGTGCGCGATGATCGCGATATTTCGCATAGACATATGGGCTACTCGGAGGGTTTTCGGGCAGCTGGTGTCGCGGCCCTCATCTTCAGTTGAGGCGCTCTTACCCTGTTTTTCGCATTTGCGAAAGGGGGGATGCGCGAAACCGGTCGCATCCCTGCCCTTCCAGATTGACAGTGCTTGAATCTACGAGGGTTTACCTAAGCATCGCCGCCGGACAATTCCTCGAACGTCGAGAGCCCCTTCTTGCGAAGCATGGCATCCGGGCTCGGCAGCTTGCCGCGGAAGGCTTTGTAGGCATCTTCCGGATCGACCGAGCCGCCGACCGAATAGATATTGGCTTTGAGCTTGGCCGCCATTTCCGGTTCGAACGCATCCCCCGTCTCCTCGAATGCCGCAAAGGCGTCCGCGTCGAGCACCTCCGACCACATGTAGGAGTAATAGCCCGCCGAATAGCCGTCACCGGCAAAGATGTGCTGGAAGTGCGGGGTGGCGTGACGCATGACGATCGCCTTCGGCATGCCGATCTCAGCAAGCACTTCTGCTTGAACCGCCATCGGGTCTTCGACGGCGCTGCGCGTGTGGAAAGCCATGTCGACCAGAGCTGACGAGGTGAACTCAACCGTGTTGAATCCGGAATTGAAGCTTCGCGCCGCCAGCACCTTGTCGAGCAACGCCTGCGGCATCGGTTCTCCGGTCTGATAGTGAACCGCATATTGCTTCAGGATCGCCGGAACCGTTAGCCAATGCTCGTAGAGCTGTGACGGCAGCTCCACGAAGTCGCGCGACACGCCCGTGCCGGCGACGGAGGGATAGGTGACGTTCGACAGCATGCCGTGCAATGCATGGCCGAACTCGTGGAACAGCGTGCGGGCGTCGTCCAGCGACAACAGGGCCGGCTTGCCTTGCGCAGGCTTTGCGAAATTGCAGACATTATAGATGATCGGCAGTTCGCCGACGGTGCCGTTCTTCAAGGTGAGCTTGTGCTGGGACTGGAAAGAGCTCATCCAGGCACCGGATCGCTTTGAGCTGCGCGCAAAATAATCGCCGAGGAACATGGCAACGAGCTTGTTTGAGCGATCGCGAATCTCAAAGGAACGGACATCGGGATGATAGGCCGGTGCGTCCTTGATCTCGACGGCGTGAATTCCGAACAATCGCCCGGCAACGTCGAAGCAGGCAGCGATGATTTTTTCGAGTTGCAGGTAGGGTTTTAGCTCGGCCTCGGAGAAGTCGAACTTGCGGGTGCGGATCTTTTCGGCGTAATGCCGCCAATCCCAGGGCATGACCTCATGGTTGCGGCCTTCCTCAGCGATTAGTTCTGCAATATCGGCCTGTTCCTCGCCTGCGCGAACCACCGCCTTCCCCCAGACGGTCTTCAGCAGGTTGTTCACGGCATCCGGCGTCTTGGCCATGGTATTGTCGAGCTTCAACTCGGCATAGTTTTGATAGCCGAGCAGCTTTGCCTTCTCCAGCCGCAGAGCGAGTGTTTGCTGGATCGCCTCGCGATTGTCGGTTTCGCCGCCGTTCTCGCCGCGTGCCACCCAGGCCTTGAATGCCTGCTCGCGCAAATCGCGACGCTCGGAGAATGTTAGGAAAGGCTCGATAATAGAACGCGACAGGGTCACCGCGTACTTGCCGTCTTCACCCCGCTCGCGGGCTGCCGCCGCCATCGCCTCCCTCAGAAATCCCGGAAGCCCTGCCAGATCGCCGGAATCGGTCAGCAACAGCGCCCAGCTCTTCTCGTCGGCAAGGACGTTCTGTCCGAAGCGGGCGCCAAGGCTTGCCAGGTTTTCGTTGATTTTTGCCAACCGCTCCTGCTCCGGCTTCGGCAGCTTCGCGCCTGATTTGACGAAGCCCTTCCAATGCCGTTCGAGCACACGCGTTTCTTCCAGCGTCAGCCCGAAACCTTCCCGCTTTTGCCAAAGCGCGTCGATGCGGCCGAAAAGCGCCGCGTTCATACCGATCTTTGAGTAATGCCGTGACATCTTCGGCGCGATCTCGCGCTCCAGCGCCTGGATGGCATCATTGGTATGCGCGCCGGCCCGGTTCCAGAACAATGACGACACACGCGATAGTTCGTCCCCGGCAATCTCGAGCGCGATGATCGTATTGGCAAAGGTAGGAGGCGCCGGATTGTCGGCGATCGTATCGATCTCCGCCTCATGAGACGCAAGCGCCGCCTCGAAGGCCGGTGCAAAATCAGCATCGCTCACTTTGTCGAAGCGCGGCAGACCCTGATGTCCCGTCCATTCGACGAGGGCTGGATTGAACGAAGAAAGACCAGACATGAAATAATCCCTTTCGGCAACAGACACACTAAAGATGCCGGATATAGGGCCTTGCCAACGAGATTGGTATGGCCATGGCAATGGAGGGAAGAAAAACCGCGGATCGAAACGACCCTCAGGCGCGGCGCCATCCAAGCAGACCGGGAGCCGAGTGCCACAACGCCTGGCCGGCAAAGCCTATGAACAATACGCCCGAGCAGCGGACGATCATCCGCTCGTGGGCTCGATAAAACCGCCGGACAGTGCCGGCGCCGATGACGCAGACGAGTATCATGTAGGCCGTCAGGAAACCAATAATGGAGACGCCGAGCAACAGCGGCAAGGCGGTGAACTGAAGCGCACCGGCCGAACCTGCAACCAGCGCCGTGAACGTTGCGAGCGCAACGGGATAGCCTTTCGGATTGGTCGCGCCGAATATCAGCCCGCGACGAAACGGACGTTCGACAGTGACCAGCGCCTTGCCATCTGCCTTTGGCTTGGCGGTGACGGCACTCCAACCGATCCAGGCAAGATACAATCCACAGAAAAGACCGAGCAAGTCGAAAACGAAGGTGCCGATCGTTCGAGCCCCGATGATCGCCACCAGCGCTAAGCCCGACCAAATGAGATCCCCGAAAAGATGGCCGCCCATGAAATAGGCGCCCGCTCGCCGACCCTGCCCGGCGCCGATACCGAGAAGCGCAAGAAAGGCTGGCCCTGGAATCAATACGTAAAATAGCGCAGCGAGAAATGCACCGATGAGAAGGGAATATGTCATGCTGGCCTTTCCAGGGAGCGATGACAGCAGATTATCGTGACGTCGGGCTCAGTCAAGGTTGTCGAATTATATGATAATAATATTTTAAATGTCTTGGCGGCGTTCACTTTTTAGTGAAAAGTGTCGCCGAACCTCGAACGCGGACTGTGAAATGCCCCAAAACAGAATAGATACGGACTCGCTTGCGTTCCTGGTAACGGATTGCGCCCGCCTGATGCGGGTTGCCTTCGAGCGCCGCATCCTTTCGGCAGGCCTTGAGCTCTCCGCTGGCGAAGCACGCACGCTGATCCAGGTCGCCGCCATCAATGGCAGCCGCCAGCTTGAGATCGCCAGCCGCATGGGGCTAGAGCCGATGACGGTCAGCGCGTTTCTCGACAAGCTGCAGGCAAGGGGCCTGATCGAACGCCAGCCGGATCCCTGTGACCGCCGCGCCAAGCGCATCCTGCTGTCGGATGCAGCAGAAGATATGATCAAAGCAATCAGCACTGAAATCGGCGCGGTCCAGCAGGAAGCGACGCAGGGGCTCGATCATGGAACCCAGGATCATGTCCGCAACGCATTGAAGAGTTTTAGGCAGAATCTGCAAAAATGCGATCTGGTCCCTGTTGAACGCGAGGGGCAGGCTGTCGGACGCGAGAGGGAGCAGGCCGTAGAGTGCTAGAGCGATTCCAGGAAAAGCCCAAGGCGGCTTTCCCTAGGAATTGGCTCAGACGAACTGCAACGCATATCCGACCAAAAAAGCCCGCCGCCATAACGGCAACGGGCTTGATATCGGGCAGTTAAGCCGGCTTATTTGGTCAGGTTGCGCTTTGCGAGCGTGCGAAGACGCAATGCATTGAGCTTGATGAACCCTGCTGCATCCTTCTGGTCGTAGGCGCCCTGATCGTCCTCGAAGGTGACGAGCTTGTCGGAATAGAGCGATTTTGGGCTTTCGCGGCCAGTGACCATGACATTGCCCTTGTAGAGCTTCAGCGTCACTTCGCCTTCGACATGCTCCTGGCTCCTGTCGATAGCGGCCTGCAACATTTCGCGTTCGGGCGAGAACCAGAAGCCGAAATAGATGAGCTCCGCATAGCGCGGCATCAGTTCATCCTTGAGATGCGCTGCGCCGCGGTCGAGCGTGATTGATTCGATCGCCCGATGCGCCGTCAGCAGGATCGTGCCGCCAGGCGTTTCGTAGACGCCACGCGACTTCATCCCGACAAAACGGTTTTCGACGAGATCGAGGCGGCCGATCCCATTATCGCGGCCGTAGTCGTTAAGGGCGGCCAGCAACGTCGCCGGGCTCATGCGCACACCGTTGATCGAAACAGCATCGCCGCGTTCGAAACCGACCTTGATGGTGGTGGCCTTGTCGGGTGCTGCCTCCGGAGAGATGGTGCGCATATGCACGTATTCCGGCGCTTCCTGCGAGGGATCTTCGAGAACCTTGCCCTCGGAAGAGGAATGCAGGAGATTGGCGTCGACCGAGAAGGGCGCCTCGCCCTTCTTGTCCTTGGCAACAGGTATCTGGTGCTGTTCGGCAAATGCGAGCAGATCGGTGCGCGACTTGAAATTCCAGTCGCGCCAGGGCGCGATGATCTTGATATCGGGATTGAGCGCGTAGGCGGAGAGTTCGAAGCGAACCTGGTCGTTGCCCTTGCCGGTCGCCCCGTGGGCGATCGCGTCGGCGCCGGTCTTCCTGGCTATATCGATCAGATGTTTGGAGATCAAAGGCCGCGCGATGGAGGTGCCGAGCAGGTAAACGCCTTCGTAAACTGCGTTGGCACGGAACATCGGGAATACGAAGTCACGAACGAATTCCTCGCGCACGTCCTCGATGTAGATCTCCTTGATCCCCATCATCTCCGCCTTCTTGCGCGCCGGCTCGAGCTCTTCACCCTGTCCGAGATCCGCAGTGAAGGTGACGACTTCCGCGCCGAGCTCCGTTTGCAGCCACTTCAGGATGATCGAGGTATCAAGCCCGCCGGAATAGGCGAGAACGACTTTCTTCACGTCTTTATGCGATGCCATGATGATGAGGTCCGTTTGAATGCAAGCGGCCACATCGGCCGCAAATCCCGTGTTGCGGCACTTTTAGCGAGATTATCGGAAGGCGCAAGAAAAACTGCGACCGAGAACAATCTCCAGGCGAAGGCACATCCGTTGTTCTAGGGCCTGTTGAGATTCAGCGTTTCATCGATAGAGGCATCATGATTCAAGCTCCTATTGAGGAGTTTGATCTCACCGTCGTCATGACCTCGGAAGAGAGCGGTCGGTCTGCCCGGAATGGCCACAGGGACTTGCTGCACGGTCTGTTGGCGGACATTATCGGCGCGGTGCGAGCCGCCTGAAGACCGTGCCGCGTGTCTTTGCAGACGCGTAAAGGACGCTGCAACGCTTGAATTGCTGCTTAGCAGGAAAACCCCGCGATCGTTAAATTCTTAGCGAAGCCTCCAATCAAACCGCAAAACGCTTGCTGTAAGTTCCACGGGAATTTCGGGAAAGCGCCATGTTGCTGGATCTCAGGACAATCTATTTCATCGTTGCCGTGAGCTGTTTCGTGCTGGGCATTCTCCAGCTTGCAGCCTATGCGACCCGCCGCTTCGAGAGGTGGCCGCTGTGGTGGGGCCTGAGCAACCTTCTTGTCGGCGTCGGGTCCTTCCTCGTCGCGTTGCGCAATCTCGTTCCCTACTCCGTCTCGATCGACGGCGGCAATATCGTCACCATCGCCGGCTACATGCTGATGTTCTTTGCCGTGCGGGTGTTTTCGGGACGAGCGCTCGACCAGCGCTACTTCTGGCTTGCCATCTTGCTCGTCAGCGTTCCTGTCGTACTCATTGTCAGCGATCCATCGGCAGTCTCGGCGAGGCTCCTCCACGTCTCCGTCATCTGCTGCTTCTGCGATCTTGCCGTTGCAAGGGAGGCAATCAGCATTGTCCGACGCGAGAGGCTTTATTCCGCAGCCTTGCTTGTCGGTCTCTATATTTGCACTGCGGGGATCTTTGCGGTTCGCAGCATTCTCGCGGCGACCGGTGAGATTGGCGGGCCGGATCCTTTCGGCAGCAGTGCAATTCACAGCTGGATGGCGGTGTCGGCGGTCGCGTTCATCATGCTTCGCAGCATGGCCATGGTGCTGATGGCCGCCGAGCGCAGCCGAAATCAGTTGACGGAACTTGCTCACCACGATCTTCTGACCGGCGCGCTCAATCGCGGCGGCCTTGCCCAGCATCTGCCGGCTCTCGGTTCCCAGCCCCTATCGCTGCTGATCATCGATATCGACCATTTCAAGCAACTGAACGACAGGCATGGTCACGCTGCCGGCGACGACATCCTGCGGCTTTTCGCCAGCGTTTCGAGAGGCATCATGCGCTCCAACGACCTGCTTGCCCGTCAAGGTGGAGATGAGTTCCTGGCGGTGCTGAAAAACGTTTCCCGGGAAGATGCCGTGGCGATTGCCGAGCGCATCCGTCTCGCCTTCTCCGCTGCCGTCCTGCAGCGGCCGGATCTGGCAGTCTTTCCGACGCTGAGCATCGGCGTTGCCGCGCCTGCGGAAAGCGGCGGAGATTTTGAGCGGCTGATGCAGGAGGCGGACGAGGCGCTCTATCGTTCGAAGCGCGACGGCCGCAACCGTGTCGAAGTCTTTGGAGAAAATCAGCAAGCCGCGTAGGAACGGGGCGAATGTTCCTATTTCGGAGCGGCTCAATCTTTTTGCTTTTGCGCAATTCCAGATGCAAAACCGCTGCGCACTTTTGCTGGAATTGCTTTAGAGCGCGTGCCGGCGATAGTGCTCCCGGAGAAAATTATCGAAATCGAAAGGCTGTGGCTTCTCGGATCCCCCTGCGGCCGTGCCGGCTTTGATTTCGGTCTGGTGCTGCAAAAGTCTAAGACCCGCATCGATGACCTCGGCGGGTGATCGGAATTTGCCCTGGCCGATCTGTTCGTCGATGAATATCTCCATCTGCTCGTCGAGTGTCACGGATATGACCTTTGCCATTGCAGCCTCCCGCCGTTTGACTTGGTTTCATAAATTACCATATCTGGCGGCGTCCGAACAATGTTTGCACGAGGGAGCGGTGAGATGACAAACGTTCAGTCCGTATTCGCGAAATCCAACGTCGCAGTGGTGACCGGCGGCGCCTCCGGCATCGGTCTGGCCGCTGCAAAGCATTTTGCGCACCTCGGGATGCGCGTGGTTCTTGCCGACCTTGGAGCCGACAGGCTGGCCGTCGCACGCAACCAGGTCATCGAGCACGCCGGCATAGCCGACGACGTGGCCGCCATCGAAACCGATGTCAGCGACAGGGCCTCCCTTGAGGCCCTCGAGCGCGCTGTGATACAGCGCTTCGGTCGCGTTCACGTGTTGATGAACAATGCCGGTATCGGCCCGGAGACCTCGATCTTCAGTCCGCAGGCAGGTTGGGATCATATCCTCGGGGTCAACCTGATGGGTGTGATCGACGGTACCCGCACCTTCGGCCCCAATATGCTCAGTCACGGCGAGCCTGGCGTAATCATCAACACCGGCTCAAAGCAGGGCATCACCACGCCGCCCGGCAACCCCGCCTACAACGTCTCCAAAGCCGGTGTGAAGGTATTTACGGAAGCCTTGCAGCACGAGCTTCGCAACACGGCGGGCTGCAGGATTACCGCTCATCTTTTGATCCCGGGTTTCGTCTTTACCGGCCTCACCAAAGCCGACCGAACTGAAAAGCCGGCCGCTGCCTGGACGCCGGAACAGACGGTCGACTTCATGATGCAAAGTCTTGAGCGAGGGGATTTCTATATCCTGTGCCCAGACAACGACGTTATACGTTCACTGGACGAGCGGCGCATATTGTGGGCCGCCGGCGACATCGTTGAAAACCGTCCGCCGCTGTCGCGCTGGCACGGGGACTACGCCGAAGAATTCAAAGCCTTCCTTGCCGGGAATGGCTGATTGGCAACTTGGTGAAACCCGGGTAAGACAGGATTTTCTCGTGCCACAGAGACTGTCATGGATTTCCTTCCCAGCCTGCCAACGCTTCTAGCTTTCAGCGCCGCGAGCCTCTTGCTTGCCGCGACGCCGGGTCCCGACATGACGTTGTCGATCAGCCGTGCGCTCGCCCAGGGCAAGCGCGCAGCCCTTTTTGTCGTTCTGGGAACGAGCTTTGGCATTGTCGTCCACACGATGCTGGTCGCCTTCGGCATCTCGGCGCTGATCACCGCATCGCCGACCGCCTTCCTGATTTTAAAGACCGGTGGCGCCGGCTATTTGCTCTGGCTTGCCGTAAAGGCCGTCCGCTTCGGATCAACCCTCTCGGTAAAAGAGGTGGATGAGGTCGCCGGCACGCCGCTTGCCAATATCTCGAGCGGTTTCTGGGTCAATCTTCTCAACCCGAAAGTCATCATTTTCTTCATGACTTTCCTGCCGCAGTTCGTTACTGCGGGCGACCCGGCAGTGACGCAGAAGCTTCTCTTCCTCGGGTTTTTCTTCATCCTCATCGGCATGCCGGTCAACACGCTGATCGTCTTGACGGCCGATTGGCTTGCCTCATGGCTGCAGAAGAACAAGGGTGTGCTACGCGGGCTGGACTACACCTTCGCCGGCGTCTTTTCTATCTTTGCCGCGAAGATATTGCTCACCCAGGCTCGTTGAACCGGGGGCTCTAGGGGCTGAGGCGCGGATCAGTCGTCGGCGCCGTGGTTGGCGATCATCATCGCCTCGAAGGCCAGCCGATCGGTCTTGCGCATGCGCTCGGAATCTGACTTGAGCTGTCCGCAGGCGGCGAGGATATCGCGGCCGCGTGGTGTGCGGATCGGCGACGCATAGCCGGCCGCATTGATGAAATCGGCGAACTTCTCGATCTGCTCCCAGTCCGAACACTGATAGTTGGTGCCCGGCCAGGGATTGAACGGGATGAGGTTGATCTTCGCCGGAACACCCTTGAGAAGCTGAATAAGCCCCTTGGCATCCTCCAAGCTGTCATTGACGTCCTTCAGCATCACATATTCGAATGTGATGCGCCGGGCGTTCGAAAGCCCCGGATAGTTTCGGCAGGCGTCGATCAGTTCCTTCAGTGGATACTTCTTGTTGATCGGCACGAGAATGTCGCGAAGGTCGTCGCGCACGGCGTGCAGCGAGATCGCCAGCATCACGCCGATCTCGTCGCCGGTGCGGAAAATCTCCGGTACGACACCTGACGTGGACAGCGTAATGCGACGGCGAGACAGCGACAGACCATCGCCATCGGAGGCGATCAGCAGGGCGGTCTTGACGTGATCGAAATTATAAAGCGGCTCGCCCATACCCATCATGACGACATTGCTGACCTTGCGACCTTCAGCCGGCATAACGGTACCCTGCGGCTGCTCCCGATCCGGAAAATCGCCGAGCCGATCGCGGGCCAAGAGCAGCTGCGACAGGATTTCCTCCGCCGTCAGGTTGCGCACCAGACGCTGAGTGCCGGTATGACAGAAGGAACAGGTCAGCGTGCAGCCCACCTGGCTGGAAATGCACAGTGTTCCGCGGCCCTCTTCGGGGATGTAGACGGTTTCAATCTCGACCGGCCTGCCCGCGCCGCGCGCCGGGAACCGCAGAAGCCATTTGCGCGTGCCGTCATTGGATACTTGTTCCTCGACGATCTCGGGACGCGCGATGGTAAAATGCTGTTTCAACATCTCGCGCATGTCCTTGGCGACATTCGCCATGGCATCGAAATCGGAGACGCCGCGAACGTAGAGCCAGTTCCACAACTGGCTGACGCGCATCTTGACCTGCTTTTCCGGAACGCCCTTTTCCCGCAGCGCCTGCCCCATTTCCTCGCGCGTCAATCCGATAAGCGACGGCTTTGGCGATAGCTCGCCGCCGCGCGCTAAGGGCGCAGTCGCTGGCTTTGCAACGGTCATGGTGTCTGTGAAGGACATGGTTTTATCCAAACGGTTTGTATCTGCCGTGCTTCCGGAAAAGCTGCAGGCTCGATCGAGGCACTGAAAGAGAAATTCGCATGCGGCAAGGGCAACATCGTTGCAGGCTCGCTCGCAGTTTGCGCGGCCTTTAGCATCAATTTGGCCGCTCGTCATCCCTCTTTCAGAAACGCAAGAGGCCAGCCACATGGCCAGCCTCGACGTCTACAATCCAATTTTCGCCCAAAGCTGAGCGGCACCGCGATATTATTTGCAGTTTTCGATCTGCTTTAATGAAGCAGAGATGCCGGCCAGCGAATAGCTGTAGGAGGTGCCCGTGCCCTTTTTCGAGGTCGCAGCGACGGAAAGCGAATGGCCGGTCTTCATGGCCGCCACCAGCGCTGGCTCCTGTGCGGCGTTTTCAACCCAGGCAGCCTTGTCCTTGGTGAACATCACAAACGTCTTGTTGTCGATGGTCACGTTGACCTTGGAATTTTCCTTCAACGCATAGCCCATCATGACCTGCGGTTCATAGGAAATATTCTGGCCGGGGCGCTGCGTGACAATGAAGAAATTATCGCCGTGGTCGACGCCGGTCGTCGGCAGTTTCGTGGTCGGTACCGAGAGTACGTAGCAAACCTTGCCGCTGCCGGACTGGTAAGAATAGGCGCCCCATGCATCGAACTGCTTGATGCGCGTCGGAGAGGGCGACGCCGCCTGCGCCGGCGCTGCGGCTGCGGCTGCAGCTGCAGCCTTCGGCTTTGTCTTGGCTTGAGCGGATCCGAACCCGGCGCCGGCCAGTACGATTGTAAGAGCGATTGCGAGACGTTTTACGAACATGATTTCCTGCCGGTTTCTTGCGATCCAGAGCCCGATGCAATTTGGGCCCGGACGATGCGTGTTCACGAGCTGCTTCATTTTGACTTAATTCAGGTTACCAAACCGTCAACATGGCGGCTTTCGCGGGACGAGCTGTTTCATTTCTGACCAATTGCCAATCATTTGGTCGTGATATGGCCGAAGAGAAAAATCGAGCTATTGAGGTGGTAAAGCACCATCTCTGTGAAAGAATCTAAGACATAAAGATAAAGGCAAGAGTTTGACCTTTCCCAAATCCGATGTACCTCATAATGCTTACAAACTTCGGCTGGAACGGCGATGACGGGAGGCTTTTGACCCGGCAAATGGAAGTTGAGGAACGACGGCGCTCAAAGATCTGAAGCTAAAGGCTCGTCGGCAAGCGCCCTGTCGGCGGCCTCATAGTGTTGGGGGCGGATATTTCCGCTGACCATGGCAAACGCCGCCGCAAGGACCGCGACATCATCCGTATAGCCAATGACCGCAAAAAAGTCCGGTATGACATCAAACGGCATAATGAAGTAGGCAAGCGCTGCCAGAAGGATGCCGCGAACCCGCAGGGGCGTCTCAGGATCGAGCGCGCAGTAGAAGGCGGCGACCAGATCACGCGCAAATGGGATATGCCGCACGGCCTTTCGAAAGGCCGGCCAGAATTTTCGTCTCACCGTCTTTTCCCGCTTGCCCTGCGTGTCCTCGTCGCCCGGCAACAGGATCTCACCAAACTTGATGTCATTCATTCCGGTCGTTCCCGTTGGTGGTGGCCTGCACAAACAGGCGCTACCACATGAGGAAAATATGGAGATCGCCGGCCGTCATTCAACCGGCACGCAGGGCTGCTGCCTTCTCCATGGCTTTGGCAAGGCGAAAATCCTGCTCTGTCAACCCGCCGGCATCGTGGGTGGTGAGCGTCACGTCGACGCGCGAATAGACGTTGAACCACTCGGGATGGTGATTGAACTTCTCGGCAGACAAGGCCGCTTCGGTCATGAAGCCGAATGCCTCGACAAAATTGCGGAACTTGAAGCTTTTCGAGATCGAGGCGGCATCCGCGCCGAGTTTCCACCCGGCCAAAGCGCCGAGATTTTCGTCGATGGCGGCTTTCTCCAGCTTTTCGAATTTCATGTGATGATCCCTTCTCCCCAGCAGCGGTAACGACGTGTAACAGCCGACCGCTTCGACCTGATCCTTGCAATGGATCATGACAATTTGAGGAATTCGCGAGAATTCGCCTCCGTGGAGCGATTGGAAAAATCCATCTCTTCAACAGCTATGCAATGGCAGGAAAAGACCTTCCCGACCCCTGTTACGGCGGTCTGGAAGGCCTCTAATCCATCTAGACCATGCTTTTGACAGGCTGCAGCTCTTTGCTGGCCGCCGCCGGGAAGGTCCGGGCTTCGTGAAGCGGGAAAATCTCTTCGGTGAGGTAAGGGCCGCCGCCCACTGATTCTCGCGACGACAGAAGCACGAAGCGCGAGGCGGTGAACAGCGAGGTCTGGAAATTGCCGCGACCGGAGAGATAGTGGACGACATCGTCCAGCCGCGATGACTTGAGCCGCGCCAGCGTCACATGCGGTGTGAATTTGCGCGGATCGGACGGCAGGCCGATGCGTTGGCAGATGCGCTCGATCTCTCCTTGAAGAGCGAACATGTCAGGCGTCGGGGTGACGCCTGCCCAGACGGAGTGTGGCTTCTTCGATCCGAAGGAGCCGATCCCGTCCAATCTGATCTGGAACTCGGGCCTGTCGATCCGATCCAGCCGCTCGACGAGCTCGTCGGCGGTACGTCCGTCGACGTCACCGATAAAGCGTAGGGTTATGTGGTAATTCTCTACGTCGATCCACCGGGCTCCGGGAAGACCACCGCGCAACAAAGAAAGGCTCATCGCCGCGTTGCGAGGAATTTCGAGGGCGGTAAATAGTCTCGGCATGGCGAGATCCCCGAATCTTTTGCAGATGCACACAGCGAATCATGCAATCAAGTCAGGCGCAAGCCCCTATTTCAGCTTTGCCCCGATCGTTGCGATGAAACCTTCGACCATGGGTTGGAACCGTTGAACCATCACGTCTACGCCTTGCGAATTAGGGTGCATCCCATCGGCAAGTTGCAGCCTGGCCTCAGCAGCGACCCCATCAAGGAAAAAGGGGTAGAGCGTCAGGTGGTACTTATCGGCAAGCCGCTTGTAGATCGGATTGAACCTTGAGGCATAATCTGCACCCATGTTCGGCGGCGCCAGCATCCCGGCAAGCAGGACCGGGATGTTGCGCGCGCTCAGTCGGCCGATGATCGCATCAAGGTTGTTCTCGCTCTCCTCGGGTGGAATTCCGCGCAGCGCATCGTTCGCGCCAAGTTCGAGGATGACCCCATCGGTCCCATCCGGCACCGACCAGTCCACGCGAGAAAGCCCGCCCGAGGTCGTATCACCGGAAACGCCGGCATCGGCGATGACGACATCAATGCCTCTGGCTTTCAACGCCGCCTGAAGCTTTGCGGGAAAACCGTCGCCCGGCGGCAGCTGGTATCCGGCCATCAGGCTATCGCCGAGCCCGACGATCTGTATCGTTCGCGCATTGGCGCTTTCGGTGAGGCCACAGAGGAACATGCCGGCGGCGATGACGGCTATTTGAAGGGCGGCAACTTTAAAACTCATCATCAAACCCCTAGATTGCTCGAAGGTCGCGTCGCGCCCGGCAGTTCGTCAACGATATATAGGGCGGTTCCCATTGGCAAAAACCATCATCGAACTGAAGAACGCGGATTTGACGCTTGGCGATGCGGCGGCCTCGGTTCACGTTCTCAAGGGGATGAGCCTGACGATCCTGGAAGGCGAATCGGTCGGTATCCTGGGGCCTTCCGGCTCTGGAAAATCAACGCTGCTGATGGTTCTGGCCGGCCTCGAAAAGCTCGATAGCGGCGAAATCATTATCCGCGACACGCCGCTCCACGCGCTTAGCGAAGACAAGGTCGCTGATTTCCGCGGCCGCAATATCGGCATCGTCTTCCAATCCTTCCACCTGATCGCCAACATGACGGCACTGGAAAATGTGGCTGTGCCGCTGGAACTGGCGAATGTGAAGGATGCCTTCGACATTGCCCGTCGCGAGCTTCAGTCCGTCGGCCTCGGCGAGCGCCTAAGCCATTATCCCGGCCAACTTTCCGGCGGCGAGCAGCAGCGCGTGGCAATCGCCCGCGCGCTCGCGCCTTCGCCCAAGCTTTTGATCGCCGACGAACCAACCGGCAATCTTGACACCGATACCGGCCGGCAGATTGCCGACCTGCTCTTTGCCAAGCGAGCCGAACGGGGCACGACGCTGCTTCTTGTCACCCACGACGCAGCACTTGCTGCCCGATGCTCCCGTCAGATCCACGTACGCTCAGGTGAAATCGAGGGCGATAGCGCAGGGATCCGAGCAAACCAGGCCGCAATCGCATGACGCTTGCTAGAGCTCGCCTTTCCCTCGCCTTTCGTCTGGCACTTCGCGAGCTGCGTGGCGGGTTGAGGGGATTTTACATCTTTCTCGCCTGCATCGCCCTTGGCACGGGTGCGATTGCCGCGGTGAATTCCGTTTCGCATTCCATCACCGACGCGATCTCGACCCAAGGCCAGTCGCTTCTTGCCGGCGACGTCCGTTTCGAGATCAACAATCGCCTGGCGACGTCGGATGAACTTTCCTATCTGAAGGGGCTCGGCACCGTCTCCGCCTCGACCGGGCTGCGCTCGATGGCCCGTCTGCCGGATGGTTCGGACCAGGCGCTGGTCGAGGTCAAGGCGGTCGACCAGGCCTATCCCCTATACGGAACCTTCGAAGCCGAGCCGCAACAGCCCCTGGCAAGCCTGCTTTCCGAACAGGGTGGCAGCTATGGTGCCGTGGTGGCGCCATTGCTGCTTGAGCGCCTGCATCTGGGGATCGGAAGCCAACTTCTTCTTGGAAACGCCAGGCTTCGGATCACTGGAACCGTGAAGAACGAGCCCGACGCGATTTCCGAGGGCTTCGGCTTCGCGCCGCGACTTTTGACCAGCAATGAGGCGCTGGCAGCCTCCGGGCTGATCCAGATGGGCAGTCTCGTCCAGAATGCCTACAAGATCCGCATGGACTATCCGACCGTCGCCATCAAGGACATCGCGGACCGTTCCAACAAGGCATTTCCATCGGCCGGCTGGTCCATCCGCACCAGCGAAAAGGCCGCTCCGTCGCTGGCAGACAATGTCACCCGCTTCTCTCAATTCCTGACGCTGGTTGGCCTCACGGCGCTCATCGTCGGCGGCGTCGGCGTTGCCAATGCCGTACGTGCCTTCCTGGATGCGAAGCGGACGACGATTGCCACTTTCAAATGCCTCGGCGCTCCGGCCTTCGTCGTGGTGATGATCTACCTGATCCAGATTGCCCTGATCGCGCTTGCGGGCATCGCGGCCGGCCTCGTGCTCGGTGCCATCGCACCGATTTTCGCGGCGCAGTTCATGGCGAGGTTTCTGCCAGTCTCCACCGATCCGACGCTTTATCCAGGCGCATTGTCGCTCGCGGCCGTCTTTGGCCTGCTGACGACATTTGCATTTGCTATTTTGCCACTCGGCCACGCCCGCGAGGTGCCTGCCACCGCGTTGTTTCGCGAACAGGGGTTCGAGACCCGCAAGCTGCCATCCTGGCCCTATGTCGGCGCTGCCGGGTTGTTGATGGCAGGGCTTGCCGGCCTTGCCATTCTCACGGCCTATGATCGATTTATTGCCATCGTATTCGTTGCCGCCATCGCCATTGCCTTCGTGGTGCTGCGCAGCGTTGCGGCTCTGGTTTCCTATCTGGCCAAACGCAGCCCGCGCGTCCGCTCCCCGGCGCTGCGGCTCGCCATCGGCAATATTCATCGGCCAGGATCGTTGACGGCCTCCGTCGTGCTGTCGCTCGGCCTCGGACTTGCTCTGCTCGTCACCTTGACGTTGATCGACGGCAATATGCGGCGGGAATTGACCGGGCACATGGCCGAGCGGGCACCCAATTTCTTCTTCGTCGACATCCAGGGGTCCGAGCTCGACGGCTTCCGCAAGGTCGTTTCGAAAGCGGCGCCGGATGGCAAGCTGGTCGAGGTCCCGATGCTTCGCGGGAGGATCGTCGCCTTTAATGGCGAGGACGTGACCAAGCGCAAGGTGCCGCCGGCCGGCCAATGGGTGCTTCGCGGCGACCGCGGCATCACCTATTCGCAAACGCCGCCTGAGAATGCCTCGATCACCGAAGGCAAATGGTGGGACAAGGAATATGCCGGCGAACCGCAGGTCTCCTTTTCCGACGAAGAGGGCAAGGCGCTCGGCCTGAAGCTCGGGGATAGTGTCACCGTCAATGTGCTCGGCCGCAACATTACCGCCAAGATTGCCAATTTCCGGAAGATCGAATGGCAATCGCTGTCGATCAACTTCGTCATGATTTTCACGCCGAACACATTCAAGGGCGCTCCGCACGCCTGGCTTGCGACGCTGACCGACCCCACGGCCACCGCCCAACAGGAGGCGACGATCCTTAGAACCGTCACCAACGCCTACCCGACGATCACCAGCGTTCGCGTCAAGGATGCGCTTGATATGGTCAACACGCTGGTCGGCCAATTGGCGACTGCAATACGCGCTGCCGCCTCGATAGCGCTGATCGCCTCGGTGCTGGTGCTGGCTGGAGCTCTTGCTGCCGGCAACCGCGCCCGCACCCACGACGCGGTGGTGTTGAAGACCCTCGGCGCCACACGGGCGATGCTGATCCGCGCCTTCAGCTACGAATACCTGATCCTCGGCACCGCAACCGCTGTCTTCGCACTTCTCGCCGGGTCGGTTGCAGCCTGGTATGTCGTCAACCGCATCATGCATTTGCCGTCGGCGTTTCTGCCTGACGTTGCGTTCTCAACGATCGCAATAGCCCTTGTTCTGACTGTCGGCATCGGCCTGATCGGCACCTGGCGAATTCTCGGCCTGAAAGCCGCGCCCGTCTTGCGCGAGCTCTAAGACGAGTCGGAGCGTTAACCCATGCGGGGGAATCGGACTATATTACACCGATTTAACTCGTTTGACGATTGCTTGGCACTTGTACCCAACTCACGAAAGCCTCATATTCTCGTTAGGCATGCTGAAGCTCCGCAGCGGCGCCCGGGACGAACGAGCCCGACACCGTCATAACATCGGCGCTTAAAAGAGGAAAACATGGCTGACTTTCGTAATTTCCCCAATCGCGCGGCCGGCGCTCAGTCCGGTGCGCTGATAGACGAGGGCCTTCGCGCTTACATGCTGAAGGTCTACAACCTGATGGCGCTGGGTCTGGCGATCACGGGTATTGCCGCCTATCTGGCCTTCTCCTTCGCCGTTTCCAATGGACAGCTGACCGCGTTTGGCCAGGCGATCTACACGAGCCCGCTGAAGTGGGTAGTGATCCTGGCTCCGCTTGGCTTGGTCTTCTTCCTGAGCTTTCGGATCAACACCATGAGCGTGTCGGCTGCGCAGGCGACGTTCTGGGCCTATGCGGCGCTGGTCGGCCTATCCCTGTCCTCGATCTTCCTGATCTATACGGGACAGAGCGTGGTCCAGACCTTCTTCGTGACCGCAGCCGCCTTCGGTGGCCTGTCGCTCTACGGCTACACGACGAAGCGTAGCCTGTCGGCCATGGGCTCCTTCCTGATCATGGGCGTGTTTGGCATCATCATCGCGTCGATCGTCAACATCTTCCTGCAGTCCTCTGCGCTCCAGTTCGCGATCTCGGTGATCGGCGTTCTGGCCTTCGCAGGCCTCACCGCCTACGATACGCAGCGTATCAAGGAAATGTACTTCGAAGCCGACGACGCGGCCGTTGCAGGTCGCAAGGCGATCATGGGCGCGCTGACACTCTACCTCGACTTCATCAACCTGTTCATGTTCCTGTTGCAGCTCATGGGCAATCGCCAGCGCTAAGCACTGAGGATAACTTCGAAAAGGCGGCTTCGGCCGCCTTTTTTGCGGAATTATGCAGCAAATGCCACCAGAGCCGCAAACATAAGAGCGCTGTCCGCAATCACAGGACGAGCTCCTTTCCAGGCTTCAAAATAGCATTCCAAAGGGTGCTGGGCGTAAAATCATAGCCCAAGCGTATCCATTCTATGGCATCGAACGGGTGCGCGACAATCAGGTCCGCATTTCCGATCTCATATCTCAGGGCCTGCAAGGTTCGCTGGCCCGAAGAAGTGGTGTCCACCACCTGGGTATCTACAACAGAAGCATCCTGGTCGTAAAATCCTTCAAGTTGTCAGTGACAAGAATGTCGGCTTTGGCACCGAAGGCCGTTGCTAGCACGCCGGCATCCTCTACTTCAGAAATAGCGAAGTGCTCTCCTCCACCCAAAATGAGATAGGGATCGAGCCCATCTGGGCCTGAATTTCATAATGTCAACAATGGAACCAGAGTATGATCTAATGCGATCCTCTGAGAATTGCAGTCGACGGAGTACCGTTTCGAGGGTCTCGATCATCTCGAACGAGATGACTAGCTGCGCTCTGTCCGCGATGCCCCATGCAGATGCTAATTCCGCTTTTTTGTTGCCTCGATGGCAAGCTGATGATTGTTATCGGAAATCCGAGACCAGATCAGGTGCCATTGCTAGATGAACTTTCGCCTTCGAGACGCCACGAGCGCAGACTTGGCCACTATTACCGCCATTTATCGCGAATCGGTTCTGACCGGCACCGCGAGCTATGAAATCGTTCCTCCCACCGAAAGCGAGATGGCGCAGCGGATGGACGCAATCCTCGAGAAGGGCTACCCCTATCTGGCGGCCTGCGGCGACGGCGGCGAGCTCCTCGGCTATGCCTATGCATCGGCCTTTCGCACCCGGCCCGCCTATCGTTGGATGGTTGAGGATTCGATCTACCTGGCGTCTGCTGCTCAAGGTCGAGGTATTGGCAAATCGCTCCTGGCTGCACTTGTCGAGCGTTGCACTACACTCGGCTTCCGCCAGATGGTGGCGGTTATCGGCGGAGCGCAGCCAGCTTCGATCGCCCTGCACAGAAGGGCCGGGTTTTCAGAGACAGGACTGCTGGTCGGAGCGGGCTACAAGCACGGCCGTTGGCTCGACACCATGTTGATGCAGAAAGCGCTTGGCGACGGCAATTCCAGTCAACCCGATACGTCGTCCTATCCAGGTACTTTGTTTGGTGAATAGCTTTGCCCGCTACTTGTCGACGAGTTTCAGAGTCTTGTCGAAGACCTTCAAGACCTGGCGCAGATCGTGCCCGCGCTTGAGGATGGTACCGTGGGTGTTGATCACGGAATAGGCGCCCTGCTTGGCGGCGAGCTTCGGGTTCTTCTCAATGCGGTAAAGTGGCATTTCGCCTGCGCGCTTGAAGACGGAAAACACGGCCTTTTCAAGCATATGGTCAATGGCATAGTCGCGCCACTCGTTCTCGCCGACCATCCGGCCATAGATCCAGAGGATAGCATCGAGCTCGCGGCGCTGGAACGTCACCGGAAGCGGGTCCTTGCTCTGCCTATATTCCCTGAGATCGACGACAACCGAGGGCTCTCTATCGACATTGCGGCTTTCGCCGTGTCGCAAATCCGGCTGATCGGTCATCTAGCTCGCAAGGCTCCGCTCGTGACAGGAGGATGACAGTTTGCCTCAGCCGCGCCAAATTGCAAGGCCGCCGGGCGCATGACCGTCCTTTCCACTAAAATTATAGAGACACACGCTTCCTTGCCGGCGCCGCATTTCAGTCAAAACAGTGCCGTATTTAAGGGAGACTTAATATACACATTTTGGCGCCAGCGCGCCAAAATGGCCCGGCGTGGCGCATCGGCCTAACCCCAGCCCCGAATGCGTCGCAGCCGGGCCGCTTCTCTCTTAAAGAGCCTGACTGGCGGCGTTTCCCAAGAAAATTCAGTTGCGGCCATTGCCGATTGTTAGCACGGTCGCGCCGATGATCGCGGCTGGATCGCCTCCTGATGAAGCCGATTGCAGAAGCACGGCAAGGCCGTCGCGATCCGACTTTTCCATAACACTTGCCGGCAGCACTAGGTTCATCGGCTTGCCGTCCCACATGCCGACAGTCTCGACATCTGAAACGCTGTGCATGTAAGCGATTTGCCGGCCGGTATTCTCGCCCTTGGCGACGGTTACCAATTGATCGCGATCGAAATAGGCGACCACGACATTGGCCTTGCCCTCACCCGCACCGATCTTGATTTCCAGCTCGTCACCCTTCATGGCGGCGTGGACTGGAACTGTCAAACCCTTGCCGCCGCGGTCAAATTGGTCGAGCTTGAGGTTGATGGCGGTCAAGTCGGCGCCATTCAAGTGATCCCGACCATTGATGATTGCCTGCGGCGTATAGACATTGCTACGGCCTAGCGTCCGCGCATAGGCATATTGCCGGGCCGTGTTTTCCTTGGAGCTCATGGTGTCGTTCCAACCCATGTAGTTCCAATAGTCCACGTGGTAGGCGAGTGCTACGACATTGCCCTGACTTACGAGCTTTTGAAATGCCGCGTCGGCCGGCGGACAGGAAGCGCAGCCCTGCGAGGTGAACAGCTCCACGACACCCTTCACCTTGGCAAGCTCCTGCGCTTGCGCCGAGCTGGCAAGGGCCACACCGGCCAGAAGGGAAATCAGTAACCGCAAGGACATCTAGCAAAACCTCTGTTCAGACTGTGGCAGTTCGCCTCCGGCGCCATCAAGCCTGAGAAACCTGAAACAAGAGATAATGAATTGTATCCTCACCGCAAAGTCACGAAGGGGTGAGACGCAGCAAGAACCACCCGGAACACTACACATCACCGTGAAACTGGCAAAATGAAGACGCCGCCGGGAGGTTTTCCCGGCGGCGTCTTTGAAAGTTGCAGAACGATCAGGCCGCGAGGTCGCGCAGAACCGTCTGCAGGATGCCGCCATTATTGAGGTAAATGACCTCGTCGAGCGTATCGACACGGCTGATCAGCGGAACGTCCTTCACCGTGCCGTCGCCATAGGTGATCTTGGCGATCTTCCTTTCGCGCGGCTTGATGTTCCCAAGGCCTTCGATCGTGACGACCTCGTCCCCCTTGAGACCGAGGCTTGCCCAGGTCGTGCCCTCTTCGAAAACGAAGGGGATGACGCCCATGCCAACCAGGTTCGAACGGTGGATGCGCTCGAAGGATTGGGCGATGACGGCCTTGACGCCCAGCAGGTTCGTGCCCTTTGCCGCCCAGTCGCGCGAGGAGCCGTTGCCATATTCGACACCGGCGAAGATGACGAGCGGAACGCCTTCGGCCTTGTATTGCATGGCCGCGTCGTAGATCGATTCCTCTTCCTTCGATGGGTAGTGGATGGTGTAGCCACCTTCCTTGCCGTTCGGGCCGAGCATATGGTTGCGGATGCGGATATTGGCGAAGGTGCCGCGCATCATGACCTCATGATTGCCGCGGCGCGTGCCGTACTGATTGAAGTCCGCGACGCCGACATGGTGATCGAGCAGATAGGCGCCGGCTGGCGACGCTGCCTTGATCGAACCGGCAGGCGAGATGTGGTCGGTGGTGATCTTGTCGCCGAAGAGGCCAAGAACGCGGGCGCCCTTGATATCCGAGATGCCCGCGCCGGTCTTGCCCATGCCGACAAAATAGGGAGGGTTCTGCACATAGGTGCTGTCGTCGTCCCAGGCATAGGTCTGGCCCGGAGGAACTTGGACCGCCTGCCAGTTGGCATCGCCCTTGAAGACGTCGGCGTACTTGGTCTCGTAGAGCTCGCGGGTGACGTATTTCAGGATGAATTCCTGGATCTCATGCGAGGTCGGCCAGATGTCCTTGAGGAACACGGGCTTGCCGTCTTGGTCTTCACCGAGCGGCTCTGTCGTCAGGTCTATCTGCACCGAACCGGCCAACGCGTAGGCGACCACCAGCGGCGGCGAGGCGAGATAGTTCGCCTGGACATCGGGCGACACGCGGCCTTCGAAATTGCGGTTGCCCGAGAGTACGCCGGCGGCAATCAAGCCCTTGTCGTTGATGGTCTTGGAGATGGGTGCGGGCAGCGGGCCGGAATTACCGATGCACGTCGTGCAGCCGAAGCCGACCAGATTGAAGCCGATCTTGTCAAGATCGGTCTGCAGACCGGACTTCGCGAGATATTCCGCCACGACCTGGGAGCCAGGTGCCAACGACGTCTTGACCCAAGGCTTGGATGTCAGGCCCTTGGCGACAGCGTTGCGGGCAAGCAGGCCGGCAGCGATCAAGACCGAAGGGTTTGATGTGTTGGTGCAGGAGGTGATCGCAGCAATCGCTACGTCGCCGTGACCGAGATCGAAATCGGTTCCTTCAACGGCATAACGGTTGGTGAGCTGCCCGGGCTTCTTGTAGTCGGCTTCGAGCGCGGCTGCGAAACCGGCGGCGATGCTTTCCAGCGCGACCCGACCTTCCGGACGTTTCGGGCCGGCCATGGCTGGCACAACGTCGCCAAGATCGAGCTCCAGCGTGTCGGTAAACACCAGGTCGGAGCCATCGCCCTCGCGCCACATGCCCTGCGCCTTCGAATAGGCTTCGACCAGGGCAATCCGGTCGGTCGTGCGGCCGGACATGGTCAGATAGTTGATGGTTTCGCCATCAACCGGGAAGAAGCCGCAGGTCGCGCCGTATTCCGGACCCATGTTGCCGATGGTGGCGCGGTCTGCAAGCGACATATTGTCGAGGCCGACGCCGAAGAACTCGACGAACTTCGACACGACGCCCTTCTTGCGCAGCATCTGAACGACCATCAGCACCAGGTCGGTTGCGGTGACGCCTTCCCTAAGTTTGCCGGTGAGCTTGAAGCCGACGACCTCAGGCAGAAGCATCGAGACTGGCTGACCGAGCATGGCCGCTTCGGCTTCGATGCCGCCGACGCCCCAGCCGAGAACACCGAGACCATTGATCATCGTCGTATGGCTGTCCGTGCCGACGCAGGTGTCGGGATAGGCAATCGTCTCGCCATCCTCTTCCTTGGTCCAGACGGTCTGGCCGAGATATTCGAGATTGACCTGGTGACAGATACCCGTGCCGGGAGGAACGACGCGGAAGTTCTTGAAGGCCTGCTGGCCCCATTTCAGGAAGCGGTAGCGTTCGCCGTTGCGCTCATATTCGAGCTCGACGTTGCGGGCAAGCGCCGTCGGCGTACCGAACTCGTCGACGATGACGGAATGGTCGATGACGAGATCGACGGGGACCAGCGGATTGATCTTTTCCGGATCGCCGCCGAGCGACACCATCGCGTCGCGCATGGCGGCAAGGTCAACCACGGCAGGCACGCCAGTGAAATCCTGCATCAGCACGCGCGCCGGACGATAGGCAATTTCGTTTTCAGCCGTGCCCTTGTCGATAAGCCAGGCGGCGACGTTCTCGATATCCTTCTTCGTTACCGAACGGCCGTCTTCGTTGCGCAGCAGATTTTCCAAAACCACCTTCATCGAATAGGGAAGCCTGGATACGCCGGAAAGGCCGTTTGCTTCAGCCGTGGGCAGGCTGTAGTAAACATAGTCCTTCCCGTTCACGCTGAGCGTGGAACGACATTTGAAACTGTCAAGAGATTTAGCCACGAGGGACCCCGTTTCTGATAGCCAACACAGTCGTGCGAACGCCTATGCACTTTATGCACATCAGGATGCGGGTACGGCCATTTCCGCTGTCCGCACGTGAAGTTGCGTAAAAACAACCGCATGTTCGGCGCAAGATGAAGTTCACGCCGACCGCTGGCGTGGTTGCAGGTCTTATAGATAATTTCGTAAAAACTTGCCATAGCAGGCAAGGGCAAAATCGGACAATTTTTTGCGTCTGCGACAGCGAAACGGGGAAAGCCGGAATCCATGCATCTGAGTGCCGAAAACCTGGCCGCAAGGCGTGGCGAAGACCTGATTTTCGTTAGTATTTCCTTCAACTTGACAGCCGGAAAAGCCCTCATTTTGACGGGACCCAACGGGGCTGGAAAGTCGACGCTTTTGCGCGTGGTCGCCGGTCTTCTGGCCCCTGAAAAAGGACGCGTGACCTTCATCGACAACAAGGGTGGAGCGGATCGCCGCCCGGGCGAGGTCAGCCACTATCTTGGGCACAGAAACGCGATGAAGAACGAACTCACGGTTGCAGAGAACCTCGCCTTCTGGAAGCAATTCCTCGGCGACGACGAAGGCGGGTCGGGGTTGTCGATCGAGGATGCCGCTGATGCTGTCGGCCTTGGCGGCATCATCCACCTTCCCTTCGGCTACCTCTCGGCCGGGCAACAGCGTCGCATGGCCTTTGCCAAATTTCTCGTCGCCGACCGCCCGGTCTGGATCCTCGACGAGCCGACCGCCGCGCTGGATTCAGCTGCAGAGCGCGTCCTTACTGAGTTGATCTCCAGACATCAAAAGGACGGCGGGTTGGTGCTTGCAGCGACGCATCAGCCTCTTGGCCTGGGGGATGCGCAAGAGTTGAAAATGACGGGATTTGCCGGGGTTGTGGGAGGGGTATGGGGATGATCTGGTTCCTGTCACGACCTCTCATCCGGCCTTCGGCCACCTTCTCCCGACGAGCAGGAAGAAGGGGATGCCGCACGTTCCGTAGCGCCTTCATCCTCCAAAGTGGAAGTTGCAACAATTCCCTGGTGCCGTCGTCCCCTCTCCCCGCTAGCGGGCAAAGGGCTAGGGTGAGGGGCGCCTTGCATCCCGAAGGCTGCAAACGCAAAGGCCAGCCCGCATGATCGCCCTCTTCCTGCGCGATCTGAAACTCGCCGTGCGCGCCGGTGGCGGGGCATTGATCGGGGTGTTGTTCTTCCTGACCGTCGTAACAGTCATTCCCTTCGGCGTCGGCCCGGACTTGAGGCTGCTCGCCCGCATCGGACCGGCGATCGTCTGGATCGGCGCGCTGCTTTCGGCCCTCCTTGGCCTCGACCGGCTGTTCCAAGCTGAACGCGACGATGGCTCGCTCGATCTTCTGGTGATGCAGGAGACGCCGCTTGTGCTGACGGTGTTTGTCAAATGCGCGGCGCACTGGACGGCAACCGGCTTGCCGTTGGTGATCGCCTCGCCACTGCTCGGCCTTTTCATGAACATGAACGCGACAGCGATCGGGGCGACAATGCTGACCTTGCTGGTCGGTTCGCCGGCCATCACCTTCATCGGCGCGGTCGGTGCCGCCACTGCCGTGGCGCTGCCGCGCGGCGGGCTGCTGGTATCGATCCTGGTGCTGCCGCTGACGATCCCGGTTTTGATTTTCGGCGTCAGCGCCACCTATGCCGCCGTCGAAGGTCCGCAGCCCTTCCTGCCGCCCTTCCTCATTCAGATCGCGCTGACGCTTTTCTTCGCGGTGCTCGGCCCGGTGGCGGCCGCACTTGCACTGGGCAACACGGCGGATTGATTGGAGCCGCCAGCCCGTCAATTGCGATGGTCCCGATATCACGCTAAAGAGAGCACATGAGCGAATTCAGTCCCGCGATCAGCCGATTTTCGGACCTTGCCAACCCTACCCGGTTCCTGGCGCTGGCGTCCCGTATCATTCCGTGGCTTGCAGCCATATCGGCGATCCTTTTCGCCGCCGGGCTTTACCTTTCCTTTTCCACCGAGGGCGATTACCAGCAGGGCGATACCGTCCGCATCATGTACATCCATGTGCCGGCGGCCTGGCTGTCGATGATGTGCTATACGATCATGAGCATTTCAGCGATCGGCACCCTTGTCTGGCGGCATCCGCTTGCCGACGTCGCTGCCAAGGCAGCGGCACCGCTCGGTGCGGCGTTTACCCTTTTGGCGCTGGTCACGGGTTCGCTGTGGGGCAAGCCCATGTGGGGCACCTACTGGGTCTGGGACGCGCGGTTGACCTCCGTCTTTATCCTCTTCCTGATGTATCTTGGCCTGATCGCGCTCAACCGCGCCATCGACGATCCGTCGAAGGGCGCGCGCGTGACGGCAGTGCTGATCCTTGTCGGCTTCGTCAATATCCCGATCATCAAGTTTTCCGTCGACTGGTGGAATACGCTGCATCAGTCCGAGAGCATCATCCGCCTCGATGGCCCGACGGTGGATTCCGAGTTTCTCTGGCCGCTCTTTACCATGGCGCTCGCCTTCACCCTGTTGTTCTTCACGCTGCATACCATGGCGATCCGCAACGAGATCTGGCGCCGCCGCATCGCGGCCCGACGACGGCTTGCAGCGCGCATGGCAAGCCGGGAGGAATAATCGGATGTCGCACGCATTTTACGTCTATTCATCCTACGGCTTCGCCGCGATCATCGTGATCGCGATCACTGGCTGGACCTGGATCGACGGGCGCCTGCGCCAACGGGAACTCGCAACTCTGGAAGCATCAGGCATTCACCGTCGTTCGGTGCACAAGACAGAGGGCGACACCAAATGACATCAGGTGCTGACGACCGCCAGGCGCCGAAGCCGCGCGGCCTTGGACGCTACGCGATGGCGCTGTTGCCGCTGGTGGTCTTCGGGGGCATTGCCGGAACTGCGGCAAAGATGCTTTACGAGCAGGACGTTCACGGCAAGGATGTCTCGGCAATTCCCTCGGCCCTGATCGGCACCAAGGCCCCCTCGTTGGCGCTGCCGCCGCTTGAAGGATCCAAGGTGCCGGCACTGAGCGATGCCGCCATCAAGGGCAAGCTTACCCTCGTCAATGTTTTTGCATCCTGGTGCATTCCTTGCCGGCAGGAACACCCTCTCCTTCGGGAGCTTGCCAAGGACGGGCGCCTCAATATCGTCGCCATCAATTACAAGGATCAGCCCGATAACGCATTGCGCTTCCTAAGCGATCTCGGCAATCCGTTTCAAGCCATCGGCATCGATCCGAAGGGTGCAACGGCCATCGACTGGGGCGTCTACGGCATTCCGGAATCCTATCTCGTCGGTCCGGACGGCACCATACTCTACAAGCGTGTTGGCCCGTTCGACGATCTCAGCCTGAAGGAAGGTCTTTATCCCGCCATGGAAAAGGCCCTGGCCGGATCAGCCTCCTAAGGCACTCTGCCAGGTTTTGACGGCCTCGACCGGCCAGATTAGCATCAGCACGTTGAGCGTGAGATTGTCGCGGATCATCCAGCCGGTGAATATCTCGAAAAATATTGCGATTGCCACGGTGAGCATGACCGGCGCCCGCGAGGCAAACAGGAAACCCAGGATCATGAAGACAGCATCCATCGCGGAGTTGAGGATGCTGTCGCCGTAGTAATCGAGCGAGATCGTCGCGGCTCGATAGCGGTTGATGATCAATGGTGAATTTTCGAGGATTTCCCAACCGGATTCGATCAGCATGGCAAGGAAAAGGCGCATCGATAGCGGCTTGCCACGCATGATCAGATGGGTCAGCCCGAAGAACAGGAACCCGTGAATGATGTGCGATGGGCTGTACCAGTCGGCGATGTGCTGGGAGTTGCCGCTCGAATTGACGGTACCCTCCCACAATTTGACATAGCCGCAGGTGCAGATCGGCGTGCGGCCCATTAGATATTCGGTGACGATCTGGGCGACCAGGACCGCAAAGCAAGCAACGAGCCAGAAGCTCAGATGGCGATTGCGGCTTATCTCCTGTCGAAGCGCCGTCACTTCTCCGTTTCCACGGCGGGCGCCACCGTATGTTTCATGATCAATGGCATCTGCGCCAGCGTGAACAGGATGGTGATCGGCATCGTTCCCCAGACCTTGAAGGCGATCCAGAAATCGTCGGAAAAATTCCGCCAGATGACTTCGTTGAGCACTGCGAGGAAGAGGAAGAAGATACCCCAGCGGATCGTCAGCTTCCGCCAGCCGGCTTCATCGAGCTGGAACGCCGCGTTGAAAACATAGCCAAGCAAGGATTTGCCGAAGGCAAGGCCACCCAAGAGGGCAACGCCGAACAGCGTGTTGATGATCGTCGGCTTCATCTTGATGAAAGTCTCATCCTGCAGATAGATCGAGAGCGACCCGAAGACCAGCACGACTAGGCCCGAGATAAAGGGCATGATCGGCAAGTGGCCGAGCACGAACTTCGATACCACGAGGGAAAGGACGGTTGCCGCCATGAACAGCGCCGTCGCCACGAACAGCGGACCGCCGAGGCTTGCCAGCGCTGGAAACTGCTGCACGAGCCATGGCCCGCGCAGGTTCCCGAAAAAGAAGACCATCAGCGGGCCGATCTCGAGCGCCAGCTTCAGCATGGGATGCTGCCGGTCGGCGGCACTCGGGGTAATATCGCTTTCGCTGGTCGTCATCGCTGGTCCAAACCTTCGAGCTTTCTAGATTTCGGTCCGCCATTGATAGGCGTCAGTGGCATATCTATGGCGCTTTGTGCGTTTCGTCATCCGTCTATCCCCTGTCATTGACCAAGACCGGCGATTGCATGGGCGAAATCCTCGGCCTCGAAGGGTTCGAGATCGTCGACACCCTCGCCGACGCCGATGAAATAGACGGGCAATTTGTGCTTGGCAGAGATGGCGACAAGAATTCCGCCGCGCGCGGTGCCGTCAAGCTTGGTCATGATCAATCCGGTGACGCCGGCAATATTGCGGAAAATCTCGACCTGGTTAAGCGCATTCTGCCCGGTGGTCGCGTCCAGCGTCTGCAGAACCGTGTGCGGCGCCTCCGGATCGAGCTTGCCGAGAACTCGGACGATTTTCTCGAGCTCCGCCATCAGTTCGGTCTTGTTCTGCAGCCGGCCGGCCGTGTCGATAATCAGCACGTCGCTCTTGCTTTCCCTAGCCTTCTGAAAGGCGTCGAAGGCAAGGCCCGCGGCATCCGCACCGATCTTGGTACCAACGAATTCCGATTTCGTCCGGTCCGCCCAGATCTTCAACTGCTCGATCGCGGCGGCTCGGAAAGTATCGCCGGCAGCGATCATGACTTTCAGTCCGGCGCCAGACAGCTTCGCCGCGAGCTTGCCGATCGTCGTTGTCTTGCCGGTGCCGTTGACGCCGACGACGAGGATGACATGAGGCTTGTGCGACAGATCGAGCTGCAGCGGCTTAGCCACCGGCTTTAGTACCTTGGCGATTTCGGCCGCCATGATCCGGCTGACATCCTCGCCGGTGACATCCTTGCCGTAGCGCTCGGAGGAGAGCGCATCGGTCACGCGCATCGCCGTTTCGACCCCGAGATCCGCCTGGATCAGCAAATCCTCAAGGTCCTGCAGCGTCTGGTCGTCGAGCTTGCGCTTGGTAAAGAGAGCTGCGATCTGGCCGGTCAGCTGCGACGAGGTCCGCAACAGACCGGCGCGCAGGCGCTGGAACCAGGTTGTTTTCGGTGCCTGCGCTATAGGCTCGACAATTACGGGGCCGGTGGCGAAGCCCTTTGGGAGGATAGGTGTGTCTGGCTTTGGAGCAAGATCGCCCCCCTCTGTCGGCTGCACCGACACCTCCCCCACAAGGGGAGAGATTGGATCTTGGGCAGCCTCTGGAACCGCAATTGTCTGATCCGCCGGATTAGCCAGCCTTTCGGCGATTGCCTCCGGAGCGACGTCACCCCCCGGCCAATCTTTCCGATCGTAGGGGAGATGTCCCACAGGGACAAAGGGGGGTATCGCGGCGTCCTCTGTTTCATCCGCCAGCACTTCCGCCTCAAGAAGCGACAATGGCGTCAGGCCGAGCTCGCTTAATTCGCCAACATCGGGAAGGATCGGGGGCGTCTCGCTTTGCGCGGCGGCGTCCACATCAACATCGGCAATCAGTCCGTCAGCCGCTTCCTTAATATCGGTCACAGCATTCGGGGTCGGTGCCTGTCCTTCTGCCGGCTTGTCTCGGCCGAAGGTGAAGACTTTCTTGATGAAACCCAGCGCCATGAAAATTCCGTCAGTCAGGCCGCATCGGCCGCAATAAGTTGCATGTCGAGATGCTTGCCATTGTGGCTGGTGATGGTCACCGACACAAGGTCGCGCGGCCTAAGGCCCGGCGCTGCGACAAGCGTGAAGTTCTCCGTATGCGCCATACCGTTGTTTTCGACAAGCAGCCATTGCGTCGTGCCGATCATCCTGTCCAGATGGGTCCGATGCAACCGCTGTCCAGTGGATCGCAGCCTTGCCGCTCGTTCCTTGATCAGCGCTCGATCGAGCTGGGGCATGCGCGCCGCAGGTGTTCCCGGCCGCGGGCTATATGGGAAGACATGGAGGAATGCGATATCGCATTCCTCGGCCATGCTTGCGGCATTGGCGAACATTTCCTCCGTCTCTGTCGGGAAGCCGGCGATCATGTCGGCCCCGAAGCTCATCTCCGGCCGCAATCGTCTTATGTCCTGACAAAAGCGGATGGCGTCGCTGCGCAAATGGCGCCGCTTCATCCGCTTCAGGATCATGTCGTTGCCGTGCTGCAGCGACAGATGAAGATGCGGCATGAAACGCGGCTCGTCGGCGATCAAGTCGAGCAGATGCCGATCCGCCTCGATGCTGTCGATAGAGGACAACCGCAACCGGCGGATTTCGGGTATCTGCTTGAGCAATGTCTTCGCCAACAACCCCAGGGTCGGCTCGCCTGGCAGGTCCGCGCCGTAGCTGGTGGCATCGACGCCCGTCAGCACGATCTCGACATAGCCGCCGGCAACAAGTTTGCGCGCCTGCTCCACGACGGCGCCCATCGGCACGGAGCGCGAATTGCCCCGACCATAGGGAATGATGCAGAATGTACAGCGATGGTCGCACCCGTTCTGTACCTGGATGAACGCGCGGACATGGCCGTCGATATGCTTGACCATCTGCGGCGCGGTGTGACGAACGCTCATGATGTCGTTGACACGCAGCTTTTCTTCGGCCGACACGCCAAAATCGGGAAGCGCGCGATAGGATGCGGCGGCGAGCTTCTCCTCGTTGCCGAGAACGACATCGACCTCGGGCATCTCGGCGAATACCTGCTTCTCGGTCTGGGCCGCGCAGCCGGAGACGATGATGCGCGCGTGCGGGTTATCCCGCCGTGCCCTGCGTATCGCCTGGCGTGCCTGACGCACGGCCTCGCCGGTGACGGCACAGGTATTGACGAGGACGGCATTGTTAAGCCCGGCCTCTTCCGCCTGCGCCCGCATCACTTCGGATTCGTAGGTATTGAGACGGCAGCCGAAGGTAATGACCTCGACGCCGCTCACCGCGCCTGAGCCTCCGGCTCCGCGTCGCGTGAAAAGGCGCCCGTTGCGGGATCGACCGTGCCGGACCATTCCCATTCCGCAGGCCCGGTCATGACGACGTGGTCGTCGCGCTCGCGCCATTCGATCTGCAACTTGCCGGGTGGCTTTGCCGTCGCCACCTCGATGGTGACCTTGCGGCCGGTGCGACCCGTTCGCGCAGCACTGACGGCAGCGGCACAGGCACCCGAGCCGCAGGCAAGCGTCAGCCCCGCTCCGCGTTCCCATGTGCGCATGCGCAGCGACGTCGGCGATGTCACCTGAACCAGCGAGATATTGGCGCGCTCGGGAAACATCGGATGGTTTTCGAGAAGCGGCCCGAAGCGGCCAAGGTCATAGGACATGACATCCTTGTCCACCCAGAATACCGCGTGCGGATTGCCCATCGAAACGACGGCGGGCGAATGAAGGATTGGACCGTCGATCGGCCCGATCTGCAACTCGATACGGCTGGTATCGTGGAATTCCTCGGCAAGCGGTATCTTGTTCCACTCAAAGACAGGCTTGCCCATGTCGACCGAAATCGTCCCGTCCTCATGCTCGACGGCGTTGAGGATCCCGGCGATGGTCTGGAATGTGAAAGCCTTGCGTCCGCTTTCGGCAGCAAGAGCCTGCACGACGCAACGCGTGCCGTTGCCGCAGGCCTGCGCCGTGGAGCCGTCGGAATTCAGGATGTCGATAAAGGCATCAGTGCCCTCGGCCTTCGGATCATGGATCGCCATGATCTGGTCGAATTGCGTCGCCGGATCGGCGTTGAGCGCAACAGCAGCGGCTGGCGCGACCTTATCCTTGCGGCCGCGCATGTCGACAACCAGGATCTTGTTGCCAAGCCCGTTCATCCTCGCAAATTCGACCGTATCTGCCATCGTCTCAATTCTCAGTCACACGCCGACGCTCTCGGCATTTCTGGTCTATATGGCGGAAATGAGCTGGAATTACCAGTGGTGAGCTGCGATGCGCATCAGCGTTGTCTCAGCCGAACTCGCGCTCTGGTGAGGCCGCCGGCACATCAAATACCTCGCCGGCATGCAACGGCCGAAACCGCTCAGGCCCGATCGAGTGTCGCTTCAGCGCGTCGCCCAGCTGGCGAACCGGATCGTCGATCGCCTCGTCCGTCAACTGGAACGTGCCGAAGTGATGGCCGACCGCATGAGCCGCCTTGCACAGCTGCATACCCTGCACGGCTTCCTCAGGATTTTGGTGCTGCCCCTTCATGAACCATCGCGGCTCGTAGGCGCCGAAAGGCAGGATCGCGAGGCGGAAGCTGCCGTGCTTGTCGGCTGCGGCCCTATAGTTGATGCCATCGTGAAAGCCGGTGTCGCCGACATGATAGATCTTGCCCGCAGGCGTCGAGATGACGAAGGCGGCCCAGAGCGCCATCCGACGATCGCCCATGCCGCGGGCCGACCAGTGATGGCAGGGCTCGGCGTCGATCGTCACCTCCTTGCTGATGGCGATCCGCTCGTCCCAGTCCGTCGTGGTAATATTGGCCTGCGGCACCGCCCGATGGATGATCGTGTCGTTGCCGAGTGGCGTAACAAACCGTGGAGCATGAGCCTCGTGCAAGCGCTTGAGCGTCGCGACATCGAGGTGGTCGTAGTGGTTGTGCGATACAAGGACGAGATCGATTGGCGGAAGGTCCTCGAAACGTATCCCCGGCGGGACGACGCGCTTCGGACCGATGAAACTGAAAGGGCTGACGCGTTCGGACCAGACGGGATCGGTCAAGATATTCAGCCCCGCGACCTGGACCAGCAATGAGGCATGGCCGATCATCGTTACCCTCAGAGCCTGATCCCCGACGCGAACATCGGGCCTTACTGGCGCAGAGCAACTAGCAATGGAGCTTGGCCACTTCGAACGACCGCCGGCGAACTGCCATTTGAGCAGCGCGCGGAGATTGCCCGGTTCGACACCGTCGGGATTGAAGAAGAGGGAGCCGTCGAAATGATCGGAAACCGGCCCTTGATAATAGGGATTGCGCTTGCCTTTGCGGATGGAACTGTCTGCCATGCTGCCTCGTCGCCTGTGTGACGAAAGTTAAGTGGTGCAGCTCGCGTCCGTTTAAAAGCCGGCAGTGGCGCCATTTGCCGGTTTTGCCGTCTCTGCCTTGACTTTCAGCGCTCTTTCCTGTTAATCGCGCCTCATCTGCGACGAGCACAAGCCTCCGAGCCGCCGACCGGGACCCTGAATAAGGTATAAAACGATCCCGGAGGTCCACACCCGACAGCGCGCTGCGCCCTCGGGTGCTTTTTGGCTTTGCGTCTTGTTTTCGTCAAGGAAAAGAACAACGTTTCTGACTATCCCCGGATAGATTTGAAGCGACGAAGGAAGAGCTGATGTTTGAAAACCTCCAGGACCGTCTGAGTTCCATTCTGAATGGACTGACCGGCCGTGGCGCCTTGTCGGAAGCCGATGTTTCCGCAGCGCTGCGCGAGGTTCGCCGTGCGCTGCTCGAGGCCGACGTAGCGCTCGACGTTGTGCGCTCCTTCACCGACCGCGTTCGCGAAAAAGCCATCGGCGCAGAAGTCCTGAAGTCGATCAAGCCCGGGCAGATGGTGGTCAAGATCGTCCATGACGAGCTGATCGAGATGCTTGGCTCCGAGAGCGTCGGCGTCGATCTGCATGCGGCAGCGCCCGTCGTCATCATGATGGTCGGCCTGCAGGGCTCGGGCAAGACAACGACTTCTGCCAAGATCGCCCACCGCCTGATGACGCGCGAGCGCAAGAAGGTCCTGATGGCCTCGCTCGACACGCGTCGGCCGGCGGCCCAAGAACAGCTCCGTCAGCTCGGCGTCCAGGGCAATATAGACGTTCTTCCGATCATCGCCGGCCAGTCGCCGACCGATATCGCCTCGCGTGCCGTCCAGGCGGCAAGGCTCGGCGGCCATGACGTCGTCATCCTTGACACGGCCGGCCGTACGCATATCGACGAGCCGCTCATGGTTGAGATGGCGGAGATCAAAAAGAAGTCCAATCCGCACGAAATTCTGCTGGTCGCCGACAGCCTGACCGGTCAGGACGCCGTCAATCTCGCCCGCAATTTCGACGAGCGCGTCGGCATCACCGGCCTAGTTCTGACCCGCATGGACGGTGACGGCCGCGGCGGTGCTGCCCTGTCGATGCGCGCCGTGACCGGCAAGCCGATCAAGCTCATCGGCGTCGGCGAAAAGATGGGCGAGCTCGAAGAGTTCCACCCGCGCCGCATCGCCGACCGTATTCTCGGCATGGGCGACATCGTCTCCCTCGTCGAGCGGGCAGCTGAAAACATTGATGCCGAAAAGGCCGCCGCCATGGCCGCCAAGATGGCCAAGGGCAAGTTCGACCTCAACGACCTTGCCGACCAGCTGCGCCAGATGCAGAAGATGGGCGGCATGGGCGGCATCATGGGCATGATGCCCGGCATGGGCGGCATGAAGGACAAGATGGCTGCCGCCGGCCTCGACGACAAGCTTTTCGGCCGGCAGATTGCCATCATCCAGTCGATGACCAAGGCCGAGCGCACCAACCCCGACATCCTGAAGCATTCCCGCAAGAAGCGCATTGCCGCCGGCTCCGGCACCGATGCTGCCGCCATCAACAAGCTTTTGAAGATGCACCGTCAGATGGCCGACATGATGAAGGCGATGGGCGGAAAGGGCAAAGGCGGCATGATGAAGCAGATGATGGGCGGCCTTGCCGGCAAGATGGGTCTTGGTGGCATGGGCGGAATGGGCGGCGGCATGGGCGGGATGCCCGACCTGTCGAACCTTGATCCCCGTCAGTTGGAAGCCTTGCAGAAGCAGGCGGAAGCAGCCGGTCTCGGCAAGCCGGGCGGTATGCCGAACTTCGGCGGCGGCCTGCCGGGTCTGGGCGGCGGGGCCAAGTTGCCCGGCCTTGGCGGAGGCTTGCCTGGTCTTCCTGGATTGCCGAAGAAGAAGTGAAGAGGATCGCCTGACCCATGATTGATCCAGACGTCAAGACCCAGCTTGCAGGCTACCGCCAGTCGATCGACAACATCGACGCGGCCCTGGTGCATATGTTGGCCGAACGTTTTCGCTGCACCAAAGAGGTCGGCAAGCTGAAGGCCAAATTCGACCTGCCGCCGGCTGACCCGGCGCGCGAAGAATACCAGATCGAACGCCTGCGCCTTCTGGCAAAGGACGCCAATCTGGATCCGGATTTCGCCGAAAAGTTCCTGAACTTCGTCATCAAGGAAGTGATCCGGCACCACGAACAGATCGCCGCCGATTTCAAGGCGTGATCTCGACAGTTTGAAATGAACAACGCCGCAACGAAATGCGGTCAATGAAAAGTCTGAAGGAGTAAAGAAAATGGCACTGAAAATTCGTCTTGCTCGCGGTGGTTCCAAGAAGCGCCCGTACTACCACGTTGTCGTTGCCGACGCCCGTTCGCCCCGCGACGGCCGCTTCCTCGAGAAGCTCGGCTCCTGGAACCCGATGCTGGCCAAGGACGACGCAAAGCGCGTCGAGCTCAACGCCGAGCGCATCAAGCACTGGATGGACCACGGCGCACAGCCGACGGACCGCGTCCTGCGCTTCCTCGACGAAGCCGGCGTTGCAAAGCGCGAAACCCGCTCCAACCCGGAAAAGGCAAAGCCAGGCAAGAAGGCCCAGGAACGCATCGCCGAGCGCGCCCAGAAGGCTGCAGACGCTGCTGAAGCAGCTGCAACCGCATCTGCGGAATAATCCCGGCCAATTCCGGTCAACGGATTTGAAGCGGGTGGCATGGCGACATGCCGCCCGCTTTTTGTTTGCCATCCCCGGATGTTGCTCTATGAGAGGGATGATATTGAACCAACCAGTGACCAGGCCATGACAAAGCTCGAAAATCCGGTTCTGATGGCAACGATCGGCGGCGCCCAGGGGCTGCGTGGAGAAGTGCGGGCCCGTGCCTATACTTCCGACCCCTCGGCCCTCGGCGACTACGGCAACCTCCAGACCCTCGACGGCCGCAGTTTCGAGATTCTCGAAATCCGCCAGGCGAAAAACGTGGTTATCGTCCGCTTTCGCGGCATCAACGATCGCGAGGCGGCCGAGGCGCTGAATGGACTGGAACTCTATGTCGACCGGGACAACCTGCCGGACGATGAGCTGGACGAGGATGAATTCTTCTATGCCGACCTGGAAGGTCTGGAAGCGGTCGACGATACGGGGACCGGCTATGGCGTCGTCAGCGGCGTCTACGATTTCGGCGCCGGCGACCTACTGGAGCTGAAAGGTCCGGGCAAGCGCCCGGTGCTCATTCCTTTTTCGGAGGCTGCTGTTCTTGAAATCGACCTTGAACGCGGCAAGATCCTCATAGACCCTCGCGCGGCCGGCCTGATCGAAGATCCCAAGGATCAGATCGGCAAGGCGCAGAAGCCGTCGGGCAAGTCGAAGGGTTGATCCGGCGATGAGCTTCCGGGCGACTGTTCTCACGCTTTACCCCGAAATGTTTCCCGGCCATCTCGGGGCATCGCTTGCGGGCAAGGCGATGGAGCGTGGCCAATGGTCGCTCGACACCTTGCAGATTCGCGATTTTGCCACCGATCGCCACCGAACCGTCGACGACACACCTGCTGGCGGCGGTGCCGGCATGGTTCTAAAGCCTGACGTGCTTGCCCGTGCCATCGACCATGCCTGCGAGAACGACAGCCGTCCCCGTTTGTTGATGAGCCCGCGCGGCCGGCCGCTGACGCAGGCGCGGGTTCGCGAATTGGCGCAAGGTGAAGGCGTCGTCATTGTCTGCGGCCGCTTCGAAGGCGTCGACCAACGCGTTATCGACGGCCGACATCTCGAGGAAGTCTCGATCGGCGACTATATCCTCTCAGGGGGTGAACCAGCCGCGCTAACGCTCATCGACGCCATTGTCCGGATCCTGCCCGGCGTGATGGGCAACGATCTCTCCGGCCTGCATGAGAGCTTTGAGGATGGCCTGCTCGAGCATCCGCACTATACCCGCCCGCAGGAATGGGAGGGTCGCGAGATCCCCGCGGTGCTGACCTCGGGCAATCACGGCGCCATTGCCAAATGGCAGCGGCAAGAGGCGCTGAGGCTGACGAAGGAACGCCGCCCCGACCTGTTGGACAAGGCGGCCACCGCTCCAGACCCGCCAAAAGACGAACCGCCACGCTAGAGAGCGCCACAGGCCGCAAATTTCGGCATTCTCGTCGATAAAAATGACGTACAAGGGATGACAAACCCTGATGTTTCGTGTAACTGCCCACGCGGACATGGGTATTACCCGTCGACCAGCAAACAAAGAATAGCGAATTCGCTCCCGTCCGGAAGGACAAAATCCCGAGGCAACGACCAACGGATCATTGGCTGAGCGCTCTGGCTGTTTCAGAAAAACTAGAGGTTAGACCAATGAACATCATCCAGCAGCTGGAAGCCGAACAGGCCGCCAAGATCGAAGCTCAGCGCAAGCTTCCTGAATTTTCTCCGGGCGACACGCTTCGCGTCAACGTGAAGGTCACCGAAGGCACGCGTACCCGCGTACAGGCCTATGAAGGCGTTTGCATCGCCCGCTCCGGCGGCGGCATCCATGAGAACTTCACGGTTCGCAAGATCTCCTACGGCGAAGGCGTCGAGCGCGTATTCCCGGTCTATTCGCCGATGATCGAAAGCGTCGACGTCGTTCGCCGCGGTAAGGTCCGTCGCGCCAAGCTCTATTACCTGCGCGACCGTCGCGGTAAGTCTGCCCGTATCGTCGAAGACACCGGCACCCGCGCCCGCAAGCTGAACGACGCCGAGCGCCAGGCTTTTGCCGAGGAAAAGGCACGTCTCGAAGCCGAGAAGGTCGCAGCAGCTCAGGCTCTCGCAGCCGAGAAGGCAGCAGCTGAAGCCGCCGAAGCAAAGGCCGCCGCTGATGCAGCCGCTGCCAAGGCAGCAGAAGAAGCAGCCGCTGCCGCGGAACCCGCAGCAGAATAAGCTTCGACAAATTGAATTTCGAAAGGGCGGCTCTTAGGCCGCCTTTTTTGTTGGCGAGTTGGCCTGGAAAGGATTTTCCGGCTTTGTCCGAGCTTTGGATCGACGTTCCTCATTTTATGAGTTGCGCGATGCCAACCGGCTTGTCATCCCCTTGGCAAATATGACAGTTTCCTTTCGCGCTAATATGGGGAGATTTTCATGTCGCTACGCCGCTCGTTTCTGCTGGGCCTGACCGCCCTTGCCATGATGCCGTTTGCAACCTTCGCCGCAGATCTACCGAACCTTGCTGGCAAGAAGGTCATCGTCGTTACAGAAAATGCCTATCCGCCGCTGCAATTCGTCGACCCGAAATCGGGCAAAGCGATCGGCTGGGAATATGACGCGATGAACGAGATCGCCAAGCGGCTGAATTTCAACGTCGAGTACCAGAACACCAGCTGGGATGCGATGATCCAGGCGGTATCGGATGGCCAATACAATATTGGCATGACCGGCATCACCATCAAGGAAGACCGCAAGCAGAAGGTCGATTTCTCAGATCCCTACATGCGCTCGCAGCAATTCATGCTGGTGCGTGGCGACGAGAAGCGCTTCACCGATGCGAAGACTTTCGGTGCCTTCAAGGATGGCCTCGTTGGCGCCCAGCCTGGCACCACGCCCTTCTACACGGCCGTCTACGAGGTGCTCGACGGCAACGAGCAGAACCAGCGCATAAAACTGTTCGAGACGTTCGGCGCTACCGTGCAGGCACTAAAGACCGGCGACGTCGATACCGTCCTTACCGATGGGACCGCTGGCAAGGGCTACGTCGATGCATCGGGCGGTGCATTGAAGCTGATCGGCGGCCCACTTGGCGTCGAGGATTTCGGCTTCATCTTCCCCAAGGGCTCGGATCTCGTTGCTCCCGTCAACGCGACAATCGCCGCATTAAAGGCGGACGGCACGCTTGAGGCGCTGAACAAGAAATGGTTCGTCGACTACAAGATGGGCCAATGAGCCAGACCTCCGTAAAGATCGGAAGCCGCGGCTTATGACATTGCAGCCATCTCGCGGCGCAGACGCGAAGGGCGACTATCCCTGGTGGCTGGTTGCCCTCGTCCTATTGGCAATCGGCATTGCCGTCGTCATCGTCGTCAACGACATCTATGCACAAGTCTTCCTAACGGTCGTCAACGGTGTTTCTGTCACCGTCTTCGTGACCCTCGTCGCCTTCGTCATGGCGACGCTGCTGGGCCTCGCCATCGCGCTGCTTGGGCTTTCGGACAGCCTAGTGCTACGCCAGATCTCGCGCTTCTACATCGAGGTGATCCGCGGCATCCCGATGCTTGTGCTGTTGTTCTACGTTGCCTTCGTCGGTGCGCCGGCCATCGTCACGCTCTACAATTTCGCGACGGCGCCGCTCGTGTCCGCGGGCTGGGCGGAGCCGCTCCAGGTGAGGGAAGTCTCCCTGATGTGGCGCGCCATCATCGCGCTGACGGTCGGATATGCCTCCTTCATCGCCGAGATCTTTCGCGCCGGTATACAGGCGGTCGACCACGGGCAGATCGAGGCCGCAAAAGCACTCGGACTTTCACGCTATCATCGTTTCCGGCTGGTCGTCTTCCCGCAGGCGATCCGCGTCATCTTTCCGCCGCTCTCCAACGATTTCGTCTCGATGGTGAAGGATTCGTCGCTGGTTTCGGTCCTCGGCGTCGCCGACATCACGCAGATGGGCAAGGTCTACGCATCAGGTTCGTTCCGCTTCTTTGAAACCTACTCGATCGTCACCTACATATATCTTCTCCTGACGATCGGCCTCTCGCTTCTCCTGCGCGGGGTTGAAAAACGGATGCGCAAGGCGCCGGCGCGATAGAGCCGACACCGGTGCGTGCGAATGTCGTCATTGCCCAGTGCGTGAAAAATTGATAAGAGCGTCGCTTATGACAAGGATCATGGGGAAAAACGGACAGTATGTCCCGGTTTTCGTGCTGCAGGACCATAAGCGCCTGCCGGCCCGTTTCTTTGCGATGATTTCCGGCGCGCTCAACAGCCGACTTAGCTGATCTCGCCTGAGGCCGGCGGACCGGTTCCGCCAACTCCTGTTTTTCCATGATACCAATACGGATTTGTAGCCATGAGCGCACCCCGCACCCTTTACGATAAAATCTGGGACGATCACGTCGTCAACACCCAGGAAGATGGCACCTGTCTTCTCTATATCGATCGGCACCTCGTCCATGAGGTGACGTCGCCGCAGGCCTTCGAAGGTCTGCGCATGACCGGTCGCCGCGTCCGCGCGCCACAGAAGACGCTTGCCGTCGTCGACCACAATGTTCCGACCTCGCCTGATCGCCACCTCGGCATCAAGAACGAGGAAAGCCGCATCCAGGTCGAAGCGCTGGCCACGAATGCCGCCGAGTTCGGCGTTGAATACTATTCGGCAAGCGACAAGCGCCAGGGCATCGTCCACATCGTCGGTCCCGAGCAGGGCTTCACGCTTCCGGGCATGACCATTGTCTGCGGCGATAGCCATACGTCGACCCACGGCGCCTTCGGGGCTCTGGCCCACGGTATCGGCACGTCCGAAGTCGAGCATGTTCTGGCGACCCAGACGCTGATCCAGCAAAAGGCAAAGAACATGCTGGTCCGCGTCGATGGCCAATTGCCGCCGGGCGTGACTGCCAAGGACATCATCCTTGCCATCATCGGCGAGATTGGCACTGCCGGCGGCACCGGCCATGTCATCGAGTTCGCAGGCGAGGCGATCGGTGCGCTGTCAATGGAAGGCCGCATGACGATCTGCAACATGACGATCGAGGGCGGCGCCCGCGCCGGTCTTATCGCGCCGGATGAAAAGACATTCGAATACATCACTGGCAAGCCCCGCGCCCCGAAGGGCGAGCAGCTTGTGCAGGCGATCAAATACTGGAAGACGCTGCAGACTGACGAAGGCGCGCATTATGATCGCGTTGTCGTCCTTGACGCTGCCGCCCTGCCGCCGATCGTCTCCTGGGGATCATCGCCGGAAGATGTGATTTCCGTTCAGGGTATCGTTCCCGATCCGGACGAAATCCAGGACGAGAACAAGCGGACATCCAAGTGGCGCGCGCTCGACTACATGGGCCTGAAGCCGGGCACGAAGATGACCGACATCACGCTTGATCGCGTCTTCATCGGTTCCTGCACGAACGGCCGCATCGAGGACCTGCGCGAAGTCGCAAAGGTCGTCGAAGGCAAGACCGTGGCATCCACGGTTGACGCGATGATCGTTCCAGGCTCCGGCCTGGTCAAGGAACAGGCGGAAGCTGAAGGCCTCGACAAGATCTTCAAGGCGGCGGGATTCGACTGGCGCGAGCCCGGCTGTTCCATGTGCCTTGCGATGAACGACGACCGCCTGAAGCCCGGCGAGCGCTGTGCCTCGACCTCGAACCGCAACTTCGAAGGTCGCCAGGGGTTCAAGGGCCGCACCCATCTGGTGTCGCCGGCCATGGCCGCCGCTGCCGCGATCGCCGGCCACTTCGTCGATATTCGCGACTGGAAGTAAACGGACACAGCAATATTTCTCAGAGAGAAAGGCCGGCTCGTCCGGCCTTTTTCTATCTCTGCGAACCCATCCTCACAGTATCTGGCGCAACGCGCCGAACCAGCGGCCGACAAAGTCTCCGAAGAAATAGGGACCCAAACCCCATGCGCCCACCCATAAGGCCGCCCCGATCATATTGGCGATGACGAAGCGAAACCATGGCATGTCCATCGAGCCGGCAACCAGGCCGTTCAACTGCCGGAGAATGACGAAGAAGCGCGCGGTAACGACAATGAGTGCACCGCGCACGCGAAAAACCTCCTCCAATTTGTGCAGCCGTTCGGGCGTCAGCTTCACCAGCCAGCCATAGCGCTCGAGGATGGGGCGCCCGCCGAAACGGCCGATCAGGTAACCGGTGAAATCGCCGAGCACAGCTGCGACCCATACCACAAGGCAAACGTCGGCGATGGCAAGATCCTGTCGCGATGCAAGCAGCGACGCACTGACAAGTGCACTTTCGCCTGGCAAGGGCACGCCGAGCGATTCGAAATAGATAATGATGAAGAGGGTCAGCAATCCATATTGATGGAGGTAGGTGCCAATCGCCGACCAGGCGTCATGCAGGAAGCTCAAGCGATGGCTTTCATATTGAACGGAGAGAAGTCGGATGCCGATACTCCACTCTCGGCCTGGATACCAGAAGAGAGTGGATCGGCTTGTCAGATTAGAACGCTGCGGTCATCGGATCGGGCCCGATGCGACCCTTCGGCGTATCAAGCCGGGCGATTCGAGCCAGATCGTCGGCATCGAGCTTGAAGTCGAACACCTTCAGGTTCTCCTCGATCCGGCTTGGGGTGACCGATTTCGGGATGACGATCAGCCCATTGTCGATGTGCCACCGAATGACGACTTGCGCCGGCGTGCGGCCGTGCTTGGCAGACACCGCGCCGATGACCGGATTGGTCAGGAGATGGCCTTGGCCCAGCGGGCTCCAGGATTCGGTTCTGATACCCAGCTCCTCGTGGATGTCACGCAGGGCGCGTTGCTGAAAATCCGGATGCAGCTCGACCTGATTGAGGACGGGCGTGACGCCGGTTTCGCCGATGATGCGTTTCAGCTGCTCTGCGCCGAAGTTGGAGACGCCGATCGACTTTGCCTTGCCCTCCTCCTTCAGCCGCACGAAAGCCTTCCAGCTGTCGACATAACGGTCGCGCTTCGGCGCGGGCCAGTGAATGAGGTAAAGATCGACATAATTGGTGCCGAGCCGCTTCAGGCTCGCCTCCATCGCCCTCAATGTCTGATCGAAGCCCTGCGCGTCGTTCCAGAGCTTGGTGGTGAGGAAAATCTGCTCGCGCTCGACGCCCGACGTGCGAATGCCCTCCCCCACGCCATCTTCGTTGTTATAGATCGCCGCGGTATCGACATGGCGGTAGCCCGCCGCAATTGCTGTGCGCACGGTTGGAGCCGCGATATTCTCAGGCGTCCGCCAGACGCCGAGCCCAACCTGGGGGACGGAATTTCCGTCGTTGAAGGTGATTGAAAGTTGATCGGTCACAATATCTCTCCGAATGACTAACGCATCGTGGATCAGGGAAAAGCGCAAACGGCACGAACGGCCGAGACATCTATATAGGTCGCAGGCACGAGGATTAAAGTTTTCCGAGCAAGGAGAGCCACCGCTACAACACGCGAACGATCGTCCCTTTCCGCATGTATCGAACCAGACGCCGCATATTTTCAAGGCTAACCGCGATACATCCGGCGGTCGGCTCATAACCGGGCTTGATCAGATGAAAGAAGATTGCCGATCCGCGATTGCGGCGCCGCGACGTGATATTCCAGTCGAGCACGAGACAGATGTCATAGAGGCCGTCGCCGCGCATCATCTCCTCATGGCTGGCCTTGATCGGCCGCTTTACAAGCCTGTTGTAATTGGGATTTTCCGGCTGATCGCACCAGGACATCTCTTTCGCGATGCGCCGCATGGAAAGCGGCGTCGGCAAAGGCTGCAGCTTGTCTCCGCGGACAAAGCCGTAGAGCAGCGACATCGCCGCGATCGGCGTGGCGCCGTCGCCCTCCCGCTTCGATGCGCTCCTCCCGGCCCGACCGATCGCTGCGGGTACTGTGAAACCGCCAAACTGCACCAGCGCACGGCTTTGATTGCGCGGCGCAGGACGAACAAGGATCGTTGACGGGGTCTGACGACGCCCTTGCCTTGCTTTTTCCATCTTTCTCACATGTTTTTGCTTTGCGCGTGATTTCATTTGAAATCATAGCAGTTTCAAGGGGAGGACCAAGCCGCGGCCGTCGTCTCGCTTGCCAAAAACGCAATTTGGCGTAGGACTTTACTAGATCGAACCACGAGGACGAGATCCGCATGACCGCACGCACCATCCTATTGGTGGACGATGACAACGACCTCCGCGAAATGCTGGTGGAACAATTGTCGCTTTATGAGGAGTTCTCAGTCCTGCAGGAAGTCAACGCCGCTAAAGGCATCCAGGCGGCCCGCGCAACACCTGTGGATCTTCTGATCATGGATGTCGGGCTTCCTGACATGGATGGCCGCGAGGCGGTGAAGCTTTTGCGCAAAGGCGGCTTCAAATCGCCGATCATCATGCTGACCGGCCATGATACCGATTCCGATACGATCCTCGGCCTCGAAGCAGGCGCGAATGACTATGTCACCAAGCCGTTCCGCTTCGCCGTGCTCCTTGCCCGTATCCGCGCGCAGCTGCGCCAACACGAGCAGAGCGAGGATGCCACCTTCACCGTTGGACCCTATCTGTTCAAGCCTAGCCAGAAGCTCCTGACGACAGACGACGGCCAGAAGATCCGATTGACCGAGAAGGAAGCGGCAATCATCCGCTACCTTTATCGCGCCGACCAGAAGGTGGTCACGCGCGACATCCTTTTGGAAGAGGTCTGGGGGTACAATTCCGGCGTCACGACGCACACGCTTGAGACCCATGTCTACCGCCTGCGCCAGAAGATCGAGCGCGATCCGTCGAATGCCGAAATCCTGGTGACGGAAAACGGCGGCTACAAGATCATCCCGTAAGGCAGGAACCTGACGATGGCGCTAAACGACGACATCCGCCTGCTTTCGCACCTGCCGCTGTTTCAGGGCATGGGAGATGAACAGCTGCGCCTGATCGCCTTCGGCGCTGATCGACGCCATATCACTGCCGGCCAAACGCTCTTTCGCGAAAAATCACCGGCAGAATGCGCCTATGTGGTCACCGGCGGCAGCTTCGAGCTGACGACGCTCGACCAGAAGGGGGTCTCGCGCGTCGAGGCGGTCGTCCAGCCGGGTACGCTTCTGTCCGAGCTTGCACTTGTGACGCTGGTCGAGCGGAAATACACGGCGGTGGCGCTCGAGGATTCCGACGTCATCCGCATCACCCGCTCGCTCTTTCATAGGCTGATCGAGGAATATCCCGAGGCAGCAAGACTGATCGAGGGGCGGGTACGCGACAATTTCAACGCCATGGCAAAGCAGGCCGCGGCAATGCTTTACCGGTTTTCCTGATCGACGTCAGAGGTTGAAATGCGCCGTCACCGGCACGTGGTCGGACGGGCGCTCCCAACCACGCGCAGCCTTCAGGATTTCGATCCGCTGAAGCAGCGGCCCGAGATCCGATGACGACCAGATGTGATCAAGACGACGGCCGCGGTCGGCCTCTTCCCAATCCTTGGCGCGGTAGCTCCACCATGTGTAAAGCTTTTCGCTGGCAGGCACATGCTGGCGCATCAGATCGAGCCAGGCGCCGCGCTTCATGACCTCTGTCAACCCGTCGGTTTCGATAGGCGTGTGGCTGACGATCTTCAGAAGCTGTTTGTGCGACCAGACGTCCTGCTCGAGCGGCGCGATATTGAGATCACCGACGAGAATGGCCGAGGTATTCGGCTCCGCATCGGCATGCAGCCGCTTCATTTCCTCGATGAAATCCAGCTTATGACCGAATTTCGGATTGATCGCGCGATCGGGCTCGTCGCCACCGGCGGGAACGTAGAAATTATGCAGGCGAATGCGCCGCCCACCACGCTCGAAGATCGCCGAGATATGCCGCGCATCGCCAACGCCACAATAATCCTGCCGATGGTCCTCGACGAGCGGGATGCGCGAAGCGATCGCAACGCCGTGATAGCCTTTCTGGCCGTGGATAATGATGTGCTCGTAACCGAGCGCGCGCAGCGGCGACAGCGGGAAGAGATCGTTGCGGACCTTGGTCTCCTGCAGGCAGATGACATCCGGCCGATGCTGCATCACGAATTTTTCGATGATCGGCATACGCAACCGAACGGAATTGATGTTCCAGGTCGTGATCGAAAAACCCATACAGCACCCCTTGTACCCAGTTTGCGTCAAGGGTTTAGACCGCCGGAATGCGAAAGGAAACCGGCTCCGTGCAAAAATTGAAACAGGCGACATCGTGTCCCCACGATACCGCCTGCGAGAGGTCGGATAAGGCTCGGCGATCAACGTTTGCGGGCGTTGAGGTCGTTGTAGGGAATACGAAAAACGCTCTCGTCGAACGCGGTGTTGGACTTCACGTTGTTGATAATGACGGAGGTATCCTTGCCCTGGTTGTCGGTGACTGTCCATTGCCTGAGATCATAGGTCTTGGAATCGAACATCATGGTGATGGTCGAATCGCCGAAGATGGTCCGGCTGCCAAGCACGATCGTTGTCAGGTCGGGTTCGGTCTTGACGCTGCGAACCATGTCGGCCGACAGATCAATCTTGCTGGCAAGCAGCAGCGTCAGCGGCGTTTTCGACAAGGGATAGATGTCCCAGGTCTTAAGCTGGACGTTTCCGACGACGACATTGTTGCCGTCGGCGATAACGCGCATTGGCGACGGGTCGTCATAGTTGAAGCGCAGCTTGCCCGGACGCTCGATGAAGAACCTACCGCTCGTCTGCTCGCCGCGCGGCCCGAACTGCACGAATTCACCCTGCATGGTCTTCGTGGCCGAGAAGTGGTCGGCAATTTGCTGCGCAAGGCCCGATGTGCTAGCGGAGGCCTGGGCGAAGGCTTCGAGCGGGATCGCCGTGGCAACGGCTGCGATTGCGCAGGCGCCGAAAAAATCGCGCCGCGTCATCGTCCGGCGGCCTGAGAGTTGCGCCGAGGGGCGGACGTTCGTCTTTTTCATTCAATTCTCCTTTGTCCGATCTTCATGGCGCTGAAAACCGGCGTCTTCATGGCGTGTCTTGCGGGATGATATAGGGCGCGCGTCGACGTTGCCGAGAGGATATTCGACAGATGTGATGCCCTATTGGGGACTATCGCTCGAGAATGTCGGCTTCGGTCGGCACGAGAATCTCGCGCTTCCCGGCATGGTTTGCAGGCCCGATGATGCCTTCCTGCTCCATGCGCTCGATCAGCGAGGCGGCCCTGTTGTAGCCGATGCCGAGGCGGCGCTGGACATAGGATGTCGATGCCTTGCCGTCGCGCAAGACAATAGCCACGGCCTGATCGTAGGGATCGTCGGACTCGGACAGGTTGGAGGTGCCCATCGGGCCGCCGCCTTCGTCGTCGTCGTCATCGTCAGCGGTGATCGCATCGAGATATTGCGGCGAGCCTTGGGTCTTCAAATAGGACACGATGTCCTCGACTTCGCCGTCTGACACGAATGGCCCGTGGACGCGCTGAATGCGCCCGCCGCCGGCCATGTAGAGCATGTCGCCCATTCCAAGCAGCTGTTCGCCGCCCTGCTCGCCAAGAATGGTGCGGCTGTCGATCTTCGAGGTCACCTGGAAGGAAATGCGTGTCGGGAAGTTGGCCTTGATCGTGCCAGTGATGACATCGACCGACGGGCGCTGGGTCGCCATGATGACATGAATGCCGGCTGCGCGCGCCATCTGCGCCAGACGCTGCACCGCACCTTCGATGTCCTTGCCGGCCACCATCATCAAGTCGGCCATTTCGTCGATGATGACGACGATGTAGGGCATGGGCTTCAGGTCGAATTCTTCCGTCTCGTACATCGCCTCGCCGGTCGCACGGTCGAACCCGGTCTGGACGGTGCGCGAGATCGCTTCCCCCTTGGCGGCAGCCTGCTCGACGCGCGTATTGAAGCCATCGATATTGCGCACGCCGATCTTCGACATCTTCTTGTAGCGCTCTTCCATCTCGCGGACGGTCCATTTGAGCGCGACGACGGCCTTCTTCGGATCGGTGACGACGGGAGAAAGCAGATGCGGAATGCCATCGTAGACCGACAGCTCGAGCATCTTCGGGTCGATCATGATCAGGCGGCACTGCTCCGGCGTCAGCCTGTAGAGAAGCGACAGGATCATCGTGTTGATGGCAACCGATTTGCCCGAGCCGGTCGTGCCGGCGACGAGCAGGTGCGGCATCTTGGCAAGATCAGCAATGACGGGTTCGCCGCCAATCGTCTTGCCGAGCGCCATGGCAAGCTTCGCCTTGGAGCCCTCGAAATCGCGGCTGGCTACGAGTTCCCGCAGATAGACCGTCTCGCGAATATTATTCGGCAGCTCGATACCGATTGCGTTGCGACCAGGGACCACGGCGACGCGAGCGGCAATCGCGCTCATCGAGCGGGCGATATCGTCGGCAAGGCCGATGACCCGCGACGATTTGATGCCAGGAGCCGGTTCGAGCTCATAGAGCGTCACGACGGGACCTGGGCGGACATGGATGATCTCGCCCTTAACGCCGAAATCTTCCAGCACGCCTTCAAGCATGCGGGCATTCTGCTCCAGGGCATCGGCAGACAGGGTCGAATCGCGAACGATCTGACGTGGCTCCGCCAGCAGGTGAACGGCCGGGAGCTGGAAGCCCTGCGGTCTGATAAAGGAGGTCTGTGCTTCCCGCTCGGCACGCACGCCCGGCTTCGGCCGTGCGGCGGGCGGAATGACCCGATGTCCGATGTGCGCTCCTCCAGCAGATTTGGCGGCCGCCGGGCGAATAGCCCATTCGTCGTCGTCATCCGGCAGGATATCGTTCGGACGCTTCATCCCCCGTTCGAAGGGCAGATCGTTGTCTTCGTCTTCGTCATCGTCGTCATTGCCGACGCTGATGGAAGGTGCCGATACGATGCGACGTGCCGGACCTTCCATTGACGGCTCCAATCGCTCACCGCGGGTGATTGGCGTCTTTGAGCGAACGGGTTCGTTCAGCGTGCCAAACTCATCGTCGTTAAAATCGTAAGGCGCATCGAATGCATGATCGCGCCGTTTGCGTGGGCCCATGCCGAAGAGACGGCGTATGCGTGCCTGAGCGTTGTACCACATGTGAATGACAGCGCCGAAGGCAAGGAAGCCGCCGTCGCTATCCTCGTCGTCATCGCTGTCGCCGACGGTGCGGGCGCGGCTCGGCACGTCTTCGAAAATCTCGTCTTCGTCTTCAGGCAGGGTACGGCTGACGATGCCGGCCGCAAACAGCATGAGCCACGCGGTCGGCACGGCAAAGATGCAACCGAGTATGATGGCGAAGAGGCCACTTGGATAGGCTCCGACGAACAGGGCCGGGAAACGCAGGATCATGTCGCCGATCACGCCGCCGATGCCGTTCGGGATCGGCCAGGTAAGCGGGGCCGGAAAGCATCCGACGACAGCGGCTGCAGCGATGGAGCCCAGCGCCCAGGCACCAAATCGGGCGGGCAAGCGGTCGATTCTCCGGCCGGAAACAAGGGCAAGGCCCCAGGCTACGACCGGCAGCATAGCCAGCACGCTGGAAAGACCAAACGCCTGCATGACGATGTCGGCAAAGGCGGCGCCGGTATAGCCGAGAATATTCGTGGGCGGATTGCCGGTGGCATAGGAATAGCTCGGATCCAGCACGTTCCATGTTGCGAGCGCCGCAACGGCAAGCGCCAGCACCAGGAACAGGGCAAAGCCTGCAAGACCCGTGATCTGCCTCAATACGAATGTCGAGAGCGTGAAGCGGACGGGACGACCGTCCAGTGCCGCCGAATTGCTTCTGCCCATAGTGCCCAGCCCGTCAGTTGGCAAATACCGGGACGAATCGACGACATGTCGCCCGCCCGATGAATCCGCTCCACCTAATCAGACGAGGGTTAATGGCCTATTAACCATCCACCCGAGCTTGCGCCTTCCAGCGGATTTATGCCGAACGTCAGAACCGCGCAAACATCGAAAAAGGCCCGAACCAGAGGTCCGGGCCAAGAGCGGCTCATATTTCTACAAGCCGCGACGGGCCGTTCAGCAGCGGCGGAGACGTTGCTGCGCCGCTGCAAGCTTTGGATATCAAGACGTGTGGTAAGCAGCTTCGCCGTGCGAAGCCAGGTCGAGACCTTCGCGTTCGGCTTCAACGGTGACGCGCAGACCAACGATCACGTCGACGATCTTGTAGAGGATGATCGAGCCGACACCGCACCACACGATCGTGGTGATGACAGCCGTCAGCTGAACCATGAACTGGCTGCTCATGGTGACGCCGTCTGCATAGCCGACGCCGCCGAGCGATGCGCTGGCGAAGATGCCGGTTGCAAGCGCGCCGAAGATCCCGCCGACGCAGTGTACGCCGAAGACGTCAGCCGTATCGTCGTAGCCGAACTTGTTCTTCACAACGGATACGAAGAAGTAGCAAAGCGGCGAGACGATGAGGCCCATGACGATCGCGCCCATCGGACCGGCAATGCCGGCGGCGGGCGTGATGGCAACCAGGCCGGCAACCATGCCGGAAGCGCCGCCGAGCATGGAAGCCTTGCCGCGCGTGAAGGTTTCAACGACCGACCAGGAAACGATCGCCGCAGCCGTCGCGATGAAGGTGTTGACGGTGGCAAGCATCGCGCCGCCAGAAGCTTCGAGGTTCGAACCAGCGTTGAAGCCGAACCAGCCGACCCAGAGCATGGAAGCGCCGACCATGGTAAGCGTCATGGAGTGCGGAGCCATCATGTCCTTGCCGTAGCCTGTGCGCTTGCCGATGAGGAGAGCGCCGCAGATGCCGGCGATACCGGCGTTGATGTGCACGACGGTGCCGCCGGCGAAGTCGAGGGCGCCCATCTTAAACAGGAAGCCGTTTGAATCCCAGACCATGTGAGCGATTGGGAAATAGACGAAGGTTGCCCACAGCGCGCAGAAGAGTACCGATGCGGAGAACTTGATGCGCTCGGCATAGGCGCCGATGATCAGGGCCGGCGTAATGGCGGCAAAGGTCATCTGGAAGAGCATGAAGATGAATTCCGGAATGACCACGCCCTTGGAGAAGGTCGCAGCCGTCGTGGTCGTATTGACGCCCATCAGGAACATCTTCGCCGTGCCGCCCCAATATGGGCTGGTGCCGCCGCCGAAGGCGAAGGAATAGCCGTAGATAACCCAGATCAGCATGACGACAGCGCCGATCATCGTGCACTGCATGAGAACCGACAGCATGTTCTTGGAGCGCACCAGGCCGCCGTAGAACAGAGCAAGGCCCGGGACAAGCATGAACAGCACGAGAATGGTCGCGATGAACATGAAGGCGGTGTCGCCCTTGTCGACGACAGGAGCAGCTGCGGTAGCGGCAGTCGCTGCAGCGTCTGCGGCAGCCGGTGCGGCCTGCTGCGCAAATGCGATCGCCGGGGCTAGCAGGGCCGCAGAAGCAGCGCCCACCCTGGCAAGAGTGGAAGAAAACTTAGGAAATGACATTGCAAAAAACTCCCTGATCGGCCGTGACTTACAGCGCTTCTGAATCGGTTTCGCCAGTACGGATGCGCACGGCATGGTCAATCGAATAGACAAAGATCTTGCCGTCGCCGATCTGGCCGGTCTTGGCAGCAGCGGCAATAGCTTCGACGGCCTTGTCAACGATTTCAGTTGCAACGGCGACTTCGATCTTCAGCTTCGGAAGAAAGCTCACCGCGTATTCAGTGCCGCGGTAAATTTCAGTATGTCCCTTCTGGCGCCCGTAACCCTTCACCTCGGTCACGGTCAGGCCTTGAATGCCGACCGCTGTCAGGGCCTCGCGGACCTCATCGAGCTTGAACGGCTTGATTATGGCCATCACAATTTTCATCTGGTTCCCATCCTTTGTTACCCTCGGCACGGAGCCGACTCTCCTTGCCCGCTGACATCAAATCGAGCAGCGACCGAACTTATACATTCAAAGGCCGTGCCAGTTTCGTGGCGGCCTATAACATATTGAAAAATAAAGGTTATAATTGGAGACGCTAAAAAAGAAGCATACGGTAGGTGAGTAATCGTGCAAATTATAGGCAATTTCGCGAAAATGCACAACTATTAATCATTTGCCTTTTTCCGAATCAGCCCCTCTTGAGCGACAGACGCAATCAGAACACCGGATCGCGTAAAAAGACTACCGCGCGAGATCCCGCGCCCGCCGAAGGCACTCGGGCTATCTTGCGTATAGAGCAGCCAGTCATCGAGCTTGCAGGGCCTATGGAACCACATCGCGTGATCGAGGCTGGCGATCTGGAGGCTTTGATCGAAGACGGACGTGCCATGCGCGTAGAGAGCCGCGTCCAGTAGCGTCATGTCGGAGAGATAGGCGAGCACGGCGGCCTGATAGATTCGGTCGTTGGGCACCGGCCCGGTGGCCCGCACCCAGACATCTTGCCGCGGCTCAAGCTTCGTATTCGAAAAATAATGCTTCAGCGAGACCGGCCTGATTTCGATCGCCCGTTCCCGTTCCCAATATTTGCGGATCGGCTCGGGCGCATTGGTCAGATATTTTTCCTTGATTTCCTTTTCGCCAAGCAGGGTCTCGGGCACCGGGGCATTGGGTATGCCGATCTGATGATCGAAACCGGGTTCGTCCAACTGGAAGGACGTCGACATGGCAAAGATCGCGTGACCGTGCTGAATGGCAAGGACCCGTCGCGTGTTAAAGCTTGCGCCATCGCGCAGCCGTTCCACCTGATAGACGATCGGCACGGAAGGGTCGCCGGACCGCATGAAATAGGCATGCAGCGAATGCACGAAGCGGTCGCGCTCGACGGTTCGCTGAGCCGCCATCAGCGCTTGAGCGATAACCTGGCCACCGAACACCCGCTGCCAGCCGGCCTGGGGGCTGTTGCCGCGAAAAAGGTTGACCTCGATCGGTTCCAGATCGAGCGTCTCGATCAGTTGCTCCATGGCGGTTGAGTTCGTCGTCTCGCGCGTCATTTTAGACATACCCCAAAGGTAGGAACGAATGGCTTCCTGCTCTATATAGATCAGGAATGGACGGCGAGGAACAGGAGCGCGCGATGTTGGACATGCTGGTGGTGGGTGGCGGCTATGTGGGTCTGGCAGCAGCGGTCGCCGTCAAGCAGGCAGCACCTCATCTCGAGGTCATGGTTGTCGAGGCCGCGCCTGAGAGCGTGTGGAAGAATGACACCCGCGCATCCGCCATCATCGCCGCCGCCTCGAAGATGCTGACGGTTTTCGGCGTCTGGGACGAAATCCTGCCGGAGGCCGAGCCTATCACCCGTATGATCGTCACCGACAGTCGCACCTCTGACCCTGTGCGCCCGGTCTTCCTGACCTTCGACGGTGAAGTCGCCGAAGGTCAGCCCTTCGCGCATATGGTGCCAAATGTCACAATGGTCGCCGCATTGCGCGGTGCCTGCGAACGGCTTGGCATCGAGATCCGCCATGGCCTTACCGCCACCGACTTCAAGACAAGCGACACAAGCGTTGCCCTTTCGCTCTGCGACGGGACGACGCTGGACACGAAACTGCTTGTCGCCTGCGATGGCGTTCGCTCGAAACTGCGCGACATGGCCGGCATCAAGACCGTCAATTGGGATTATGGCCAATCGGGCATCGTCGCGACCGTCGAGCACGAACGCCCGCATAATGGCTGCGCCGAGGAGCATTTCCTGCCGTCTGGCCCGTTTGCGATCCTGCCTTTGAAAAACAACCGCTCTTCCCTCGTCTGGACCGAGCGCACAGCCGATGCGGACCGGCTTGTTGCTGCCGACGATCTGATTTTCGAGGAGGAATTGGAGCGCCGCTTCGGCCACAAGCTCGGAGGCCTGAAGGTCATCGGCGGCAAGCGGGCCTTCCCGCTCGGCCTCACGCTTGCCCGCTCCTTCGTGGCACCGCGCTTTGCGCTTGCCGGCGATGCCGCCCATGGTATCCACCCGATTTCCGGCCAGGGGCTCAATCTCGGCTTCAAGGATGTGGCAGCACTTGCCGAAACGGTCGTGGAGGCCGATCGCCTGGGCCTCGACATCGGCTCGATCAACATTCTGGAACGCTATCAGACGTGGCGGCGTTTCGACACGTTCCGGATGGGCGTGACGACAGACGTGCTCAACCGCCTGTTTTCCAACGACGTAGGCCCGATCAGGATTGCCCGCGATTTCGGCCTCGGCCTTGTCGATCGGATGCCGAAGCTCAAATCCTTTTTCATCGGCCAGGCAGCCGGGACGACGACAGCAAGCAATCCGCGTCTGCTTGCCGGACAGACGATCTGATCGCTTGAGGGCTCAATCCTCGATCCGGCGGGCCTCTGATGTCAGCATGATCGGAATGCCGTCACGTATGGGATAGGCAAGCCGCGCCTTTTCCGAGATGAGCTCATTCTTCTCGCGGTCATAGCTCAACCGGCCCTTGGTCAAAGGGCAGACCAGTAGCTCGAGAAGTTTCGTGTCCACTTTGCTGACGGTGTCGTCCATCAAAATCGCCTATTGGAGGACCGAATCGGAATCGCCGAAGCTGCGGGCAAGCACGATCTCGGTAATGGCAATAAAGGTTTCCGCCCGGCTCTTCAGATCCGGAGCCTCGAGCAGCGCCTGCTTTTCAGCCGGCTCGAAAGGCGCCATCATCGATAGCGAGTTGACCAGCGTCATGTTGCTCGCGCGCTCGACGCTCTCCCAGTCCGCCTCCAGTTTGTTGGCTTCAAGATAGGCCTTGAATGCTGCAAGCAAGGAGGTGCGGTCGACCGCATCCTCCTCGTCGCGGGACCTGAGGTCGGCGACAAAGGGCGCGATGCGAAAACTGCGATAGGGATGGTGGCCGCCCACCTCGTCAAGCAGACGGAAGCGGCAGATGCCGGTCAGCGAGACGATGTATCGCCCGTCGCCGGTTTCGGCAAAAGACGTGATCCGGCCGAGGCATCCGACTTGCGTCAGGTGCGTGGTGTCGGAGGGCTCGCCGAGAGCCGGCTGCACCATTCCGATCAGGCGATTGCTTGAGATCGCGGCATCGAACATCGTAAGGTAGCGCGGCTCGAAGATGTTCAGCGGCAGTTGACCACCGGGAAGAAGGAGCGCGCCGGCAAGCGGAAAGACGGCAACCGAATCCGGCAGATCGTTCGGCTTCAGATATCTCGCATTCCCGACTTGCATGAACGCACTTCCCGCCTCGGTCGTATTCGGCCACGACTAGCCTGTTGATATCGATCGTCCCTGACCAAAATGTGGTGCCGACAGCCCAAAACGCAATGTAGCCCTTAAAACTTTAAGAGAAAAGGATCGAAGACAATTTGCGCCGCGCCGTCACCGTCGCCGGATCCTTGAAGCCCCACACGTCGAAGAACTGCAGAAGCTGCCGGCGGGCACCGTCGTCATCGAATGTACGGTCACGGCGCATCACTGTCAAAAGATGCTCGGCCGCGTCGTCGCGCTTGCCCTGGACGTTGAGGATCTTCGCAAGGCTGATACGTGCCTGGTGATCGTCAGGGTTCACCGCTAATGCATGCTCAAGTGCAGCCGGATCGCCCAGCTTGCGCGCCTCGTCGATCTGATCGAGCTTTTTGACTACGGCAAGTATGCCGGCATCCTGGGCAAGCGTGTCCGGCAGGTCCGACAGCGCCTGGCGGGCGCGATCGCTCTGGCCGGCCGCGATCATGCATTCTGCCATGCCGGCCAATGCCTTGGCATTTTCAGGATCGGCTTGGAGCACCGCGCCGAAAAGCTCGGCAGCACCATTGATATCGTCGTTGGCAAACAGTGCCGCGGCTTCATCGAGGATCGACGCGATCTGCGCTGCGTCATCGCCCTCGCTGCCATTGTCGGGGCCTGCGATCCGATCGATGAATTCGCGGACCTGGCTCTCGGGAACAGCGCCCATGAACCCGTCGGCCGGACGGCCGTTGACAAAGGCGATGACGGCCGGAATGGACTGGATGCCGAGCTGGCCGGCGATCGATGGATGGTCGTCGATGTTCATCTTGACCAGCTTGACCCGGCCACGGCCCTCGTTGACGACTTTCTCCAGGGTGGGCGTCAACTGCTTGCACGGACCGCACCAGGGCGCCCAGAAATCGACGAGCACAGGCTGGTGGCGAGACTCCTCAATAACGTCGCGCGCAAAGGTCGCAGTGGTGGTGTCCGTGATGTAGGACCCGCCTACTGCCTGCGCGCCCATATTGACGGTGCCGGACATCTGGCCGCCTAGGGAAGCGTTGTAGGGATTGTCTGAGCCGCTCATGAATGTCTCCCGCCTGCCCGGCATTCCGGGCCGTTATTGTAGCGTTAAATCGTATCTCAGGCTGTCACTTTCAAGACAAGCGGCTGATGGCCAGTCGCTTCCATGAAGCGTACGAGATCGTCGTTGCTAATCGAGGTGGTCGCATCGTTCGACAGCGGATGGCAGTTGATGACGTTATGCGCCATCAGATCCGCATCGAGTACGAAGGTGACGTTGTTTCCCGCATCGTTGATCGCGCCGAAGGCTGTTACTGCGCCTGGAATGACACCGAGATATTCCATCAGCTTTTCCGGCTTGCCGAACGAGACCTTGCTCGCCGCGGCGATGACCGTGTGAACCGTCTTCAAATCGACGGTGGCGTTTTCCTCGACCGTCAAAAGGAAGAAATTGTCCTTCTTGTCCTTCACGAACAGGTTCTTCGTGTGCCCGCCGGGGATTTCGTCGCGCAGCGACACCGATTCGGCAACGGTGAAAACCGGTGCATGGTCCTTGGTACTGTGCTTGATCCCGAGATCGTCGAGAAACGCAAGGAGGTCGTCGCGGGTCTTGGGAAGCTGTTCGGTCATTACATACTCGCGCAAGCAGATCGGATCGGGCTTAGATGATTGCGCCTCTGATACGTCCGCGCCTGGAATTTGGCAATCTTCCAGCGTCCGGATGGTCCGCATTTCAAGACTTTCTTGGCAAAAGCCGGCGCGCTCCGATTTTTTTCTTGGGCGCCCTGATATTTCCCTGTTGCATTTGAAAAACAGTTGGGCCATATAGCGCCCGTCGCCGCAAGGTGGCCTCCACGGTCCAACGATTACCCCGGACCAATGTGGAATGAGCGGGTGTAGCTCAGGGGTAGAGCACAACCTTGCCAAGGTTGGGGTCGAGCGTTCGAATCGCTTCACCCGCTCCAATTTTCCTAATAGATGCAATAGGTTATGTTCGCCGTCGGGCGAACTTTCCCTAAAGTTCTGTCGCAAGATACCACCGGACGTGAGACGCGAACCGACGCAACTAAGGACACTCCTTTCAGGTGCTAGAGGGCAACTAGCGATACAAAAGCGATCACTTCGCCGCAAAAACGCTTGGTCATGTGTGGATGATTTGGAATCGCATGATTTCAACGGGTATGAAAACAGAAAGCGGCGTCCTGAAAAGAGCAGCGTGGAAATGAGCTTAGCGCCCAGGCGCTTTCACCTCGGATTAAATGCTGAGATCGATCTTCAGCCTGAAAAAGCAGCGCTGTGTCTAGACAACGCTATCTTCGCACGCCCTTCAACACAGCCATACCCCTAGCTTGTCGAGGCCGAGAATGGAGGAGGCACAGCTTACGCGCGCTGCAAAGTCCGTCGCTGGGCAACGCTTTACCTGCAAGGCGGAGCCCATGTTCTGAGCTACCGTCATGTGGGGATAAAGCGCGCAATATTGAAAAACCATTGCGATGTCCCGCTCCTTGGCGGACGCATCGTTGATCACCTCATTGTCGATCGCAATCTCGCCGTCGGTAATATCTTCACGCCCCGCTATCATGCGAAGGGACTATTCCGAGGGTGAGACTGGCGGCGGTTGCCCGCCGCCGCTCTTCGCAGTCAGACCGGATCGCAATCGGATCTGGCCATCTCAAGGAGCTCGATCAGACCTTCTTCGGAGCCGTCGCCTTCCAGCTCTTCAGCAGTTCATCGTAGTCGACCGTGATACCCTGCGGCTTCTCGTTGGCCAACTTGCGCTGTGGCGCAAGATTGCCGTCGGTTTCGGCCTTTTTGTACCAGTATTCCGGATCCTTCTCTTCGTTGAGCTTCGGGCCGAGCTTGCCCTGCACTCCGGACTTCTCCAGGCGAGCCATGATGGCGTCCTGTGCGTTGGCAAGGCCGTCCATGGCTTCCTGAGGCGTGGCTTCGCCGGAGATCGCCTTGGATACATTCTGCCACCAGACTTGGGCGAGACGTCCGTAATCCGGCACGTTGACGCCCGTCGGAGTCCAAAGCTTGCGCGCCGGGCTGCGATAGAATTCGACGAGACCGCCTACCTTGGGAGCGATTTCCGTCATCGCATCCGACCAGATGTCACTGTCACGGATAAGATGTAGCGACAGGAGCGACTTTTTCAGCGTCACGGTCTTGGATGTGCAGAACTGCGCGTAGAGCCAACCGATCTTGGTCTTCTCGAGCGGAGCATACTTCAGCAGCGTCCAGAGACCCACATCTTGGTAGCCAAGCTTCATGCCGTCCTTCCAGTAGGCGCCATGCGGGCTTGGTGCCATGCGCCACTTCGGCGTACCATCCTTGTTCATGACCGGTAGGTCTGGCGCACTCAGGGCATGCGTGAACGCAGAATACCAGAAGATCTGCTGGGCGATGTGTCCCTGTCCCGGCACTGCGCCGGACTCCAGGAAGTCCATACCGGACGCTTCCGGCGGAGCATATTTCTTGAGCCATTCCACGAACTTGCTCGTGGCATAGACTGCTGCCGGGCCATTCGCGTCGCCGCCACGTGTGATCGAAGAACCGCGCGGGATCCCGTCTTCCATGCGGATACCCCATTCGTCAACGGGCTTGCCGTTCGGCAGCCCCTTGTCTCCACTGCCAGCCATCGAGAGCCAGGCATCAGTGAAGCGCCAGCCGAGCGACGGGTCCTTCTTGCCATAGTCCATGTGGCCATAGACTTTCTGGCCATCGATTTCCTTCACCTCGTTGGTGAAGAAATCGGCGATGTCTTCGTAGGCCGACCAGTTGACTGGAACGCCGAGGTCATAGCCGTACTTCTTCTTGAAGGCGGCCTTCAACTCAGGCTTTTGGAACCAATCGTACCGGAACCAGTAAAGATTTGCGAACTGCTGGTCCGGCAGGCCATAGAGCTTGCCGTCGGTGAAGGTGGCGAAGTCAAGACCGATGAAATCCTTTAGGTCGAGGGTCGGGCTGGTGACATCCTTGCCCTCGTTGGCCATGAAGTCGGTCAACGAACCGCCGACGATGTCATTGAAGCGTGGGTGAGTTCCGATGAAGTCGGAGTCGTTCATCCAAAAATCGTAGATCGGTTTTCCGGATGCGATTTCAACCTGGATCTTGTCGACCAGCAGGCCTTCGTCCATGAGTTCATGGTTAACCCTGATGCCAGTGATTTCGGCGAAGGCCTTGGTAAGCGTCTTCGACTCGTAGTCGTGGATGCTCAGAATTTCCGAAACAGTACTTGCTTCCATCCCTTTGAACGGCGCAGAAGCCTTGATGAACCACTCCATTTCGGCCATCTGCTGCTCTTTGGTGAGCGTGGATGGCTGGAATTCGTTGTCGATCCATTTCTTGGCAGCGTCCGTCTGCTGTGCCACGCTGGGCGTCGCGGTGATGATCGCTCCGCCCCAAGTCACCGCGGTGGCAGCCGTTGCGACCGCCGCCCCCTTCAATACGTCACGACGCTTCAAATCCATGTCATTTCCTCCCATTAAGCCCCGCGACACCATGCCGAAAGGCGGCCATTGGATCGGTCTGGCGGTTTCTTGAGCCGTCTGGTCGAGCCATATGTTTAGTTCGCGCTGGACTTTGCCGAAACCTGCTTCGCGGCCTCAGGCATCCCGCGCCGGGTTACGCAAACCTGAACATCGCGATCCCGTAGAGCACGGACGCAGCGAGCGGGTACCAGAGCAGCCCACCTCCGAGCCGCATCCAGAATATAAAGATGAAGGCCGAGCCGATCATCGTGACGAAGAACCGGTCGCCCCGCGTCGTCGGGAATCCCAGGATGCCCTTGCGCGGTATCTCCGGCCGAAAAATTGCCAGCAGGGTCAGAATGGTGAGTATCGTCACGACGGTTCCGAAGAAAGCCGCCGTCTGCCAGGTCCAGGCCATCCAGTCGAGCATCTCGGTCTCCTTAAACGCGCCCAAGGGCAAAGCCCTTGGCGATGTGATTGCGCACAAACCAAATGACGATTGCACCCGGGACCATCGTGAGTACACCGGCGGCGGCTAGCAGCGACCAGTCCATGCCGGCGACCGAATAGGCGCGTGTCATGACGGCAGCGAACGGCAGCGCATGTGACGAGGTGAGTGTCGTCGCCAGCAGCTGCTCGACCCACGAGAACATGAAGCAGAAGAATGCGGTAACACCGATACCATTGGCGATCAGCGGAATGAAGATCCGGATGAAGAAGTGTGGGAAAGAGTAGCCGTCGATTGCCGCTGTCTCATCGATCTCGCGCGGAACGCCGCTGACGAAGCCTTCCAGGATCCACACCGCCAAAGGCACGTTGAAGAGGCAATGCGCCAAAGCGACGGCCCAGACCGTGTCGAACAATCCAACTGCGTAGTAGAGCTGGAAGAATGGCATGGCGAAGACCGCTGCCGGTGCCATCAGGTTGGTCAGCAGCCAGAAGAATAGATGCTTGTCGCCGACGAAGTGGAACCGGCTGAAGGCGTAGGCTGCTGGCAGCGCCACTGTGACCGAGACGACTGTGTTGATGGCCACGTAAGAGAGCGAAACACCGAACGCATGCACCCAGCTGGGATCGTTGAAGATTGCGACGTATTTTTCCAGCGTCGGATGATGCGGATAGAGTGCCAACCCTGAACTGATGTCGGCATTTGTTCTGAGGCTCATGCTGATCAGCCAATAGATCGGCAGCATCAGGAGCACGAGATAAACGATAAAGACTATTTTGCTGACGATACCAGAACGCATCAGACATCCCTCCGACGTTCGAGCTGGGTCATGATGGTGAAGAAAATCCAGCAGACGGCCAATGTGATTAGGTTGTAGACGAGCGACATCGCACCGGCATTGCCGAGGTCAACCTGGCCAAGGGCGATCTTGTCGAGATCAATCGAGAGGAACGTGGTGGCGCTGCCAGGACCACCACCTGTTACGACGAAGGGCTCGGTGTAGATCATAAAGGTCTGCATGAAGCGCAAGAGCACCGCTATGACCAAGACTTTCTGCAGCTTGGGCAATTCGATATTTGCAAAGACCGCCCAGCGGCTGGCGCCATCGATCCGCGCAGCCTGATAATAGGCATCCGGAATGGCTCGCAGTCCGGCGTAGCTAAGGAGAATGACCAGCGGCGTCCAATGCCAGACGTCCATGACGACGATGGTCACCCAGGCCGAAGCGGCGTTCTGGGTCACGTTGTAATCGATCCCGAGGCCGACCAGACTTGCGCCGAACAGGCCGATGTCTGCGCGGGTAAAAATCTGCCAGATCGTGCCGACCACGTTCCACGGAATCAGCATCGGCAGCGCGATCAGTACCAGGGAAATGCCGACTGCCCAACCTTTGCGCGGTACGCAAAGGGCTATGCCGATTCCAAGTGGGATCTCAATCACGAGGCACGCAAAAGAAAATGTCAGAGTGCGAAACAGCGCGTCGTTGAAGCGCGCACCGATCTCTGTCGAGGGATTGAGCAGGTCCCGGAACCAAGCATCGCCATTCCAGAAGAAGCTATTGTTGCCGAGCGAATCCTGGACGGAGTAATTCACCACGGTCATCATCGGAATAATCGAGGAGAACAGCACGAACCCCAGTACCGGAACGACCAGGAACCAGGCCTTGTTGTTGATGGTCTTGCCGTTCATACCGTTACTCCCTGTACGCGTATGTCGTTGAGGTAAACATGCGTCTGGGTTCGGTCGAGCGCGATGTTTACCTCGTTAGGGATTGTTTCCATCTCCGGCGGTACCACGGCGACCAATGGGTGATCCCCAAGCGTGACGTAGGCAAGACGCTTGCGACCTAAATCGGCAATACGGCGTACCTGCACCGCCAGACCTGGGCCAGACGTCAGCCGGACGAACTCAGGCCGGATGCCGACTTTCACGGCCGTCATCGCGCTCAGGTTCGGGTAGGCCGCGCCAAGGTCCAAGACCTTGCCGTTGACTATCGCCTGATTGCCTGAAACCTTCGCGTCCAGAAAGTTCATGCCGGGCGAACCGATGAAATAGCCGACGAAAGTGTGTTCCGGCCGCTCGAATAATTCAGCCGGCGTACCGATTTGCACGGCCTTACCGTCATTCATTACGACCACCTTGTCGGCAAACGTCAGCGCCTCGATCTGGTCATGGGTGACATAGATCATGAGCAGGTCGAGTGCGCGGTGGACCGCCTTTAGTTTCGAGCGCAGCTCCCATTTCAGCGCCGGATCGATCACCGTTAGCGGCTCATCGAAAAGGACCGCCGACACGTCCGAGCGAACCAGTCCGCGCCCGAGCGAAATCTTTTGCTTGGCATCGGCCGTAAGACCGCGCGCCCGGCGCTTCAGATCGCTCGTCAAGTCGAGCATCTCGGCAATCTCGCCGACGCGCCGATCGATGATCTCCCTAGACATCCGGCGATTTTTCAGCGGGAACGCAAGATTTTCCGCGACCGTCATCGTGTCGTAGATGACGGGAAACTGGAACACCTGTGCGATATTTCGCTTCTCTGTGGGCAGCCGGGTGACATCCTTGTCGCCGAACATCAGCCTGCCCTCAGACGGGATGACGAGACCGGAAATAATGTTCAAAAGCGTTGTCTTGCCGCAACCTGACGGTCCAAGCAGCGCATATGCCTGCCCCTGCTGCCAGACGTGATGCAGCGGCTTAAGCTGATAGTCGGCGTCTGATTTCGGATTGCCGCTGTAACTGTGCGCGATGCCATCGAGTGTTATCTGAGCCATGTCGCCCTCAAACCTTTTTCGCATTGAGTGACCCGGCAACCCGGTTTCCAGCGGCATCGAACACAAAGACGCGCTCGACGTTCACCCGTACTTGGACCTCGGCCGCGGGCAGCAATTCGTGCACGTAGGGTATGAGGCAAACCCACACGCCATGACCGACATCCACGTGCACGAAGCTCTCTGAGCCGCTCAGTTCCGTAACGATGACTTTCCCCGAGAATGCTAGGCCCAGACGAGTGGCATCACCGATCTCGACACCGTCGGCCCGAAATCCCAGCGTGTAAACGCCATCGGACAAGGCCGCGAGATCGCCGGCGGCCGGCAGCGTGCGGCCATCGGTCAGCACCAGCTCCGTCCCCCGTTTCGTCACCCGCAACTCGTTCAGCGGCGGATCAGAGAAGACGCGTGCCGCATCCAGATTGTCTGGCGAATGATAGATCTTAGCGGTCGGGCCGAATTGCGTGGCGCGGCCCTCCCGTAGCGTAATCGTATTGCCGCCGAGCAGCAGCGCTTCGGTCGGCTCCGTCGTCGCGTAGACGAGGATCGCGCCGGTTTCGGCAAAGAGGCGCGGCAGCTCTTCGCGCAGTTCTTCACGTAGCTTGTAGTCGAGATTGGCGAGGGGCTCGTCGAGCAGCACCAGATCCGCTCGCTTGACCAGCGCGCGCGCAATCGCCGTGCGCTGCTGCTGACCACCGGAAAGTTGTGCAGGCAGCCGCTGCAGCAAGGTCTCCAGACGCAGAATGCGTGCCGCTTCCCGCACGCGTGCATCGATCTCGGCCTTGCCGATGCCCTTGAGCCGGAGCGGCGAGGCAATATTCTCGTAAATCGTCAGCGAAGGATAATTGACGAACTGCTGATAGACCATCGCGACCGAGCGGCTGCGCACCGCTACCCCCGTCACATCCTTGCCATCGGCAATCAGCTTGCCCGTCGTCGGCCTGTCAAGCCCAGCCATCAACCGCATCAGCGTCGTCTTGCCCGCTAGTGTCGGCCCAAGCAGGACGTTGACCGTCCCGGCATCGAGATACAGATCGACCGGTTCGATCATCACCGTCTCGCCGACTGTCAGGCCGATATGGTCGAGTACAAACGCCACTACGCAGTTCCTCCAGATGTCAGTTTTGGGTTTGAGCCGCGAATTGATCTCCAAGCAGATATGTGTCGAGATCCACGATTTCGGCCTTGGAGAGGCGAAGCCCGAGCTTGGTTCGCCGCCTTACGATATCGGTAGCGCTCATCGCCCATTCGTTCTTTGCTAGATACTTGACCTCGGCCTCGCTCAAATCGGCCCCGAACATGATGCACTCGACGTTGCCGAAGCGAGGTCGCCCTTTTCAGCAAGGAAAACCGACCAGCCACGTCCGGCCGCATCGCGGGCGATGCCGCACCCGTTGATTCCGCCGCCGATAATAGCAATGTCGAAAGGGACATCAGACGTGTCCGCCGGCATCTGACGCAAACCCTCTCTCCCTCATTTCTTTTTCGACGTCTTGAAGCGCCGTTCTTTCGATGTTCGAATGAAGCCTACGACGAAAGATAACGAACATACAAGCGAAAAAAAACGAACCTTTTAATCATATGTTAGCTCGTTTGCACATCGACGCGACGTCGAGATTTGATCGCTGACTTTGAACAGTCCATCGATCAATTTCGCAGGATAAGTACCCATGAAATCCTCTTTTCCAATTCTAAAAATTCACAAATTTTTCAGACAGGCGACCGAGAACCTGATCGCCTCACCTCCGTATCGAAGGGATCATTTTCACAGCTACTTCCACAACGCCTCGGCTCTCCGCGGCAAGCGAAGGCTCTTAAATGTAATAGAAATTCTGAAAATTGGTTCGCAATTTAATTGCGCGGCAAAAGTTGATTTCGACATCTAGACGCAAGAAGGCCTCACGAGGATCGACTTTCAGGTTAGGATCAGTGAAACTGCGCTATCCGCTATCGGCCGGAAACGGATGGCAAATTCGATGGAAAATTCATTGGCGGCAAGACAGGCACAACTGGCACGCGCCCTCGCTGATCTGAGTGCCGGGAATGAGGGCGCAGCCAGACAGATTTGTGCGTCACTGCTTCGCCAGGCCGCCGACGATCCCGCAGTTCACCAATTGATGGCGACGATCGCCCTTAGAGTGGGCCGCCTGCCCGAAGCCGAACAGCATGTCGCTATCAGCTTGAAACACCGTCCGCAGCACCTACCCACCTGGCTGCTGGCCGGGCAGATAGCACAAGCCGCGGGCGATCTTCGCCTGGCCGCTCAGCGGCTCGATCGGGCCGTTGCGCTGGATCCTGCGCGAGAAGATACGGCATTTGCGCGTTGCCGGATCTGGATCGCGTTGGCGAAGAGTGGACAGTTCGATGCGGCGGATCGCCCGGATCACATCAGGCTCATCGCTGATCTGCTGGCACGCTTTCCTGATTTCGCGCCGGGCTGGGCAGCAATTGGATCCGACATGGAGCTGATGGGCCAGTTGGACGCAGCACTTGTCGCAACGACCCGGGCGGCAAAAGCATCGCCATCGGTCGCCGCCAACCTGAAGAGCGCGCAATTGGCCCTGCGGCTCGCCCGCCCGTCGGAAGCCGCCGATGCACTGCAACGCGCCTTGGCTCTTGATCCCACCATGGCGCCCGTATGGTTCAAGCTCGGCGTCATCCTGCAGGATTGTCGCCAAGCCGATCGAGCGATTGGCGCCTACCAGCAGGCGTTGGCGCTCGATCCAGCCCTGTCGGAAGCTGCGACCAACCTCGGCATCATGCTACAGGAAACCGGCGATCTTGCCGCTGCCAAACGTGCTTACGGTCAGGCATTACGGGCGCGTGTCGATAGCTTCGGGCGGATTTCCCAAGCCTTGACAGCGGCACCCAAGGGCGAACTGTGGATGGATCTTAGCGCTCTGCGCGCCCATTTGTTGGCATCGGGAGCTTGATCCCAGCTCAGGATGCCGGCCGCTTGGCGCGGAATTTCTTGCGATAAACTCCCGGCGCGCTCAGCAACGTTTTGGCGACCTCATCATACTCGGCGATGCCTGCCTCCGACAACGGCTCATAGACCAGATCGAGCGTATCCCGCGCGACTGGGAAGCATTGCGCGATTGGCGTGCCCGCCGGCAGTACGCCCTCAAAACTTGGATCGATCCAGCTAGCAGGAAACAGGATACCGACGGACTTAAAGCTGTCGGCATCGACCAATCCGGTCAAGGTTCGAAATGGCAAGTCTGGGCGGTTTAACGGGTGAGTTGCAAACAGCGAATAGCCCTCTTCCAATGCGATCGTCCAGAAGTTGTTGAATTTGATCAACGTATGCCCGCCAGGATCAAGCGGAGATCCCTCCACTTGCGCCGGCACGTGAAAGCTCAACGGCGATCGCGGATGTGTTTCGATACTGAGCGGTGGCAGATCCCAATTCCAGGTAAAGCAACCACCGGCGACATAAACATCGCAGGCCAGCGGTATCATAAAACCATGGCTCATTGCGTCAACAAACGGCGGGCACTGTTTGACGGTCCGCACATCTTGCCCATGCGTATCCGAGAAAGCCATCGCCGGCATGGTCCGAAGCCACTCGGGCAGAGCCCGCCGTGCGGCGACGGGCCGTGGCAAGCGCTCGATCAAGGCAGGATCGCAGCTGAAGACGATTTTCATGGTGCCCTTCCGGTATCGAGCAAAGTTCGCGCCACGGCATCACGCCAGCCGGCCCAACGCGTCGCGCGCTCGGCCTGCGACATCTGGGCAGCAAACCGCCGCTCAAGCTTCCATGTCCCGCCGAAATCATCCGGGCTCGGATAAAGTCCCGCTTGCCAGCCTGCGAGCAACCCGACACCAAGCGCCGTGGTTTCCGTCACGACCGGACGATCGATGGAGGCATCGAGAATATCGGCAAGGAATTGCATCGTCCAATCGCTCGCCGTCATGCCCCCATCGACGCGGATAATCTGCGCACTCGAGGTCTCGGTCGATGCGTCGTCATACATCGTGGACAACAGGTCCAGCGTCTGGAAGCCAACGCTTTCGAGAGCTGCGCGGGAGAGTTCCTTGCGGGTCGTCCCTCGGGTCAGACCGACAGGCGTGCCACGCGCCTCGCTGCTCCAGTATGGCGCGCCCAATCCGGCAAATGCCCGCACCAGATAAACCGGCTGCTCCTGATCCGCTTCCGCGGCCAGCGCCCCTGCCTCTGCTGCAGAGGAAATGATGCCCAGCGCATCGCGCAGCCACTGCACGGTTGCGCCGGCAGAAAAGATAGATCCCTCAAGAGCATAATGGCCAGCATCGAAGATAATTGTCCTCGACGACGTCGTCCCTTGATCGATAACGAGAATATATTTGCCCATTGCCGTTGACGTCTCCCGTCGCGCGTCAATTCTCAGATCTCGACGAGGCGCTTCGTATTTTGATTGAGTGATATCGTCAGGCGGTCAGTTGCCCGACGGGTAGACACCGAAATTGAAGGCAATCGAGATCCGGAGGCCTGTGCCCCGATAGGGCCGCACGCTGTGCATCAGGAACGATGGAAAGATGAACAACAGCCCCGGACGCGGCACGATCGTTTCGGCGCTTCCTGCCGATAGGCCATCCTCGCCGGCAAATTTCAGCATCGGAGCGTGCATCATGGGCGCCGCGCCGCGCGGATCGAGCATCTCAAATTCGCCGCCGAGCGTCGAATCCTCGGCACATCCGCCATCGGCAACATAATAGGCGCCCGACCAGAACGAGCCCGGATGATAATGAACCGCGTTCGAGCCATAAGCGCCGGTGACATTGGCCCAGGCTTCAACCGTCCAGTCAGGTCTGATCGACTTTCCCGTTCGATCGGTCGTCATCTGATTGACTGCAGATTGTGCAATCGTCATCAGGTCAAGGGCCGGTTTTCCGCCCCAGTTGGTGAAATCGCGGGTAGAATGCCAACCACCGATGTTGGACGCTTTGACGGATGGGTGGGTTTCGCGCCGCTTCAGGATGATATCCGTCAATTCGGCGTTGCGGGTCTCGGCGCCCGGCAGCATGATGGCCGCGACAGGGGTTGCGAACAAACCTTTGACCTGAATTTCCAACGCCGACATTTCCATCCCTCGGGCTCGGATTTTGCTTGGTCGCCGGACGTCGCCGGTCACCGTTGATCATGTCGCTAACGCCAGTCGTGATCCGGTGCGGTTCAGGACTTTGTACTTTAGTTCGTTATTATTGAAAAGCGAACCTAAGCGAACTTTCTGGCGGCGGCAAGCTGCTATCGCCATCCATCAGTCAACATCGTGGAGACCGATGGCTTGGTTGATGTCGGCAGCGGAGCTTTCAGGGGCGGCATCAGTCTCGATCAACTGAATCCGGAGGGAGCTGCACAGCTGGCGCAGTGGCTCCGACGTGAGATAGTCGGTAACAAACGTGTGGATCTGGCTGAGATGGGCAATTCGCACCGGCGCCAGACGTTGAACTTTTGTTCGATCGGCAACCAGCATGACGTGGCGGGCGTTCTTGATGATTGCCTGGGCAACACGGACCTCGCGGTGATCGAAATCCAGCAGCGTACCGTCAGCGTCGATCGCTGAGACACCAATGACGGCGACATCAACTTTGAACTGCCCGATTAGGTCGACCGCCTGAGCGCCAACGACGCCACCGTCGGTGGGTCGGACAGTCCCGCCAGCTATTATGACTTCGAACGTGGGTTTGCGGTGGAGAGCCATCGCCACGTTAAGATTGTTGGTGATGACCAGTATGTGCTCATGCGTGGCAAGGGCGGCAGCAACTTCTTCAGTGGTGGTGCCGATATTGATGAATAGCGATGACCGGCTGGGGATCAACCGCGCGGCCGCCTGTCCAATCCGCTGCTTCTCGCTTGTTGCCACAAACCGACGCGCTTCATACGACATGTTCTCAACGCTGGAGCCGATGGTCGCTCCACCATGAATCCGCACCAGGATTTTTCGATCGCATAACTCGTTAAGGTCCTTGCGGATTGTTTGCGGTGTCACATCCAACCGACGCGCGAGGTCGTCGACTTCGACGCGTCCGACGTCCCTTGCCATGGCGACGATGTCGGTCTGGCGGGTGGAAAGATCATTCATCGGTTAGTCACGCTCCGGAATTCGTCTGCGCCACATCCAATCGACAAACTCTGGACGCCATCTATTCTTATTTATATGGCCCACCTGCAATCGATAATTGTAAGCCATCTAACAGACAAAAATCCAGTCCTTGCCAGCAGCTTCGGCTCGATATCTGCGGTCATTGATTTGGCAACCAGCGTCGCCGAAACTCGGCCATTGAGGCGGTGTTTCGCACAGAGCTTCTTAAAAAACAACGGTGTTGATGAGCGTTGGTGCGCCTGCCGACACCCCTTAGGATGCACGACAAATCTTGATTTTATGGCGTGTAGTTGAGCACCGTCATCTGTCCGGCTGTCAAGTTCCACCTCGTCTTCACCGATTTTTCCATTCACAGAACCGCGGCCAATATGAATAGAGCAAAGCGCGGTAAGGCTACCCGACCGTTTTGATGGATCACCGCGAAATGAAAAATCAGGGTAAAGACGACGCGGAATTCAACAGCCACGCGATACGACCGCAGAACCATTCACTTCGAAGGCTTCGTCTATCTCGTCACCGCAATGATCTGGCTCCGATGAATGTCAATTGCTCCTGGGGCCAGCGGTCTGCCAAGCCTCTTAGAAGCATTGATTGCTGGTTTGAACCGTCTCGGTGACCCACGCTATCATGATGAAGCCCAAAAGCAGCCCATCACCCTGACAAAGCATGGCCGTCCGTCTGTCGTCGTGCCCATCGAGCTTTTCGAACGTATGACAGGAATGGAAGATCCGCGCAGCGTCTACAAGACCAGCAAGACGCCCCCAGAGCTGGCCAACATGATTTTGGCGGAGCTTGACCGCCAAACCGCGGAAGTCGAGCCGCAGCAATGAGCGCAAGCCACACGCAGGGACAGGGAGTGGACTATCCATACCTTTGGCTTTGGCAGGCCGAGCAGGGGCGGCATCAAGGTTGGGGTCGAGCGTTCGAATCGCTTCCCCCGCTCCAATTTTCCTCTTGAGACTTATTGTGAAGATGATAATGGGCGATATGGTCGGCGCGTTTGAGCGGCGTCATATTGGCGGATCGCCCGCCTACAGAGCCTTTGCAACAGGGGTTTTGCCCTCGCATTCAGCATGCGCTGCTTTATTAAGCAATCGTCCATAATCGCGTGTCACCATCAATCAAGTTTGATTTGCAGTTGCGGTTTTCGCATGCTGAAGCAAAAATGGGGCGGTAAATGGATGGGTTTGCAATGCTTCAACGCAACAACGAGACCGAGACCGAGACCGACGATGCGCTGATAGACCGGCTGCAGCGCTCCGCTTTTGACTATTTCCTGCGTTACACCAATATCGAGAACGGCCTCGTGGCCGACACATCGATCAAGACGAGCCATTGCAGCATAGCAGCTGTCGGCTTCGCGCTCTCCAGCTACCCCGTAGCCGTTGAACGCGGCTGGATTGAACGGGCCGCCGCGGCCGAGCGTGTGCTCACAACCCTCGTCTTCTTCGCCGAAAGTCGTCAGGGCCAAGAACGGCATGCCACGGGCTATCGCGGCTTCTACTATCACTTCCTCGACATGAAACATGGGCACCGGGCCTGGAACAGCGAACTCTCGCTGATCGACAGCGCGCTACTCATCCTCGGTGTGCTGACCGCAGCTGCGTATTTCACCGGTGACGACGACGCCGAAAAAGAAATCCGGGAACTTGCGACAATGCTTTACGAGCGCATGGACTGGCGCTGGGCGCTGAACCGGGGGCAGACGCTCACCATGGGGTGGAAACCCGGCGGTGGCTTCCTGCGCTGGCGCTGGCAGGGCTACGACGAGGCAATCCTGCTTTACACGCTGGCGATGGCGTCACCGACCCATTCGATCCCGGCCTCAAGCTACGACGCCTTTGCCTCGACCTATACCTGGATGATGTTCAAGGAAAAGCCGTTTCTCTATGCAGGACCGCTGTTCATCCACCTGTTTTCGCACGCATGGATCGATTTTCGCGGAATTCGCGATCGCTATATGGCCGAGAAGGAAAGCGACTACTTCACCAACACGCAGATGGCCATCGAGGTTCAGCGTGACTACACAGAACGCAACCCCGGGCATTTTGTTGGCTACAACAGCAACGTATGGGGTCTGAGCGCCTGCGACGGACCATCGCCGTCAGGCGGCCGGCACAGCCGCAACCATCGCCCCAAGGTTCTGGGCTACGCCGCCCGTGGCGCGCCGCTGGGGCCGGACGATGGTACGATCGCTCCCTGGGCTCCGCTTGCCTGCCTGCCATTTGACCGAAAGGCAGCGCTGGACGGCACCAAGGCGATCCTTGCGACCTATCCAAACCTTTTGCTCGACGAACGCTTCCCCGGTGGCTTCAATCCTACGGTTGAAGGCAAAGGTCCGGAAGGCTGGGTCGACGATCGATCGGTCGCCATTGATCAGGGCATCCTTGTCATGATGATCGAGAATGAGCGCACCGGGCTGATCTGGAACCTGATGCGGCAATCGCCGATCCTTCGCAAGGGCCTGGAGCATGCAGGCTTTACCGGCGGTTGGCTTGATGAACCGTCCTCGGACGCCATCGCATGATCGCATAGGCGAGGTTTCGTCAGCTACGCCGTCTTGATGGCAGCGGTGACTTCGCAATCGATGTCAACGCTGCCATTTTCAGTTGGGCCGCGGCTTTGCCGCTATTCCACGTCGAATTTCACGCCCTGCGCCAGCGGCAACGTCTTGCCGTAATTGATGGTGTTGGTTGAGCGGCGCATATAGGCCTTCCAGGCATCCGAGCCGGATTCGCGGCCGCCGCCGGTTTCCTTCTCGCCGCCAAACGCACCGCCGATTTCGGCGCCCGAGGGGCCGATATTGACGTTGGCGATGCCACAATCGGATCCGCGTGACGACACGAAGGTCTCGGCCTCGCGCATGTCGTTGGTAAAGATCGACGACGACAGGCCCTGCGGCACCGCATTGTGGAGCGCGAGCACGGCGTCAAAATCACTGTAGCGGATGACGTAGAGGATCGGCGCGAAGGTTTCCTCGATGACCGGCCCGGTTTGTGCCGGCATTTCGACCAGCGCAGGGCGGACATAGTATGCTTCGGTGGAGTTGCCGCTTTCGACACGTTCCCCGCCGGTGACCCTGCCGCCCTCGGCCTTTGCCGCAGCGAGTGCGCCCTGCATCTTGTCAAAGGCCGGCTTGTCGATCAGCGGGCCGACGAGCGTGCCGGCTTCCAGCGGATTGCCGATCGTCACCGATCCGTAGGCTTTCTGCAGCCGTGGCACGAGCTGGTCGTAGACGCTGTCGTGAACGAAGAGGCGGCGAAGAGACGTGCAGCGCTGGCCGGCAGTTCCCATGGCTGAAAACGCAACGCCTCGCAATGTCAGGTCCAGATCGGCCGACGGGCAGACAATCGCTGCGTTATTGCCGCCAAGTTCGAGAACGGCGCGGGCAAAGCGATTGGCCAGCCGCGGGCCGACGGCGCGGCCCATGGCTGTCGAGCCGGTTGCCGAGACCAGCGGGATCTTCGGGTGATCGACAAGGACCTCCCCGAGATCGCGACCGCCGATGAGCAATGTTGACAGATTGGCGGGCGCGCTGCCGCCCTCGGCGACATAGCGCTTCAATGCCTTCTCGAACAGAGCCTGGACGGCAAGTGCGGTGAGCGGTGTTTTTTCCGACGGCTTCCACACCGTCGAATTGCCGCAGACCATGGCGAGCGCCGCATTCCACGACCAGACGGCGACGGGAAAATTGAATGCCGAGATGATGCCGATGGCGCCAAGCGGATGCCAGCTTTCCATCATCCGGTGCTCGGAGCGCTCCGTCGCGATCGTCAAGCCGTAGAGCTGGCGCGATAGGCCGACGGCGAAATCGCAAATATCGATCATCTCCTGAACTTCGCCGAGACCTTCGGACGTGATCTTGCCGACTTCGATCGAGACCAGCCGCCCGAGCGCCGCCTTGCCCGCCCGCAGCTCCTCGCCGAGGAGACGGATCAGCTCGCCGCGCTTTGGACCAGGCACGTCTCGCCACGCGAGAAACGCCTCATGGGCGCTGTCGATCGCAGCCTTGGCTTGCGCTGCGGAGTGTTCCTTCAGTCGGGCGATCTCTTCGCCGGTAACCGGCGAGGTCACCGAAAGTGTGCCACCCCGATAGCGCTCAGCGGCGACACCGAGTTCGGTCAATACTGCGCTGGTTTCTTTGACGAGATCGAGGGTCATGTCGGCTATCCAATATCTGTTGTTCTGGTCAGTGGAACGGTCCGCATCAGAAGCGGGCATCGGCGAGATGGGCGATCTGGGCACCGGCTTCGTACCACATTTCCTTGATGGCACGAAAGCTGGCGTCGCGCGGGTCGGTCAGCGGCAAAGGCAGGTCCGCCTCGGCGACGCGTCCGAGAATATGGGCGGCAAGGGTCTTTCCGAACACGGTGCCAGGTGCAATGCCGCGTCCATTATAGCCGGAAAACCCAACGACATTGGGCGCAAACCTATGGAAACGCGGCAAGGCGTTGTCGGTCATGCCGATCTTTCCATACCATTCACACTCGAACTGGACGTCGCCGATCTGCGGAAAAAGCCTTGCGAGCGAACGCCTGGCCCAGCCTTTGTGGACGGCGGCACCGGTATTGCGCAGGGAACCAACGCTACCGAAAACGAGGCGCCCGGTCTGGTCCATGCGGAAGGAAGACAGGATTTCCTTAGTATCCCACGCACCCTCGCGGCCAGGCAGGATGGAGCGGCAGAGGTTTTCTCCGAGCGGCACAGTCGCCAAATTGAAGTAGGGCAGATGGACCTGCTCTCGGCGCACCATTTCCCATGGGCCGGTGCTGTAAGCATCAGTCGAGACGACGATCCAATCCGCCGAGACGCTACCCGACGCCGACTTGACGACCCAGCGGGCGCCATTGCGCTCGGTGGAAGTTATCCGGCTACCGGTGTGAAGTTCCGCCCCCGCCCTGATCGCAGCATCCGCCAATCCGCGCGCATAGCAAAGCGGCTGGAGGGTTCCGGCCCGCATGTCGAGCAGCGATCCGACATAGGTAGAACTGCCGACGCGACGTGCCGTCTCGGCGCCGTCAAGCACAGTCACTGGCGCGCCGCGGGCGCCCCACTGGCGGGCCCGATCCTCGATTTCCTTCAATCCATCAGGTCCGACGGCACAGTGCAGCGTGCCGTTCCTCTCCAGTTCACAGGCGATACTGTGCTTCTCGATCAGTGCCATGACCAGTTGCGGAGCATTGCCGAGGACGTCGAGCAAGCGCTCTCCGTAGACCGGACCGAGCACGCCGGGTACATCGTCCGGCATAACCCACATGCCGGCGTTTATCAGCCCGACATTGCGCCCGGCACCGCCAAAACCAATCTCGTTGGCTTCGAGCAGAACGACCCGCGCGCCTTCTTCAGCCAGATGAAGCGCCGCGGATAGGCCTGTATAGCCGCCGCCGACGACAACCACGTCCGCGGCCAGATCGCCAGCGAGCGGCGACGTTTCCGGCGCTGGCGCGGCGGTCTTTTCCCATAGCCCATGGGAGCGCGGATCGTTGAGCATCGTTTCTCCCGTTGGCGTTGGCGTTGCCGCTGCGCTGCCCCAACAACACTATCGCGCTGGCGGTTCGACACATTGGAATAAGCATGGGTCATTCCAATGGTGCGCAACATAGCATCTTTACAGCCGCTCCTGGACCGGAAATAACAATATTTCCTCACGAGTTCATTCGGATTGGGAATGACCATGCTGCCGGCCAGGCGCTTCCTGCCATCAATTTCGCTGCTTGCCGCCTTCGAGGCGACGGCGCGCGCGGGCAGCGTAACAGTCGCAGCAAGAGAGCTCAATCTGACGCAAAGCGCGGTCAGCCGTCAGATCCGTTCACTGGAACAGCAACTCGGGGTCGAACTGTTCATTCGCGAGCGGCAGACCATGCGTTTGACACTTGCGGGAGATAGCTATGCTCGTGAGGTTCGCGAAGCGCTCAGGCGTATCTCGAGTGCCTCGCTTAACCTGCGCGCCAATCCACATGGCGGCACGCTCACGCTTGCCATATTGCCGACGTTCGGCACCCGCTGGCTTGCACCACGGCTGCCAAAATTTCTGGGTGCCAATCCGGGTGTCACCATCAATCTGGTGACACGCCTTTCGCCGTTCGATTTCCGGCTCGATTCCATCGACGCGGCAATCCATTTCGGCCCTGCCCATTGGCCGGGCGCGGAATTGACCTTGCTGATGTCGGAACGCACATTGCCTGCCTGCAGCGCCGCCTTCCGGGAAAATCATCGGCTGGAAACGGCGGCTGACCTCCTTGATGTGCCTCTGCTGCACATCACCACGCGCCCTGACGCCTGGGAAACCTGGTTTGGGGTGAACGGCGTGCCATTCCAGAGTGTCCACGGCATGCTCTTCGACCAGTTCGCGACTGCAGCGCAGGCGGCAAGGGCGGGTCTCGGCGTCGCCCTTTTGCCGACCTTCCTCATTCAGGAAGAACTTGGCCGGGGCGATCTTGTCGCAGCAGTCGAGCGCGAGATGGAGAGCACCGAGCGCTACTATCTCGCCTGTCCGATCGAGCGCGCCGACTATCCGCCGCTTGCCGCATTTCGAAGCTGGATTTTGGCGGAAGCTGCAAGCGAAGTCTGATCATTGTCGACGAATGACTTGCACGAGTGGCCGCGTTTCGACCATTATGACCACAGCAGCCGCCTGGAAAGGCGGTCGAACCACTGCCATTCCAGGATATCCCCATGCATCCGATTTTCGTTCAGCTTCAATGCGCCCCCGGCAAGACCTACGAGGTTGCCGACGCCGTCTACCAGACGGAACTGGTATCGGAGCTTTATTCCACCAGCGGCGACTACGATCTGATGCTGAAGATCTACCTCCAGGACGGCCAGGACATCGGCAAGTTCATCAACGACAATATCGCCAATATACCAGGGATCGTCCGCTCGCTGACGACGCTCACCTTCAAGGCGTTCTGAGCTGCGGCTGTCGCTTGCGACCACCCCGAACTATCTGGACCAAAGGCGCGGGCGTTAACCCTTTTGCCAGAAGGCGGACGTTTGGGCGCGCAAAGCTAAGGCTTTCTTAACCACCTTGGTGATTTCCTGATCTCGAAGGGGCCGCGATCATACCGATTTACTTCGGGCGCTGCACCAACTGTGGCCGGGGCATGAAGGTAGACCGATGAGATTGGCAGAGACGCCGATATCCGAGACGCTGGAGACGAACAAAGCCCGGCCGCTGATCGTCCACGTCGTCCGACAATTTCTTCCAAACAAAGGTGGCCTCGAAGACGTGGTCGCCAACCTTTGTCGCCAGTTGCTGGCCCGGGGTTATCGCATCCGCGTCGTCACCTGCGACAGCCTGTTTTCCGACCCGGACCACAAGCTTGCCGCACAGGAGATCCTCGACGGCATCGAGGTCGTCCGCATTCCCTGGTCGGGCAGCAGCCGCTACCCCGTTGCACCCCAGATATTCAAACACCTGGCCGATGCCGATCTCGTCCATGTCCATGCGGTCGATTTCTTTTTCGATGCGCTGGCCTGGGGCAAATTTCTTCATCACAAACCGATGGTTGCCACGACCCATGGCGGTTTCTTTCACACTCGGAAATATGCCGCGATCAAAGCCATCTGGTTCAACCTGATGACGCGGCTTTCTGCGCAAGCCTATCAGCAGATCGTCTGCTGCAGCCAATCGGACACGAGGCTGTTTTCGCGAATTGCCCACAGCCGTGCGGTTTTGATCGAAAATGGGGCCGATGTCGCCAAGTTTGCACATTGCGCTGCACTCGAAGCACGCCGGCGCATTGTCACGATCGGGCGCTTTTCCACCAACAAGCGGCTGGGTCGGCTATTGGACACGATGCAGGTTTTGGCGCCGCGCCATCCGGACTGGCATCTCGATATCATCGGCGCGGAATCCGATCTGGATCGGGCCATCCTTGCGCGTGAAATCGCTACTCGCGGCCTTGGACGGCACGTCGCCCTGCACATATCGATCGACAACAGCACGATCCGCAACCTTATCGCCCGCGCATCGATCTTTGCCTCCGCTTCGGACTATGAAGGTTTTGGTCTCGTCGCCGTGGAAGCCATGAGCGCAGGGCTTCTTCCGGTCCTCCATCCAAACGAAGCCTATCGCGATCTGGCTGAACGGCACCGGGCAATCCGGCTTGCCGATTTTGGCAACGCAGAACTTGCAGCGGATGCCATCACGGCGGCATATGAAACCCTGGTTTCCAACGGTAGCGCGTTGCGCGGTGAAATTGTCTCGGAAGCGGCCCGTTATTCCTGGAGCGCCGTGGCGGATCTTTATGTCGACACCTATGCTGCGGCGTTGCGCCAGCCCGGCAGGCAGGCGGGCTACGACGTGAAGCTTCTCTCATAGAGGGCAAGATGTTCGCGCGCGATCTCGTGCCAGTCACGCGATCGCAACTCCTTTGCGAGGATTTCCGGCGCGCGCGTCCGATCGATTTCGCCCCCGATGATTTTGGCCACGGTCGATGCTGCGTCCCCGGGCGAAGTGACGCCATGCGTCGTCGCCGACAGCCACTCAGGTGTCAACGCTGTGTGGGTTGTCAGGACATTGAGACCGTGATCGAGGCAAGCCAGCGCCGATCCACGTTTGTTTGAGACACCATCCGGAAACGGAAGCAAGGCAAGGGTCGCGTCATTCAATGCGGCCGAAACCTCGGCTTGCGGCAAATTCAGTCGCAATAGAATTTCAAGGCGCGACGCCGCTGCCTTTACCATCTCGACGAAGGCTGCATCCGTTTCGACGAGTGCGCCGATCATTTCCGCCTCGATGGCAATGCCCGCCCCGCGCAGCTCGGTGATGGCATCCAGAAAGAACTCAATCCCCTTGTTGCGGGAAATCTGTCCGAAGTAGACAAGGCGCTCGACGATATTTCCCGACGGTCGCGGCTGGATTCTCGCAATGTTGTTGCCGATCGGCAGGACGCAGAGGCGAGCCTTCGAGATCGGGAAATAGCTCTGAAAGAGATCCTTTTCCGCATCGTTTGAGAAGATCACGCACCGTGACAACAAAGCCGGGAAGAGAAATATCCACTTACGAACAACGTTGAACAGCCGGAACTCGTGCAGGGTAACGAAGGAATTAGGCAGCATGAACGGCAGGAAGCCGGGGGCAACAGATCGTCCCAGATGGAGCGACGGATATTGCATGTGGAAGACCGTCCGACCGGCGCCGGCGTACTTCCGTCGCAGCGCGTAGATCTCCGAAAAGGACCAGCTGTCGAGAAATTCCAGGTGAACGCGCTCGCCGATGTCAGCAAGGGCACAGGCCAGCCGCTCTGTATAGTCGGCAACCCCGCACATCTCGCCTTTCGACGAGGCAATCAACAATACGATGTTCAACTTGCTCAATCCCGTCCGGCTATCCCGTCCGGCAGGAAAGCTCTGTGCGCTTTGCGCTGATATTCAACAGTAAAACCACTAAAATAATGTGACCGCGATCGGCACAATTTTCCCTGCATTCCGGGCCCAAGCATTAAGCTTTTTCTTATAGAGAAAAGACCAAGATCGAAGCCTTCGATGGCGCCTAGACGACAACATCGAACTTGGGGCGAGCTTGCTTATGACGAAGAGTATCATGGCGAATTCGGCATTGAACGCTGCAGCCGGGCTGACGTTGCTGGCCGTCGGCTTCGCATGTTCGATTATCGCCGCGCGCCTGCTTGGCCCCGAAGCCAACGGTATCATTGCCTTCTCTCTCTGGCTGGTGGCCACAGGTGCTCTCGTCGCCGAACTGGGCACCGGCGTGACGTTGCTGCGTCTGTTGCCGCAGCTCAAGGTCCAGGGATATTCGCCGGACGATAGGCGCGGCTTTGCCGCCTATCTGATGCAGCCGACGATCGTTTCGACCTGCATTCTGCTCGTCGGCTATGTCGCTTACTACTGGGAGGCCGAGCGTCTGCATTGGGCGGCGGACGCGCATGCGGTCATTTGGATCACCGCCGGCCTTTTCGTGACCCAATCGATCGGCGCCTACACCAAGAACTATCTGATCGGCGAGCAGCAGCTCGCACCATTTTTTAAGCTGACGATCGCAAGCGCCGTCCTGCAGGTTGTCACCGTACTCCTGGGTGCGCTGTTCTTTGGCGTGAGCGGTGCCCTCGCTGGCTACGTCGCGGGCGCGCTGCCCATGTTCTTCTACACGCTGTGGGTCGCAGCCGCGAAGAAGAATTCCTGCGGGGTCAATTTGAACTACCTCGTCCGCTCCTCCCTGGTCTTGTCGGTCGAGTTCATCAATAGTTCGATATTCCTCAATCGCATCGAACTTGTCTTTCTTCAAAGATATTGGGGTATCCAGGAAGTCGGATTTTATGCCGTCGGCTTGTCCATTACCAATCTCGCCTTGCAGCTTCCGGTGCAATTGAGCGGCAGTCTCCTGCCCTACTATTCCGAGAAAATGCATCTGCATGCCAGCGGCAGGTTGCCCGTCAGCGTCTTTGAAGGCGTTGTTCGCAGCATTTCCTATATCACGTTGCCGATGAGCTTCGGTCTGGCAGCGATTGCGCCTGAGCTTATTAGCACAATCTTTGGTGCGCCTTTTTCTCCAAGTGGAACAATGGTTGCATTTTTAGCCTTGACGGCCGCGCCTTACGTCTTCATCCAGATAGCAACGCAATACATGTACTCAATGGACCGGATGAGAGAGCGCACTGTGATTGGGGCAATGACCAGTGTCATAATGGTGGGCGGCTGTTTTGCTGTCATCCCGTGGTATGGTGGGGAAGGTGCTGCAATCGTGCGCCTAATCGCCTTCACGACAATGTGCGTTTTGATCGTCCGCCGCATGGAATTCGATGGTTCGATGCGCGGCATGTTCGCAGCCCTTTCGAAGGTCGGCGCGGCTGCGATCCTTTGCGCACTTGCGGCCTACGGCCTCGTTCAGCTGCTTCCGGGTCTCCCCGGCATAGCGGGGGCGGTCGTGGCGGGCGCACTGGTCTACGTGCTGGCCTTGCGGCTCTTCAATGCCGTGCCCGCAGACGACATAGAGGTCATGCAGCAAATTGCCTCGCGTTTGCCGACAAAAGCCCACCCCATCGCAATTCACGCGTTGGCGCTTCTAGCGCCACGCCGCGCCTAGGGAGGCTACGATGGCGGCGCGGAGCAGCGTTACCATAGAGACGAAGTCTAGCGAAGCGATCGCCGCAGCTGTTCCTGTAACGTTTGCCGGAACGGTTGGCTTGTACACGCCGGCAAGGAATTCCAGCGCCTCGACCGCGGTGCTCTTCCTCAGCCCCTGGGGCTTTGAGGAAATGTGCACTCGGAAGTTCTGGCGCATCCTGGCAGACGATTTCGCCGGCGCGGGAATTGCCAGCCTCCGGTTCGACTATGCAGGTACCGGCGATGCACTGGATGTGTCCGACACAAGTCCCGGCCTTGCGATTTGGAAACAGACGGCGATCTCTGCAGCTACCTTGTTGAAATCGCTTTCCGGATGCGATCGGTTGATCGTCGTCAGCCAAGGGCTGGGCAGCGCGATCGCCGCCAGCATTGCCGAAAATATATCAACTGTTGATGGCATTTGTTTTTTGGCGCCTATGACCTCCGGTCGGCTCTATTTGCGGGAATTGACAGTCTGGTCGAAGATGATCGATGAGGGTATGGGACTTCCCGATCACCAACGCGAAACCGAAGGCATCTCGATTGCCGGCCTCAAGATGCCGGAGGCAATCGGCGCCGATGTGCGCAAGTTGAACCTGATTGCGATGGCCGTGTCGCCCGCACCAAATTGTCTGGTTCTGTCAAGGCCCGGACGCCCCGGCGATCTGGAATTCGCCACGCATCTCAAAACTCTCGGCACGCGTGTCGAGGAGTTTGGCTATGACGGATATGACGAGCTGGTTTCCAACCCCACTATCGCCACCATGCCGCTGGCCGCCGGCCTACGGGTCGTGCGTTGGGCGCGATCGATTGTCGATGCGGGGGCCGTACCCTTGTCAAAGAGAACCAAGGTCATCCCAAGCGCTGACCCGCTCATTGGTAACGGTTTTCGCGAGACGGCACTTCGCCTTGGCGAAGGTGATCGGATGTTCGGCATTCTTTGTGAGCCGCTCGGGTACACAGAAGGAGCGACTGCCATCCTCTTGACGACGGCCCATGACCGGAGCGCCGGATGGGCGCGAACGGCCGTCACCACTGCAAGGAACCTCGCCCGCAACGGCGTTCCATCGCTTCGCTTCGATACAGCAAATATTGCAGATAGCCCGCCCCGTCCAGGTGAGCCGGATCAGGTTCTTTATTCAGAGAACCAGCCACAGGATGTTGTCGAGGCCCTCAACCTCGTCCAATCGCGCAAACTGCTGCCAGCCTTCGTCGTCGGTCGCTGCAGCGGCGCATATCTCGCCTTCCAAAGTGCCATTCGAGACGCCCGCTGCAGCGGCGTCATTGCTGTCAATCCCTACGTCTTTCACTGGGATCGCACTCGACCTGTCGATGGTGATCTGCGCCTCATCTCTAGATCTCTTGAAACCTATGGCCAGAAATTCCTTCAGCTCCAGACGTTGAGGCGGCTCTATGAGGGCGGTATCGACGCAAGGAGTGCGGCTCGCAATATTGTTTCGTCGTTGCTAAAACGCACATCCCGTCTCAGCCGGCCTCTTCTTGACGTCTTTCCGTTCCTTTCAAAGGCACACGCCGCTATTCTCGGTGGGTTTCAGGCCCTGTTGGAACGCAAGGTCGCCATCTCGCTGATCTATAGCGCACATGACGTCGGTCTTGAACATTTCTGGCTTCATTTCGGCCAGGGTGCCGGCGGTCTGAAGAACCTTCCCGGCGTTCGTCTAACGATCATTCCGGACTCGAACCATAACCTTGCGACGGTCAGCTCGCAGGAAATCTACCTAAAGTCGATCGAAGAAATGGCGCTGCACATCGGTTTGCGTGGAATGGATCCAGCCAACGAAAAAGCCGTCGATCCCGTCATATCTCAAAAATACGCCGGCTACCCAGTGCCTTGATCCGCCCCGAAGGAACGACATCGGCAGCGATGTCCTCCCGGGGAAAAAGCTGCAGGCGGCGGGCGGCACCTGGCGCCAGGTGAAACCAGTCGTCAGCCACCCGGTAAGCGTCGATATCGACGTGAACAGACTGAACCAAACGGTCGCACTTGATTTCGACGAACCAGTCCCCGTCATGCTGGGTTACCGCGCCTTCAAGCTGGGCCGCATGCAGCGCCTTTGCTCGGCCAAGCGGAAAATGAAACGCCTCGGCCAACAGGGCGCCGGTTGCTCGTGAATGCAATCGAGCGACGGCGACATCGTGGGATGGCGGGCCGAAGCGGAAGGCATACGTGGTGTCGAAGAACGCACCGAAAAGATCGGTGCATGCAATCTTTTCCTTTGCCCGCGCAGCGATCTGGAGCTCCCTGCGACCACTGACAACCGCCTGTTGCCCTTCGCGCAGGCAGACGACATCCAGATCGAGGTCGAGCGGGACGCCCAGTTCATTGATCACATGCACATCGAGACCGTTCGTCCCCTCGTCCACCAGCAGCACTTGAACTGGACGAAAAGCACGGCGCATCGCGTACCACACGGGCTTCGGTTCCCGCATCGCGTCGATCACGCCCCATCCCGCGCCAGGAACGAGATCCTGCAACGTCCATGCGAGTGCGCCATTGCAGCGAGATCCCTTCCGTCGCCATTCCGCATAGGTCGCTTCAACGATTTCGCCGGTCACCGCGCGAGCAAGATCGAGATAAAGCTCCGGATCCTCCCGTCGCAGACGTTCCGGCGCAAAGCCGTAGAGTTCATTCAGATAGTGGTCGCGCACATCCTCGAAATCCCAGGAAGCACTGCGATCCCGCGGCACGCGCGCCTTCCATAGCGGGCTATGGACTGCGGGGACCGCCAGATGCCGCGCCAAGGTCCCCTCCTGTGGCACATGCGCAAAAGCAAGACTTTCGGCTGCAAAGCGCACGTCCGCGTGACGCGCATCGGAAAGCGGGCGCATATAGGCGCCGACCCCGTAATAATGGGTAATGCCCGCATTCGGCGTGAACGGCATGACGCCTCCCGATGGCGAATTCACCACGTAAGGGACATCGACGCGCAGCCGGTTTGCGATATCGGGAATGATTTCCTCTGTGATTGGGTTCGTCCAATAGCGCTCAGGCAGGCCGAACATCGCCGCTTGCTGGTACATCTCGCTGCCCCCGCAAATGACTGCGAGAGATGGCGACAAACGAGTTTCGCTTAGAAATTGGGTGACTTCCGTTTCGACATGCGTCTGGAATGCCTTGTCGGCTTTCGGGTAGTCGAAGTTGGCAAGCATCACGTCCTGCCAGACAAGAATTCCCAACTCGTCGCAAAGGGCAAAGAACTCGCGCGTTTCATAAGCCATGGTGCCGCCGATGCGCACCATGTTCATCCCGGCCTCGGCGGCAAGCGTCAGCCACGGCCGGTAGCTCTCACGGTCTCCTGAGAGCCGGACGATATCATTGGTGGTCCAAACAGCACCGCGGCAAAAGACAGGCTCGCCATTGACAACCAGCGAAAAGCCCTGGGCATCCATACCGCGATCGACCGCCACGCGGCGAAAGCCGGTTCGACCGAGATCGTGAACAACACCGTCGATGACCACCGACACGTCATACAGGAAGGGTATGCCATGCGTATGCGGCCACCATGGCTCTACATCGGAAATCTTGAGGGTCGCCACATATTGGCCGCCGCCATTCCTATCAAACGCCTGTTCGCACGTCCCGCAACGCAGGACGATCTCGTCAACGCCGCCCTCGATGACGAGGGACGCGTAGAGCCGTCCCTCGCCGCTATCGGTAAGTTCAGGCCTGAGGGTCAGATCCCGAATGACGACAGCTCCTGTGCGCAACAGCGAGATCGGTCGCCACGGGCCGACGGCGTGAATTTCGGGGCACCAGCCGGGCATGTAGCCGAGCAGCGTCGTGCGGACTATACGCAGTCCTTGCGGCGTGATCATCTGCGGGCGCCAGCGCGCGCGGGGGCCCGCCTCTGCCAATTTGGGCTCCAAGGCTCGAAAGCAAAGCGCCAGCTCATCGCCGCCAAACAAAGTTACCGGAACATCGTGGCTTTCGAACATGCTCTCGCTGGACAGGATCTTTGCGCCGTTCAGAAATACGTCGCAAAGCGTCGCCAGGCCTTTCAGTCGCAGCAGAGCCTCGCCGGCCTCCTCGTCGAACAGCCGGCAAAGATACCAGGCATCGCGGGCGTTCAGCGGATAGGGATTGTCGCGATCGAAGAGGCCTGCATTCTCGAGCGCCTGGGCAACAGTGCCCGGGACGGTCGCCGGAATGAACTGCGAGGCAAAGGGCACGTCCGAAGGCACGGCGCAGGAGCCCGCTTCTGTAAGAACGAGGTTCCACCCTTCGGTGAGCAGGGTCTCCTCAGCACCGATACTTGCCAACCGTCCCTGCATTGAATTTCCCTAAGGCTAGCTGCGCTTCTCGAGCAGGCTCATCATCGCATCCCATGCATCCGCTGCCGGATCAAGCGCCGACTGCAGTGGCTCGAATTTCTTCCGCGTCACCGCGCGGGCAAGCTGAAATTGCACGGATTTTGCTGCCTCCGATATCAGGCGGGCTTTGACCGCAGCCTCCCCGAATTCGGGAGACAGCCAATCGAGATGGCTGCCGGCCAATTCGAAATTGGCCCCGAGCTGCCTTAGCGTATTGAAGGCATATTTATGAAAGAAGCCGAACGGCCGCTCGGCGATCTCCTCGACCTGAGACGGAAATACCGCCGAAAAGGCGCGGATCGGATTGAGTTTCGGGCGGCGGCGAAAATGGAAGTTCAAAAGCCGCAACGACGTTTCGCGAATGGAAGCCCTCTCAGGGCTGCCATCTGGAAATTTCGCGAATTCCGTATATGGAAGAAAGGGGAGTTCTTCCTCGCTTAGGCGAAGCTGGAAGATGCCGTCAAAATCCTCGCCGGCCAGCTGAAAGAAGCCGCCATTGTGGAAATAATCGAGCTCGCGCTTGTCCATGTCGATGCGGTTGATTGCGATAGTCGTCTTGCCATGCTCCCGGCGATAGGCGACGCCTTGCGTATCCGGCATGAAGTAGGAATCCATTTCCACGAGGCAGAGCCGCCGGCGACGGATCTGCTCGGATACATGGCGCTCGACCTTGTCGTAGATCGCAAGCTCGGTGCAGACGATGCCGTAAAGCGCTTCGATATCCTCAAGCGGAGCTTTGAAGAAGGTGAACTGATCTCCTTCGAAATCCTGCGTCATCGTAAAGCCGAGCATCGCCTCCGGCGGTAGCCGCAGGGTGCTCAATACCTCGATCCAGAGATCGACATAGCAGTTGGTTTCCGGCCACATGCGCTCGCTGTCATGCAGCGAATGTGTGGAATAGGTCGCAGGGTTTAGCTCGGGAAAAACGGATGGCATGGAGACGATCAGCCCCACAGCGTCTTGCGCACCTTGGCCGGCCATTCCTTGACGTCCAGGCCGTGGTGGTGAAATAGCGCGAGCGCTATGCGCTCCAAACCGAAGCCGACGCAGGCCGTGTGTGCGACACTACCGTCCTCAAGGTTCAGCCCCCACTTGATCCCGAAGGAATCCTGATGGTAGTTGAAGCTCATGCAGGCGGTCGGATTGGCTGGCGACGTGATCGGGATCAGCAGCTCGAATTTGAGGTTCTGATCGCGCTGGTTGTTGACCAGCATCTTACCGGCGCGCCCGAAAAACGGGTCGTTGGCAACATCGATGGTGACGTCGAGGCCGACTGCCTCCATCATCTTGATACCGCGATCCATCCAGCTCTGACGGAAATCGGTGACGTGTTGCTCGGTCCCCATGCAAACATATTCGCGCATGCGGAAAAGCTGCTGACGCGCCGGATCCTTTGAGGGCTCGTGGCGGAAGCAATAGGACTGCAGGTCGAAGAGGCCGCCCTTGGCCGGAAGGCGGCCGCGCTTGGCAATCGTCGGATAGAGCGGATAGCAGGCAGCGGGCGTGAGCACGATATCGGTCGGTTCCTGGCCCTTGGTCCAGTCGTCGCCGACTTCCATGCATTGAAGCAGGCTCATATGGTCGAGTTCGTTGCCGCAGAAACTATGCACCGTGCCGGCGAGCTGTGGGAAGCTCTTCATGTAGCCGCTTTTTTCGAAGATGGCGCGATTCATGCCGGGCGGGAAGCGCATCGCTTCTGCGCCGTCGGCACCGCCGAACGTATCGATTAGCCGCTCAAAAGCCGAGATCACGTCTTCGAATTGGCCGCTTCGCCCATAGAGTCCGTCAACGCCGGTATCGATCAGAAGACCGGATTCAAAAAGGCGATCGAGAAAAGAAACCTGCATATCCATTTGATACTATCCCAATAGACTTGTGTCTTGTTTGTGGACGAGCAGCATGGTCGACGTGTTGCCGAGGATGCGATCGTTCGAGATCATCAATTGAGCCGAATGCGCATCGCGCAGATGGCGTCCAAGGCTGAAGGGCGTACCGTTCTTGTAGCCCATGATGCCGCAGATCAGCATGGCATGATTGATGATCGGCAGGATCATCTCGGAAGAGGCAATCTTGACGTTGTTCATGGCAACGGCAAACGCCATCGATGAGAGCCTGTCGGCATCGGCCTTGGCTTCCTCGTAGACCTTGAGACCAGCAACGACATTCGATTTGACCATCTGTAGCAGGCTGGACACTTCCGCCAGCCGGAGCGCACCTGGAGGAGGCACGCCCGGCGACTTGCGCGCGGCAGCTCGTACGAAGGCCTGTGCCCTTGCAACAGCGTCAGCAGCGATCCCGTACCAGACACCGCTCCAAAGAAGATGCGAGGTGGCAAGCATCGACTGCGCTGCGATTTCGGCAAATGGCTTTGGCAGGGTTTGGACAGCCGACGCCTCACCCTTGAACAGGAAGCCATCAGAGCAGGTGCCTCGCATTCCCAGCGTATCCCACTCGATGGTGCGCTCCAGCGAGTATTGGTCCTTTAGAAACACAGTCAGGACCTGGTCGGAAGAGGCGGCATCGGGGTGGCTGCGCGAGGTGATGAGAATAGCGTCGGCGTGAGCTCCGTAGGAAATGACTGTTGCATCCTTTTCCAGAAAGCAGCGGTCGCCTTCGACCCTGACTGCACAGATGCTATTTCTAAGATTGCCGCCGATCCCGCCTTCCGTTGTCGCCGACGCGAGCAGCAGCTGATTTTTGGCGATGCGGCGCATAAAATCTTGGTGCCATTCGCTACCTTTGCCGTGTTCGACCAAGCTTGAGAGCTTGATATGGTGCATGGCGAAAACCATGGCGCTCGCAGCGCAGGACTGACCGAGGATAGAGCACAGCTCTGCAATCTCTGTGATCGACGCGCCCTCGCCGCCTAGCGCGACGGGGATTTGAATCGAGAGCAGCTGCTCTGTGCGCAGCGCTTCGACAGTTTCACGGGGGAAGCGCGCATCGGCATCGACGGCGTCGGCATACTTGGCTGCGATCGCAGCGACGCGAGTGGCGCGGGCCGCAAAGCTGTCCTTCGCTATCGCGACCACGACGTTCATTATGCAACCTTCCGGTGATCAAGGATCATGCCGACCGTCTTCTCGATCGCGGCGATACTGGCAAACGACTTGCGATTGAGCAGATTGTCAGGAAATTCAATATCGAAGGCGTCTTCGATGCCGAGCATGAGCTGGACCGAAGCGAAAGATGAAAGACCTGCCGAATAGAGATCGGTCTCGTCGGCAATCTGGTCCAATGCCACCGGAAGGCCACCGAATTTTCCCAGCAAGCCGCGAATAGTATCGTTCATTCCGTCACCTCTGAAATCGCTTACCGATAGCCTCTACGGCTTGTCTTGCGTTGTCTTTTACCAATCAAAATAGAACATTCCGCTAATCGTCTTAGTTAAAGAACGCTAACGGTGTTAAGTAAAAAGCATCATTTTACAATATTCGTCTGCCAAGACCGCAAAACGCAGCGATCACGACTAGGATTCGTCACAACCAAGCCGAAAGGCACATGGCTACAACTTCACGACAGCTGGACCGACGGCGGGTAAGCATGTGCGACGCCCCGATAGTCGGAAACCGAGTAGCATCCTTCGCCAGTCTCCTGCACGGCACTTTCACCGACGACGGCCTTGCCGTGACCACCAGGAATATCAAGGATATAGGTTGGCTGACACAATCCGGAAATACGCCCGCGCAAGCCGGCCACGAGCTTCTGCCCCTCAGCTATCGTGAGGCGGAAGTGACTGGTCCCTGGCGCAAGGTCCGGGTGGTGTAGGTAATAGGGCTTGATCCGCGTCTCGACGAACGCGCGCATCAATGCGGCTAGGACATCGGGATCGTCATTCACACCCTTTAAAAGCACCGACTGGCTGAGCATGACGATACCGGCATCGACGAACCGCGCGCAGGCGGACCGCGCTTCCTTTGTGAGCTCGCGTGGATGATTGGCGTGCAGGGCGACGTAAACGGTCTTGCCGCTGGCCTTCAACGCTCCAATCAGCGCCGCATCGATCTTCTGCGGATCGACGACCGGCACCCGAGTGTGAAATCGCACGACCTTGACATGGTCGATACCCGCCAGCACTTCAAGCATCTCGTGTAACCGCCGAGGCGACAGCACCAGCGGATCGCCGCCGGTAAGGATCACTTCCCAGATCTCGCTGTGGCTTCTGATATAGTCGAACGCAGCCTCGAGTGCGCCGGCATCCAGCGTGCCCAAACCCTGAGGCCCCACCATCTCCCGTCGGAAGCAGAAGCGACAATAGACAGGGCAGATGTGGACGGCCTTGAGCAGCACGCGGTCCGGATAGCGATGGACAATGCCCTCGACGGGACTGTGGGCGTGATCACCGATCGGGTCGGCTCGCTCTTGCGGTGTGACGAGAAGCTCTGCAGGGTCGGGCACGAATTGCCGCGCGATCGGATCAAGCGGGTCGGCGCGATCGATAAGGCGGGCTATCGTCGGTGTCACCGCGATCGCGTAACGAGCTGCAACCGCTTCGAGCGCAACTTTGTCGCCGTCATCGACCAGGCCGGCATTTTTCAGGTCGTCGATGCTTCGGATCGGGCGCATGGTCATGAACCGAACTCCGCCACCGGCGCCCACAGGACCTGATCGATCCGCGCGGCGCCTGTCGCGAGCATCACAAGCCGGTCAAAACCAAGGGCGATGCCGCTTGCTTCGGGCATCAGCGAAAGCGCATCTAGAAAATCCTCGTCGAGCGGATAGGTTTCGCCATAGATACGAGCCTTTTCCGCCATCTCGACTTGGAAACGACGGCGTTGTTCCTTTGCATTTGTAAGCTCGCCGAAGGCATTCGCCAACTCGACGCCGCAGGCGTACAGCTCGAAACGCTCCGCCACACGGGGATCGCGCGCCGAAGGACGGGCAAGAGCTGCTTCGCATACCGGATATTCATCGAGAATGGTCGGGCGTCCGAACCCGAGATGCGGCTCGATCTTTTCCACCAGGACACGGCTGAAAAGATCGGCCCAGCCATCGTCGTTGGCAACCCTTATGCCGGCGTGCTTGAGTTCCGACGCCAGATGATCGCGGTCGGTTGCTCCATCTGCGAAAACGCTGGCGAGCAGATCGATGCCCGCATAGCGATCGAAGGCCTCAGCGACGCTAAGACGCTCCGACACGGCAGAGGGATCCACGTCCCTGCCGCGATAGGTAAGGGCCTTCGCACCCATCGTTTCTGCTGCCAAAGCAAGGATGTGGGCGCAGTCAACCATCAGGCTCTCGTAGCCTTCGCCTGCACGATACCATTCCAGCATGGTGAATTCCGGGTGGTGCAGGGGCCCCCGCTCGCGATTGCGGTAGACATGGGCGAAGCAGGCGATACGTCTTTCTCCCGCAGCCAAAAGCTTCTTGCAGGCAAATTCCGGCGACGTGTGAAGGAAGAACGGGTGAAGCTGCCCATCCGTCGTCACCGCCTCGGTGTGAAAAGCATGCAGATGGGCCTCGTTACCGGGCGAAATCTGCAGCGTCGAGGTATCGACCTCGATAAAATCCCGACGTGCAAAGAAGCCACGCAGCGCCGCTTGTATGGCATTGCGGCCAAGTAGGAACGGCCGCCGGTCCGCATGAACACCGGGGGTCCACCAGGGAGATGGTTTGCTGCTTGCAGCCTTCATTCCAAGCTTTCTTCATCGCCCCAACCAACACAGGCTGGCTATTTACACGATTTTAGGTTAGTTGCGCCCCGAAGAAAAACATTGCGTGCGTCTTGCGAGGACATTTCGGAAGTCCTCTACGCCGCACAAAGCCGCGTTACAAGGAAGTCTTATGGTCAAGGTCATCGCCTCTTCGATCCGCAAGGGCAATGTCATCGATGCCGATGGCAAGCTATACGTCGTTCTCACCGCCCAGAACTTTCATCCAGGCAAGGGAACGCCAGTCACCCAGGTCGATATGCGCCGCATCTCCGACGGCGTGAAAGTCTCCGAGCGCTGGCGCACCACCGAGCAGGTCGAGCGCGCATTCGTCGAGGACACCCCCCATCAGTTCCTTTACGAGGATGGCGAAGGCTTCCATTTCATGAATCCGGCAAACTACGATCAGGTTGCCGTCGACGCCGAAACCATGGGTGACCAGAAGGCCTATCTTCAGGAAGCAATGACCGTGACGCTCTCGATGCATGAAGGCATCGCGCTTGCCGTCGAGCTGCCGCGCCACGTGACACTGGAGATCATGGAAACCGAGCCGGTCGTCAAGGGCCAGACAGCCTCTTCTTCCTACAAGCCTGCGATGCTGTCGAACGGCGTGCGCACCATGGTGCCGCCGCACATAAACGCCGGCACCCGCGTGGTCATCATGACTGAAGACAATTCCTACGTCGAACGCGCCAAGGATTGATGCCGCAAGGCTGATGTTGGTTCTGAATTAGAAACGCCCCGATGCTGTCAGCACTCGGGGCGATTTATATTCCGGCATTTGTTGAAGCTCACTGTCGGCGCGAACGCTCCCCTCCGCTGGGGTACACCATGGAAAGCGCCTTCGCCTTCGGCAATCCAGTTGCAGCAGGGGTCGTCGCAACAGTTGGTGCAGCTGTGGGACTGACCGTGTCTGCGGGTGTCGCCAGCGCCTGAAGGTGGATGACCCGCGGCGACAATGCCTGCACATAGGCCTCGGAGCGGCCGATATAGATCGTGGTCGTGTCTTTCATCTCGGTCAGAAGCCCGGCAAAACGTTCCTGGATATCAGGCTCGAGACCTTCGAGCGTTTCGTCGAGTATCAGCCAGCGAGGCTTGGCAAGCAGCGCGTGGGCAAAGGCGACTGCCTTTTGTTCGTCGGTATCGAGCATGCGATCCCAGCGCGCCCGGGTGTTGAGCTTGCCCTTGAGGCGATCAAGGCCGGCCTTTTCAATGGCTGTCTCAACATCGGCATCGGCATAGGTATTTTGATCCTCGGGAAACGTCACGGCTTCGCGCAGCGTGCCGCCCGGTACATAGGCGGTGTGCGGCATGAACAATATCTGCTCCATCGGCGGCAGATCGATCTCGCCGGTGCCGCAGCGCCACTGGCCGGCGAGAGCCTGGAACAGCAGCTTGCGATTTACCCCGTGGTCACCATTGACCATGATATGTTCGCCAGCCTCGATGGTGACGGTGCCTTCGCGGATCCGGAAACCGTTTTCGACGATCTCATCGGTCGTCTTAGTCGAGATTTCGAGATCCCTCAGCGTCAACTTATCTCCCGATGACGGTTGGAGCGCGATCGTGTTCGGCAGGTCGCGGGCAATGTCCATATCCACCAGCGCCTGGCGGAAATCGGTGACGCGCATCAGGGTTGCCCGCCACTCGGCGATCGGACCAAAATTAGCAACGTACCAGCGCAGTGCCGTGTTGACCTGATTGAACGCGCCAACCGCCATCATCAGCTGCCCAAGGCTGAGGCCACCGGCAAAGTAAGCCGGTGCCGCGACCAGGATCGGGATGACCAGGACCATCCAGCCGTAACTTGCCGACACCCAGGTAAGGTTGGTATTGGCGATCGCCAATTGGCGGATGACGGATAGGACCGACGATATATCGGTGTTGATGCGCCGGCGCTCGTTTTCCTGGCCGCCTGCAACCGTGATCGCCGGCATATACTCATTGGCATGCATCAGTGCAAAGCGCAGTTCTGCTTCCTTGGAATACCGGTCGGCGTTCAGCCGAACCAACCGCCGCCCGACAAGCTGACTGAGGATCGAGGCGGAGGCTGCATAGATGATCGCCGCCCAGACCATATAGCCCGGGATAGAGAAACTCGAACCGCGAAAATGGAAGATGAAACCGCTCGACAATTCCCAGAGGACGCCGATGAAACTGATGAGCAGGATCGTCGACTGGACGAGCCCGATCGCCAGGCCCGTCGTGCTTTCGGCAAGGTTACGGGCGTCCTCGTGCAGGCGTTGATCCGGATTGACGCCGATCAGCCCGGACGAGCCGAGCTTCAACGCGCGCTTGCCCTTCAGCCATTGATCCACCAGATCGCGGGCAAGGCCTTCGCGCATAAAGAGCGCCGCCATTTGGTTGAACCAGGCCTGGATCACGTTGAGGATAAGCAGGGTGCCGGCAATCATGCCAAACACACCGAGCTGATGGAAAAACTCGCCCACGTCGCGACGCGCCAGCGAATCGTAGAACGGTGCGTTCCACTCGTTGAGCATGACTTGAACATAGGCTGTAATGAATATGATCGCGAAAAGCGCGACGGTGATGGAAATGATCTTATAGCGGACGGCTGAATTCCAGAATGCAGAAAGCATGACCCCGAGCCTGCGTAACACGCTCAGTTCATAACCTACCCGATCGTCTCCCTGTGTGCTTGGCTTGCTTTGGCTATCGACGGCCATCAATACTTCCCTGCAACGTCTTCTCCCCAGATAATCATGGCCAACGCGCATGTCCACCCCATGCGGCGGTTCTACGCGATCACGTTAAGTTCCTTCCGGTCTCGCGCGTTGAACCTGATACAGCCAACCGATAGTCTGCGCTTCAAACCTTTATGAAGCCTTCCCCTTGGTTTTGCCGTTCGCCATGGCACATCGACGCCTGGAGCCCGGTCAGCGCTGCGAAGCGCACGCAAATCGATTCGGAGGCTGACAACATCGATAGTATATCTCAAAAGGCCGATTGTTGCAGGTCACCATCGCTCCACTAAAATGCGTAGTTCCAACCGACTGGGGTCGTAATCCTCCGCCCTGTCGCGGCAACGCCGATTCACCGGTTGATTCGCAACCTGTCCGGCGCTATCTAAGCAATTCGTGGTGATTTGGCCGGCCGGCTTGCAGCCACGTTAAATAAGTCGCTAAATGGGGCCGCATGCGGACCGGTAGCGATTCTTTTTCGCCGCCGGTTTTTTGTTTTGCCGGTTCTAGTTCCGATCGAGTGACCGCAATGCCCATCAGGATTCCCGATACGCTCCCCGCCTTCGAAACCCTCGTCCATGAGGGCGTGCGGGTGATGACCGAAACGGTGGCCGTCCGCCAGGACATCCGCCCGCTGCACATCGGCCTTCTGAATCTCATGCCGAACAAGGTCAAGACCGAGGTACAGATGGCACGCCTCGTTGGCGCATCTCCGCTGCAGGTCGAGCTTTCATTGGTTCGCATCGGCGGCCACAAAGCCAAGAACACGTCAGAAGAACACCTTCTTTCCTTCTATGAGACCTGGGAGGAAATAAAGGACCGCAAATTCGACGGCTTCATCATCACCGGTGCTCCAATCGAGCTATTGGACTACAAGGACGTGACCTACTGGGACGAGATGCGTGAGATTCTCGACTGGACGACGACAAACGTCCACTCGACGCTGAACGTCTGTTGGGGAGCCATGGCTGCGATCTATCACTTTCATGGCGTGCCGAAGCATACCCTGAAGGAGAAGGCATTTGGCGTGTACAGGCACCAGAATCTTGCGCCCTCGTCCGTCTACCTCAACGGCTTTTCCGATGATTTCGCCGTGCCCGTATCGCGTTGGACCGAGGTGCGCCGCCGCGATATCGAGGCGGTGCCGGACCTTGAGATACTGATGGAATCGCCTGAGATGGGCATCTGCCTGGTGCATGAACAGGCCGGCAAGCGGCTCTATATGTTCAATCACGTCGAATATGATTCGACGTCGCTGGCCGACGAATATTTCCGCGACGTCAATACCGGCGTGCCGATCAAGATGCCGCATGACTACTTTCCGCACAACGATCCGGCGCTGACGCCGCTGAACCGCTGGCGCAGCCATGCCCATCTCTTCTTCGGCAACTGGATCAACGAAATCTATCAGACCACACCCTATAGCCTTGAAAAAATCGGCACGCAGTAACTGACATCACTTGCCATTCCGGCGCCGGATCCAATTTTGGGAAGCGGGGCCGTTGCGGATTTGGGCAAATCCGGGCAGGGTCGGGGAAGCGAATTTCAGCCATGGATGGATGATCGACAATGACGGAAAGTGCTTTGGAACGGGAGGTCTTCGGCAAGACCACAGCGGGCGAGACCGTTTATCGCGTCAAGATCAGCGGCGGCGGCTTGACGGCACACATCATCAGCTGGGGTGCCGTCATCCAGGATCTGCGCCTCGAAGGGCATCAGCCATCGCTCTTGCTCGGCTTTGACGATTTCGACAGTTATCCCGCTCATTCCTCATATTTCGGCGCGACGCCGGGGCGCTGCGCCAACCGGATCGGCGGCGGCAAATTCACCATCGACGGCAAGAACTACCAGCTCGAGCTCAACGAAAAGGGCGTCACCCACCTCCACGGCGGCAAGGACAACACAGCCAAGCGCAACTGGACGATAGTCGAGCACGCCGCCGATCGCGTCGTGCTGAAGATCGTCGATCCCGATGGCCGCGCCGGCTACCCGGGCAACTGCACCATCCAGGCCACCTATTGGGTCCACGGCGATGGCGAATTATCCGTGACCTACGAAACCACGACGGATCAGCCAACGCTTGCCAATGTCTGCCAGCACGCCTACTTCAATCTCGACGGTCACGACGACGCACTCGGCCACGACATCATGATCGCAGCCGACGGTTACCTGCCGACGGATGAACATCAGGTTCCAACGGGCGAAGTCCGGCCCGTTGACGGCACGCCGTTCGATTTCCGTGAGATGTCGCCGATGAAGCGCTTCGCTGGGAGCGAGCAGATGCTCTACGACCACAATTTCTGCCTGTCGCCTGAGCGCACCGCAAAGCGCTCGGTCGTGCTGGCCCGCAGCAACAATTCCGGCGTTGCGCTGGAAGTCCGGACTTCCGAACCCGGCGTGCAGTTCTATACGGGCTTCAAGCTCAATGTCCCCGTCCCCGGTCACGATGGCCAGCGGATCGGACCATTCGCGGGGTTCTGCCTGGAAACGCAAATATGGCCCGATGCCGTCAATCACGAAGGCTTCCCCAATGCCGTCCTGCGCCCGGGCGAAGTGCTGCGGCAGGAAACGGACTACATCTTCACCAGAAGCTGACCGGTCTTCGGTTCGTCACGTCGCGGCCGCATGCTGAAAAGCATGCGGCCGTTTTCGTTTGGCCATAGTTTCACAAATCAATCCTTGCCAATTGGTTCTAGATAGGTTCTATAATCGAGCCATGGATAGAACCATTTTAATCTCAGAGCTGAGTGCCAGGGGTTTGCGAGATGGGGCCTTGAGTGGCCCGTTGTACAAACGGCTGGCGCAGGCGCTGACGGGATTGATCCACGAAGGCCTGCTGAAGCCCGGTGCGGCGCTTCCCGCTGAACGCGATCTTGCAGAGGCGCTGCAAATTGGCCGGGTCACGGTGCGCACCGCCTATCGTGACCTGATGTCGTCGGGAGCGCTGGAATCGCGGCATGGCAGCGGCACCTTCGTATCGCAGAAGGTCGAGCGGATGGAGCAATCTTTGTGGCGGCTTTCATCTTTCTCGGCAGACATGCGCTCGCGCGGACGCTCGCCTGCGGCTCGGATATTGTCACGCACGGTGGGCAAGCCGGCACCGGAGGAAAGTTTCGTCCTCGGCCTCGGCCTCGACGAACCGGTATTGCGGCTCGACCGCCTTCGTCTGGCGGATGGACTGCCGCTCGCCATCGAGCGCGCCGTCGTGCCGATAAAATTTCTTCAACAAGATGCGGCAGGTGAAGGTTCGCTCTATGATGCGCTGACCGAGAACGGTTTCCGGCCGGTCCACGCCTTGCAGCGCCTGACGGCGGTCACGCTGGACCCATCCTCTGCCGCGATCCTCGACGTTCAGCCCGGCGCACCGGCGCTATTGATCGAGCGCGTTTCCCGCCTGGAAGACCAGCGTGTCGTTGAATACACGCGATCACATTATCGCGGCGACGCCTATGATTTCGTTGCCGAACTGAAAATTGGAGATGACCTATGAGCGACACCCAATCCCTGATGCTGAAGGAGGCAGGCGAGGCGCCTCACGTCGTGGCAACTCTGCTTGAAAAGGAAAAGCCCGTCTTTGTCGAGATTGCAAAGCTGTTCTCCGCGGCCCGTCCGCCGGTGATTACCACGGCAGCGCGAGGCTCATCGGACCACGCAGCGACTTTCTTCAAATATCTGTTCGAAATTTCCTGCGGCATCCCGGTTGCATCAGTCGGCCCTTCCATCGCTTCGGTCTATGGTTCGGCGCTGCACCTGCAAGGCGGCATCCACTTCACCGTCTCTCAGTCCGGCGGCAGTCCCGACATTATCGCGCTGCAGGCGGCGGCAAAACGAGGCGGCGCAACCACGATCGCCGTTGTCAATGTCACCGACAGCCCGCTGGCCAAACAGGCCGACATCGTGCTCGACCTCAATGCCGGCGCTGAAAAAAGCGTGGCAGCGACGAAATCCTTCATAGCGGCGGTTGCAGCCCTTGCCGGTGTGACGGCAGCGGTTGCCCATAGCACCGACTTGCAGACCGGCCTTGCAAGGCTGCCGGAGGCTCTGGCGGCAACGGCCGGCATCAATGCCGCCGAAGCCGAAGACGTGTTCTTCAACGCGACATCGCTTTACACCGGCGGACGCGGCCCGGCCTTTGCGATTGCGCTTGAAGCGGCATTGAAGGCAAAGGAGACCTCTGGTCTGCACGCGGAGGCCTTCTCTCTTGCCGAATTGATGCACGGCCCGATGCGGCTGGTTCAGCCAGGCTTTCCAGTCGTTGCCTTCGCTCCTGATGACGCCGCCTTCGCAAACAATGCCCAGGCGCTGGAGCGCCTGCAGAAATTGGGGGCGACTGCGGTATCCTTCTCGACGACGGCATTGCCCGGTGTCAATCTGCGCACGCCCTCGACCGGAAACGGCCTCTTGGACCCGCTTGTGTCGATACTCTGCTACTACCGACTGATCGAGTCCGTGACGCGTCGCAAAGGTTTTGATCCGGATAAGCCGGCCAATCTCCTCAAGGTCACGGAGACTATGTGATGGATTACAAGGTCTTCACCGGTGCCCGGATCTTCGACGGCGAGCGTCTCCATGAGAATAGCGCGCTCGTCACCAGCAATGGCCGCGTGCAGGCAATCACATCTTATAGCGGCCTGCCCGAAGGCGCCGAGATCATCAGCCTTGAGGGCGGCGTTCTGTCGCCCGGCTTCATCGATGCGCAGGTCAACGGCGGCGGCGGCAGGATGCTCAACGACGATCCCTCGCCGGACTCCATGTACATCATTGCCAAAGGCCATCGAACCTACGGCACGACCGCCATGCTGCCCACCTTGATTACCGACGTCGGCGCCGCATCGACAGCGGCGATCGAAGCCGCGATCGAGGCGGTCAAGGCCGGCCGCGGCGTTGTCGGTCTGCATCTCGAAGGGCCGCATCTATCGCCAGCCCGCAAAGGCGCGCATCTGCCGGAACTCATGCGGCCGGTGGAAGACAGCGACGTCAAGACTTTCATCCGCGCTCGCGAGGAGATCGGCACGCTGCTTGTCACCATAGCAGCCGAGCAGGTGACCGATCGTCAGGTTCAGGCGCTTAACGAGGCAGGCGTCATCGTCAGCATCGGCCATTCCGATTGCACCGCCGACGTCGCCGACATGCGCTTTGACGCCGGCGCGCGCGGCGTCACCCACCTCTTCAATGCCATGAGCCAGCTCGGCCACCGCGCGCCCGGCCTGGTCGGCGCGGCGATCGATCATCCCTCCGCCTGGTGCGGCATCATCGCAGACGGACACCATGTCGACCCGCGGGCGCTTCGTGTCGCACTGCGCGCCAAGCGCGGTGAAGGGCGGCTGTTTTTCGTCACCGATGCGATGTCGCTCGTCGGTTCAGACAAGCAGAGCTTCACGCTGAACGGCCGCACCGTCTATCGCAAGGAAGGCGGCTTTTGCTCGAGGGTCGTGCTCGCAGACGGCACGCTTGCAGGCTCCGACGTCGATATGGCGTCAACGATCCGCTACGGCGTCAGCGTGCTCGAATTGTCGCTGGTCGAGGCATTGCGCATGGCCACTTCCTACCCTGCCCGCTTCCTGCGGTTGGCTGATCGCGGCCATCTTAGGCCTGGCGCCCGCGCTGATCTTGCTCACATCAATGACACCATTGAGGTAACCGCCACCTGGATGGCAGGCGAGCTCTCGGCCTAGAGGCTCCAGCCAAAGTACAAAGAAAGAGAGACGCCGGCATGACTGCGATCACCGACGCTTATTTCACAAGCCTCATCCAGAGGCTCGGGGAACTGCGCGAAACACTTGCCGAGCCGATGTCGAAAGCGGCGGCGGTCATCTGCAAGGCCGCACGGGCCGACCACCGTGTTTATATCTTCGGAACCGGCCATTCACATATGCTGGCCGAGGAAGTCCACTACCGCGCCGGTGGCGTGGCAATCACCATCCCCATCCTGGTGGGCTCGGCCATGCTCCACGAAGGCGCTGTCATCAGCTCGGTCTATGAGAGGACCGAGGGCCTCGTTCGCCCGGTCATGGAGCGCTATCGCATGGAAAAGGGCGATGTGCTGATCATAGCCTCCAATTCCGGCGTCAACGCCGCACCGACGGAGGCAGCCGACTATGGTCGCGAGATCGGCGCGACGATCATCGCCGTGACATCCCTTGCCTATTCGGCAGCGATCGCCAATGGCCGCCGCAGATTGGCAGATCTCGCCGATATCGTCCTCGACAATGGTCTTCCGCCGGGCGATGCCGTGATCGACCTGCCTGGAAGCGGGCTGAAGGTCGGCCCGGTCTCGACGGCGATCGGCGTGACGGTGCTAAACGCCATCTTCGCCGAAGTCGCTGCGGAACTGTCGAAATCCGGCGAGGCACCGGTCTATCTCAGCGCCAACATGCCTGGCGCCAAGGACATCAACCAGCGGCTGGTGACCAAATACCGGCCACGCAATCCGCACCTCTGATGTCCATTCGGCCGCTTGACGGACGCCTTTCAGGCGGCCGCTTCTTCCTTGATTTCAGATTCTACGCGCTTTTGGCGTCGGCGCAGGACCACGTAGAACACCGGCGTCAGGAACAGGCCGAACAGGGTTACGCCCAACATGCCCGAGAACACCGCGGTGCCGAGAGACTGGCGTAGCTCCGCGCCGGGTCCGGTTGCAATCATCAGCGGCACGACGCCGAGGATGAAGGCGAAAGCAGTCATCAGGATCGGACGCAGCCGCAGATGGCTCGCCTCGATTGCCGCCTCGACGGCGTTCTTGCCCTCAAGCTGCGCTTGTCGCGCGAACTCGACGATCAGGATGGCGTTCTTGGCCGCAAGGCCGATCAGGACGATCAGGCCGATCTGCGTCAGGATATTGTTGTCCTGGCCCCTGAGATGGACGCCGATGAGGGCAGCCAGAACTGCAAGCGGTACGATCAGGATGATCGCCAGCGGCAGGATCCAGCTTTCATACTGCGCCGCCAGCGCCAGGAAGACGAAGATCACCGACAATGCGAAGATATAGACCGCCGTGTTGCCGGTATTCTTTTCCTGATAGGCAAGCTCGGTCCATTCGAAGGTCGTGCCTGCCGGAAGCAGGCTCTTTGCCATGCCTTCCATCGTATCGAGCGCGGTACCGGTCGATATGCCGGGGCCGGGATTGCCCTGGAGCGGCACCGATACATACATGTTGTAGCGCTGGACGAGCGACGGGCCGGTCGTGTCGCGGATATCGACCAGCGTGCCGAGCGGCACCAGCGCGCCGGTGGCTGAGCGAACCTTTAATGCCAGAATATCGTCCCTGTCCATGCGGTATTGCTGGTCCGCCTGCGCTCGCACCTGATAGATGCGGCCGAAGGCATTGAAGTCGTTGACGTAGGATGTGCCGAGATTGATCGACAACGTTTCGAAGATATTCGGGATCGGCACGTTCAGCGCCCGCGCCTTGTCGCGGTCGACGGCGAGGAAGAATTGCGGGCTGTTGGCCGAGAAGGTGGTGAACACACCCGACAGCCCCTTATTCTGCGCCGCCGTGCCCATCATCTGATAGGCAAGCGGCAGGATGCGGCGCATGTCGGGATTTTCACGGTCCATGATCTGCATTTTGAAGCCACCGGAATTGCCGACGCCGCGGATCGAAGGCGGTGGCACCGCGATGATGAAGGCTTCCTGGATGCTCTGTAGATTGCCATAGAGCTGCCCGATGATCTTGCTCGCTGTCAGACCGCTCTTCTGTCTGTCCTCGAAACTGTCAAAGGGCGTGAAGATAACCCCCGAATTCGAGGCATTGGTGAAGGTCGCTCCATTGAAGCCGGCGAAAGCGACCGCATTCTTGATGCCGGGCGTCTTGCGGATGATCTCGGAGGCCCGCTGGATCACCGCGTCGGTACGCGACAGCGACGCTCCATCTGGCAATTGCACGACGACGATCGCGTAGCCCTGGTCGACGGTCGGAATGAAGCCCTGTGGCACGATCTTGCCCATGTACCATGTCGCTCCAAGCAATCCGACGAAGACGAGGAGCGCGCAGAAAAGAGCAATCCCGGTGCCGACGATGTGGCGCACAAGCCAGGAATAGCCGTGGCTCATCCGGTCGAAGCCGCGGTTGAAACCGTTGCCAAGGCTACGGCCGAACCGCGAGAAGATGTTGTGGGATTTATTGTGGTCGTGCGGACGAAGCACGATCGCTGCCAGTGCTGGCGACAGCGTCAGCGAGTTGAGGCAGGAAATCGCCGTCGCAACGGATATGGTCACGGCGAATTGCCGGTAGAACTGGCCGGAGATTCCCGGAATGAACGCGGTCGGCAGGAAGACGGCGATGAGGACGAGCGAGATCGCAAGCACTGCCGTGCCGACCTCGTTCATCGTCGTGTGCGAGGCTTCCCTCGGGGTCATGCCCAGCGAAAGATTGCGTTCGACATTTTCGACGACGACGATCGCGTCGTCGACGACAATGCCGATGGCAAGTACCAGCCCGAACAGCGTCAATAGGTTCAGCGAGAAGCCGAATGCGAGCAGAAAGGCAAAGGTGCCGATCAGCGACACCGGAATGGCAACGATCGGAATGATCGCCGTGCGCCAGGACTGCAGGAACACCAGCACCACGATCGCCACAAGGATCGCTGCTTCGAAGATCGTCTTGTAGACCTCGGTGATCGATTCGGAGATGAACTCGGTCGGATTATAGACGATGCGATATTCGAGCCCCGGCGGGAAATCCTGCGACAGGGCGGTCATCATCTTTTGGATATCGGCTGCCGCTTGCAAGGCATTGGTGCCAGGCCGGGAGAAAATACCAAGCGCCACGGCCGGACTGCCGTTCAGATAGCTGTTGGTGACATAGTCCTGGGCACCAAGCTCGACGCGGGCCACATCTTGCAACTGGACGAGACGGCCGCTATCGGTCGCCTTGACGATGACATAGCGAAACTGCCGCGCATCGGAAAAGCGTCCCTGCGTCGTCACGGTATATTGGAAGGCGTTGGTCCCTGATGCCGGCGGACCGCCGATCGAACCGCCGGAGACCTGGACGTTCTGATCTCTAAGCGCCTGAACGATATCCCCGGCAGTCATGCCATAGGCCGACAGCTTCTGCGGATCGAGCCAGATGCGAAGCGCATATTGCCGTTCGCCGAAGAGCTGCACGTCGCCGACGCCGTCGAGGCGGACGAGAAGATCGCGGATGCGCGAGCGTGCATAATTCGAGATATAAAGCTGGTCATAACGATTGCTGGGCGAAAGCACGTGCACGACCATCATCAGATCGGGTGAGCTCTTGACCGTCGTAATGCCGATGCGCCGCACGTCATCCGGCAGGCGCGGTTCGGCAATGGCGACGCGGTTCTGGACCAGCACCTGCGCCTTGTCGAGATCGGTGCCGAGCTTGAAGGTGATAGTGAGTGCCATTGAGCCGTCGGCGCTGGAATAGGAGGACATATAAAGCATGTCCTCGACGCCGTTGACTTCCTGTTCGATCGGCGTTGCCACCGTGTCGGCGATCGTCTGCGAATCCGCGCCGGGATAGGAGGTGCGCACCACGATCGTCGGCGGTGCGATCTCGGGGTATTGCGCGACCGGAAGCTGGAAATAGGCAATGCCACCGACGATCAACAGCACGATCGATAGAACCGACGCAAAGATCGGTCGGTCGACGAAGAAATGGGAAAATCTCATTGGCCGGACCCCGCATTCGGAGCTTCCGGTGGAAGCGTGCTCATCTGCGGTGCGACCTTGGCACCGGGCCGAATGCGCATCAGGCCGTTGACGACGATGGTCTCATCGCCGGTCATGCCGCTGCGAATGACCCGGTAACCGTAAAGCTTGGGTCCGAGGCGCACCGGCTTGCCGGTGACGCTGCCGTCGCTGCCGACCACATAGACGACCCGCTGGTCCTGGTCGGCTGCGATCGCCTCGTCGGGGACGAGGATGGCTTGATAGCTATTCGAACCGGCCACTTCGATCCGGCCGAAAAGGCCGGGCTGCAGCACGAAGTTCGGATTCGGGAAACGGGCCCGGACCCGCATCGTGCCGGTCGCGTTATCGACGCGGTTCTCGGCGAAATCGAGCTTTCCCTTGAATTCCTGTTGCGCCTGGTCGGCGATCTTCACCGTGACTTCAAGCGCGCCGCCACCTTCCTGCAGATTACTGCCGTTCTTGCGGGCCTGGTCGGCATAGGAAAGCAGCCGGCGTTCATCGACATCGAAATAGAAATCGATCGGGTCGAGCGACACGATCGAGGTGAGCGCGGTCTGGTCGGCCTGGACGAGATTGCCGACCGAGATCAGCCGGCGATCGATGCGGCCGGAAAGCGGCGCGGTGATCTTGGTGTATTCCATGTCGAGTGTCGCCCGATCCACGGCCGCCTGGGCACCGCGAACATTGGCCTGTGCAGAAATCAGGTCACGGCGGCGGTCGTCGAGATTTGATGCCGACAAGCTGCCGGTGCTGGCGAGCGATTGCGTGCGGGCGAATTGTGCGTCGGCATTGGTCAGCGTCGACTTTGACACTTCGAGTGACGCGGTCGCCTCGTTAAGCGCGTTGATATAGGGCCGCTGGTCGATGACAAAGAGCAAGTCGCCCTGCTTGACCATGGCACCGTCCTGGAAATCTACCTCCTGCAGATAGCCACCGATACGCGAGCGCACGGAGACCTCGTCGACGGCCTGGAAGCGGCCGATGAATTCGTCACTGTCGGTCACCTCGCGAACGACCGGCTTGGCAACCGTCACCGGGGCCGGCGGCGGGGCGCTCTGTGCGGATACCGGCGTCCAGGTGAGAAGCGCAACCGAACAACCGAGAAGTGCGAAGCGAATAAAGTCGCGTTTCATGGAAATCCCCTCACCAATAGCCCGCAGGCTCTCCGGAGGAGCCAGCGGCTTTGCCGACAACATGCAGTCCGTATTCGATCCGAGGTACGAAATATTTATTTGCGAAATTCGCGCAGTCTAGCAGTTACCATTGTGCGGAGGCATTTAAGGTCTTGAATCCGGCCTGCTATTCGTAGCCGCGAGCAGTTACCTCGGTCTTGGCCACGATCATGCCCATTCTGCTACCGATGTAAATAGGCTTCGCCAATCAATCAATTGTCAAATCAATCAATGCCTGTAAGGCTCCGGACTTCGACCCACAGCCGGCTATTGAAAGCTAGGCGACAAAAACCTGCATCTCCGCCGGGACGGTTGCAAGCTGGCCGGCGCGCCGCCGCATCGCATATCTTAGCGACTGCTCCACCACGCGTGGCGCGATCGGTTTTGTGACGACACCGAGCGTCCCGCTTACGCCCTGGGCAACCACCTCCGGATTGGCTGTCATGAAGATCACCGCGATACCGAATTTCTCAGCGAGCATCTGCCCGATCGCCGGACCTGTGGCTCCATCCGACAGGTTGACATCGACGAACGCGATGTCGGCGAGCGGGGCGGCTTGCATCGCTCGCTCCATGTTGTTTGCGATGCCGACAACCTTCATTCCGCTCTCTTTGACCATATCCTCGAGGTCGAGCGCGACCAGCATTTCATCTTCCACGATCAGTACTTTTTCGTTCATCACATCATTTCCTTCTGCCAACGACGCATTACATTTGCCGGCATGAGACCGATCCGATTTTGATCGGACTCCAGGGGATATCCCGCGTCAGCTGGATAATGGCCGGTAAACAGGAATGTTCCGCCGTGAGACAAAAAAATATCTGCTAACTATTTGTTAACTATAGAATTTTTGAAGTAAACGAAAAATTAGCCTTCGAGTTCTTCACGCAGGGCCTCGAGCTCCAGCCATTCCTCTTCCATCCTGGCAATGCTTGCCCGCAGCTTTTCCATCTCCGCTGCAAGTCTATTGAAGCCGGCCGGATCCTTGGTGAAAAGGCTTGGGTCAGCCATCTTCTTCTCACGAGCGGCGATCTCGGCTTCCGCCTTGACCATCTCATTTGGAAGGTTGTCCAAGGCGAATTTCTGCTTGAAGGATAGCTTTCCCTTGGCCCGCGGAGAGTTGTTCTGGGCAGGCGCGACCACGTCGGGCGCTTTGGTCCGATCCGCCTTTTCGACCCGCTTGCGGTCCTCAATGACGCCCTTGCGCTGGATCAGCATGTCCGAATAGCCGCCGGCGTACTCGATCCAGCGCCCATCCGGGTCGTCCGGATTTGCCGGCGCGATCGTCGACGTCACGGTGCGGTCGAGGAAATCGCGATCATGGCTGACGAGGATCACGGTTCCGGCAAAGCCTGCGACAATCTCCTGCAGCAAATCCAGTGTCTCGATGTCGAGGTCGTTGGTCGGTTCGTCGAGGATCAAAAGGTTCGTCGGTCGCGACAGGATGCGCGCAAGCATCAGGCGGGCACGCTCGCCGCCCGAAAGTTTGCGGATTGGCGTGCGGGCCTGTTCCGGCTGGAAGAGAAAGTCTTTCATATAGCCCGTCACATGCCGCTGCTCACCGTTGACCAGCAGGTTCTCGCCGCGCCCGTCCGTCAGATAATGCGCGAGCGTCTCTTCCGGATTGAGGTCTTCGCGTTTCTGATCGAGAGTGGCGATCTCCAGATTGGTTCCGAGCTTTACTGTCCCGCTGTCGGGCACCAGCTCGCCGGTCAGCATCTTCAGGAGCGTCGTCTTGCCGGCGCCGTTCGGCCCGACCAAGCCAATGCAATCGCCGCGATGAACCCGGATCGAGAACGGCGCGACGATCGTGCGATCACCATAGGTCTTTGTGATGTTTTCGGCCTCGATCACCAGCTTGCCGGATTCCTGAACGTCGGAGATATTGGCCTGCACAGAGCCCTGCGGTCCCTTGTGCCCGCGATAGTCCGCCCGCATTCCCTGCAATTCGCCGAGCCTGCGCATGTTGCGCTTGCGCCGGGCGGTGACGCCGTAGCGCAGCCAGTGCTCCTCGCGTTCGATCGCCTTGCCAAGCTTGTGCTGCTCCAGCTCTTCGGCTTCCAGCACCTGGTCGCGCCAGGCCTCGAACGACCCGAAGCCCCTGTCGAGCCTGCGCGAGGTGCCGCGGTCGAGCCAGACGGTGGCGGTCGATACCTTCTCGAGGAAGCGCCGGTCGTGCGAGATCAGCACGAGGGCGCTGCGCGTCTTCCTGAGCTCGCCTTCCAGCCATTCGATCGTCGGCAGGTCTAGATGGTTGGTCGGCTCGTCCAAGAGCAGGATGTCTGGCTCCGGCGCCAGCACGCGCACCAGTGCCGCCCGGCGCGCCTCGCCCCCCGACAACATGTTCGGGTCTTCCTCGCCGGTCAGTCCAAGATGGGACAACAGATAGCTGACGCGATAATGATCGTCGCTCGGTCCAAGGCCCGCCTCCGCATAGGCGGCGACAGTCTTGAAATCGCCGAAGTCGGGCGCCTGCTCGAGATATCTTACCGTCGACGAGGGGTGACGGAAAAATTCGCCGGATTGCGCTTCGACAAGTCCGGCAGCGATCTTCAGCAATGTCGACTTGCCCGAACCGTTTCGGCCGACCAGGCAGATTTTGTCTCCCGGCTCGATCTGCAGCGACGCTCCTGCCAGAAGCGGCGCTCCGCCAAAGCTTAGAAAAATATCGTCGAGTTTAAGAATAGGAGGCGCCAAGGATCAGACTCCGGAAAGGTCATAGGGGCGGGCGAGTATGATCGCCCTGCCGCTTGCAAGCGAAAAGCGCACAGGGCCTTCCGCGACATTGGAAATGGTGCGCGACGAGCCGAACGGCAAATGGAAGTCGGCAAGCGGATAGCGCGCATCATGGATGAAAAGGCCCTTGAGCTCGCTGAAGCCAGGGACCGAAAACAGGCTGCCCTTGGGCAGATCGAGAACGATCTCGCCGGGCAGAAGCGGCACTGCCTCTTCATGACCAGAGGTCAAGAGAACGTCAAAGCCCTGTTCGGCAAGGCGGACGCCATAAAGAAGAAGCGCCAGCGCATGGTCGGAGCGCTCGCCGCCGAGCGCTCCGGCAAGGATCAGCCGCTTGGCACCGCGATGGATTGCCTCCAGCACCGCGATCTCACCATCGGTTGCGGCCTTTGCGGCCGGATAGGGTTGCTTCGCCACATCTGGAAAGGCATCGCGCAGATCGGGTGGCGTCGAATCGAAATCGCCGACCCAAAGCTCGGGAACCACTCCAAGTGCCGCCGCATGGCGCATCCCTCCGTCGGCCGCGATGAAGCGGCTGTCCTTGACGGCCGCTTTCAAGCGATCCGTAAGGTGCAACTCGCCGCCGAGCAGAATGGTGAAGGTGGATTGGTTCATGCGCCAAGCCCATAGCGCAAAGACGGGCCTATAGGGAAGAGCAGCCCGGCGCCGAAACCGAAAAGGCGGCCGTCAACCGTCCGTTTCCTTGTAGTGCGCCTTGAACGCCTGCTCGAAACCACCGATGAACTGGTCGAACAACCGCGAGAACGCCTCGATATCATCAGGCGACCAATCCGCGACAATACCCTTAATCAACGACAGCTTCTGAGCCTGGATCTCGGCAACCAACCGCTGCCCAAGTGCTGTCAGCACGACGACGATGCGCCTGGCATCCGCCTGTGAAGCCTTACGGCGCAGAACACCGCGACTAACCATTTCGGCAACGATCCGGCTTGCCCGCGACGGATCGATGCGCATGATATCGGCAATGGCACCAACCGTCACTTCTCCGGCAACTTCCGCACGCCTCACGGCGTCGAGAACGTCGAGATGGGACAATTCCAGCCCCGGCGAAACATTCTGAATTGCCAGCCGCCCGATCATGCGGCGTCCGGTCATCAAACGCATGCGCGTCATGACCCGGCCGATCCGGAGGACATTCTCCATTTCACTGGCTTTCAAATCTTCGTTTTCGTGCGTGATCGAGGCTGACGTCATTGCTCAGACATATCAGAACATTCCTTGAATTAAAATATGCATCCGTCATTCACGTGTCATTGACATTTATATGCCAATAGCACATATATCGCGCTATTCGAGATTGGTACCTGTTTCCATGGCTATACAAACTGCGACCGCGCCGCTCGTTACAGATCCTCGCCGGCGATTTATCCTCTTTCTTTTCCTCCTGACCGCGATGTTCATGGCAACGCTCGACAATCAGATCGTGTCGACGGCTTTGCCGACGATCGTCGGCGAGTTCGGCCATCTCGAGCGGTTCGGCTGGATCGGCTCTGCCTACCTGCTTTCGCTCAGCGCAGTGATGCCGATCTATGGCAAGTTGGGCGACCTGTTCGGCCGCAAATATGTGATGATCACGGCCATCACCATCTTCACTGTCGGATCTGCCGTTTGCGGCCTGTCCGTATCAATGAACACGTTGATCGCAGCTCGCGTCCTCCAGGGTTTCGGAGGAGGCGGAATTCTTGTCTCCATTTTCTCCATCAACGCCGACCTGTTCGAACCACGCGAACGGGCCCGCTACCAGAGCTATTCCAGCCTCGCGCTTATGGCATCAGGTGCCATCGGTCCGGTTCTCGGCGGTACGATGAGCGACCTCTTCGGCTGGCGTTCGATTTTCCTCGTCAATCTGCCGATCGGCTTCATCGTGCTTGCCGGGCTTGTGACGATGCTTCCCTATCGCAAGCCTGAGCGTAAGCCGAAAATCGACTACGCCGGCGCAATTCTTCTCGCGATGACGACGACGAGCATCGTGCTCGCTGCCGACGGCGCGGATCTTTTCGGATCGCTGCTGTCGCCCGCAAGCCTTGGCGTCATCGCATTCGGTGTCATCTGCGCAATCTCCTGGGTATTTGTCGAACGGCGCGCGCCCGAACCCATCGTGCCGATGACCCTGTTCCGCAACTCCACATTCAGCCTCCTGCTGATCTGCTCGGTCACGAGCGGGGCGGTGGGGATAGGCATGGTCAACTATTTCGCCCTGTTCCTTCAAACAACGACCGGCCTTTCGCCGTCTATGGCCGGGCTGCTGTTCATCCTCTTGACGGGTGGCATCGTCTGCGGCTCGCTATCGACCGGTCGATTGATCTCAGCGACGGGACGCTACAAGCCATTTGCCGTTGCCAGTGCTGCCTGCAGCCTGATTGTGTTCGCCGCATTGTCGCAGGTCCATGCGGGCACTCCGATCGCCCTCATCGGCTTCTTCATGCTCCTGCACGGCATTGGCATTGGCCTTGCGCAGCAGGTCCCCATCATCGGCGTGCAGAATGCCGCAACAAGCCGCGATGTCGGCGCTGCAACCGGTGCAGTGACCCTGTCGCGCATGGGCGGTGCGTCGATTGCCATCTCCATCTATGGAGGCATCGTTGCCGCCAGGCTGTCGCATATCGGCCTCACCATACCTGGGATCAGTAACATCGAGGAACTGACGCCGAAGATGATGGCATTATTGCCTGATGCAACACGGGAGGCGGTCGCCAATGCCTATGCTGCAGCTTTCAATCCGCTGTTCATGACTGCCGCCGTCACCTGCCTTATCGGCCTCGTCTCGGCATCGATGTTGAAGAACGTCCAACTGCCCGGAGCCGTCAAAAAACCGGATCCGACGACTGCCGCGCAAGCTGCCGAATAGCTGGGCTGATTGCAGTGCAAGGGACGACAATCGCCGCCCCTTGCCACCGGGCGACCTCCACGCTAAATCTTCAAGCGCTCTAACGGGGTGCCCTGCGTCAAGTGCGCAAGGCTGAGAGGCTTTAGACAAGCCAACCCGCGGAACCTGATCCGGCTAACACCGGCGGAGGGATTAGACGCGTGATATGTCAAAGCGCCCTTTTCCCGTTCAACACGAACCATGGAGGAGGCGCGACATGCCCACCGGATCGCTGACGACATTGATGGCAGGCCTTGCTTTGGCTCTGGCCGCAGCATTCACTATTCCCGGCAACGCTGAGGCGGCCGACAAGACGCTGACAATCTATACCTATGAAAGCTTCACCGCAGACTGGGGCCCCGGCGCCAAGGTCAAGGCCGCTTTCGAAAAGACCTGCGGCTGCACCGTCAACTATGTCAGCGTCACCGACGGCGTCGCGCTGCTTTCCCGGCTGAAGCTCGAGGGCGCCACCACCAAGGCGGACATCGTCCTCGGCCTCGACACCAACCTCATCGACGAGGCCAAGGCGACCGGCCTGTTCGACGCCCACGGCATCGACACGAGCGGCCTGAAGGTGCCGGGCGAATTCAAGGACGACGTCTTCGTTCCCTACGACTACGGCCATTTCGCAGTCGTCTATGACACGCAGGCTATCAAGAACCCACCGACAAGCATGCTCGAACTCATCGAGGGCGATCCCTCGCAGAAGATCGTCATCGAGGACCCGCGGACCTCGACACCGGGCCTTGGGCTGCTGCTCTGGGTGAAGTCCGTCTATGGCGACAAGGCAACAGACGCGTGGAGCAAGCTGAAAGGCCGTGTGCTGACGGTAACGCCGGGTTGGTCGGAAGCCTATGATCTCTTCACCAAGGGCGAAGCGCCGATGGTGCTTTCCTACACCACATCGCCGGCCTATCACATGATCGTCGACAAGACCGATCGTTATCAAGCCGCCGCCTTCTCCGAAGGTCACTATATCCAGATCGAGGTCGCCGGCCTGATCAAATCCTCCCCCAACGAGGACGTGGCGCGTCAGTTTCTCAAATTCATGGTCTCTCCGGCATTCCAGGATACCATTCCCACCAACAACTGGATGATGCCGGTATCGGCTACATCCGAGCCATTGCCCGAGGCTTTCAGCAAATTGGTGGTGCCGTCGAAGACGTTCCTGATGTCCCCTTCCGCGGTGGCCAAGAGCCGCAAGGCATGGATCGATGAGTGGCTGAAAGCCACCGGCACGAACTGAAGCCTTAGCCAATGCAGACAATGGCGGAGCGAAGACGCGCTTTGGCGGGCGGGGCAACAAGCCTCGCCGGCATGGCGATATTTGTCGGCCTGCCGATCATTACGCTTCTCGCCGTCGGTATTAAGACCGGAAGCAGCAATCCGCTGTACGACACGTATATTCTTGGCGTTCTGCGTTTCACGCTTCTCCAGGCAACACTTTCAACCGTTCTGTCCGTGGGGTTGGCGATTCCTGTTGCCCGCGCACTTGCGCGACAGCAGCATTTCGCTGGTCGCATCTGGATTATCCGGTTGATGGCCGTCCCGATGGGGCTTCCGGTACTGATCGGCGCCATCGGCATGCTGGGCATATGGGGTAGGCACGGGCTGCTCAATCAAGCGCTCCTCGCAATCGGCCTTTCTCAACCCATCAGCATCTATGGTTTGACCGGAATCCTCATTGCTCACGTCTTTTTCAACCTGCCGCTGGCATGCCGGCTGATGCTGGCGGGACTGGAGCGTGTGCCGGCAGAATATTGGCTGCTGTCGGCAGGGCTCGGCATGCGGCCAGGCTCCGTTTTCCGTTTTGTCGAATGGCCTGTTTTGCGCGGGCTCATCCCCGGCATCGCGGGATTGATCTTCATGCTGTGCGCGACGAGCTTCACGTTGGTCCTGACGCTTGGAGGCGGCCCGGCCGCCACGACACTCGAAGTTGCGATCTACCAGGCGCTCCGCTTCGACTTCGATCCCGGTCGTGCCGTCGCCTTGTCGCTGATGCAGATCGCCGTGACCGCGATTGTCCTTGGAGCGATGGCGCGGTTTCCAACCGCCGATGATCACGGCCTGACGGCGGGCAGGCGAACAAGGCGCATCGACGGGGAACAAGCGGCCACGCGGCTGATTGACGCGGCATTGCTGCTGCTGGCAGTGCTATTTGTCGGCCTGCCGCTCGCAACGGTCGCGGTGACCGGATTGAAAGCAGATCTCGTCAAGCTCATCGGCCAAGCCGTTTTCATTCAGGCAGCAATCACCAGCCTTGCAATCGCACTCTCAGCCGGGGCGCTGTCGGTGCTAACCTCGCTGGCAATCATCCGGGCGCGCCATGCCATCACTGCAAGGCGTTCAAAGCCGACAACTCTGTCAATCGTTGCGACAGCGCTCCGCACTTCGTCGTCGCTGGTCTTGCTGGTTCCACCGATCGTGCTCGCCACCGGCTGGTTTCTGGCATTGCGGCCGATCGTTGACCCGACGCACTTTGCCGCATTGCTCATCGTCCTTATCAACGCGCTCATGGCTCTGCCGTTCGTCATCCGCGTCCTCGATCCCGCCTATTTCATTCACCATCAACGCACTGACCGACTGGCAACAAGTCTCGGGCTCGCAGGCCTTGCGCGGTATCGTCTGGTGGATTGGCCGGGCTTGCGCAGGCCGGTGTTGATGGCAATGTCCTTTGCCATGGCACTGTCGCTCGGCGACCTCGGTGCCGTTGCCCTTTTCGGCTCAGACAGCCTTGTGACCCTGCCGTGGCTGGTCTACAGCCGCCTTGGCAGCTACCGGACCAATGATGCCGACGGCTTTGCCCTGCTCCTCGGCCTTCTATGTTTTCTGCTGACGATTGCGGGAACCGCTGGTCAGGGACATAAGCCTGGAGAAGGCAAAATGCATGGCTGACGCACTGGGCATCGTGATGACCGACGTGCGACTGAAGCTCGGGACGCAGGAGTTCCGCTTCGACTGCAATATCCCGAAAGGACACATCATCGCGGTGACAGGGCCATCCGGGGCGGGAAAGTCCACATTTCTAAATCTGCTGTCGGGCTTCGAGACACCGGACACAGGCACAATCTCAATGGGCGGCCAGGATGTCACGTCGCTCCATCCTGCCGAGCGCCCAGCATCGCTTGTCTTTCAGGACAACAACCTCTTTGCACATCTCGATCTTTTTACCAATGTCGCACTGGGCGTCAGTCCCTCGCTGAAATTCGCAGCAGAGGACCGTCACCGGATATCACAGGCATTGGCAAAGGTCGGCCTTGCCGGCTTCGAGAGGCGGATGCCAGGAACGCTCTCGGGCGGCGAACGCCAGCGCGCAGCGTTTGCGCGCGCATTGGTGCGCAACCGCCCGCTGCTTCTGCTTGACGAACCGTTTGCAGCACTCGATCCCAGCCTACGGGCCGGGATGGCCGATCTTCTGAAGCGCCTTCATCAAGAGACCGAAAATACCGTTCTCATCGTCTCGCACGATCCAAGAGAGATCAGGCGGCTTGCCGACTACGCCGTCTTCCTCCACGACGGCAAAATTCGGTTGGCAGCACCGATCGATGCTTATCTTGAGCACAAAGACATCCCGGAGTTGCAGGAATTTTTGCAGCATTGAATTGGCTGCGCAGACGAGGCGCCACTTTCGCCATAATTTCATTGTTGCGAGGACGGGAGAATATCGACGTCATGCTGGCTAAAATACAACGCCGCCACAATTAAGCAGAGTCTCGCTATGCAACCGATGCTGAAATCAGCTAGAGCAAAAGGCCTATACCATCCGCAAGAGCGGCGCGGCGACTTGGATGGGCTTAACCTTCGACAAGATGCGATGACGATCGGCTCCATCCGGCGTCCCGCCGACGTGTATACGAGATGAGTGGAACACAGGCCCTGAAGCAGACGAAACGCCAGCGACGTGAAGCAACAGGCTCCGGCTCGGCGTGGAAACGCGGCGTCACGACGCGTGCGCGGCGCTTTGCGCTCGTCTTCATGGCTGCGTCCGCGCTGAACGGCTGCCAATCGCTTGTCGACCAGTCATACCAGCCGAACGTTTCGCCTTCAGCCAACCCGCAAATCGTCTCGGAAGTTCAAAAGAACGATCCACGCGCGCAAATGGGTGCTCGCGAGCATCCGCGCATCGTCGCGAGCTATGGCGGCGAATACAAGGATGCCAAGACCGAGCGCCTCGTTGCCCGCATCGCCGGTGCGTTGACGAGCGTTTCCGAGAACCCGCAGCAGTCTTACCGCATCACCATTCTCAACTCGCCGGCAATCAACGCCTTCGCTTTGCCGGGCGGTTACCTCTATGTCACCCGCGGCCTGTTGGCGCTCGCCGACGATGCCTCGGAAGTCGCCGCCGTCCTGTCGCACGAGATGGCCCATGTCACAGCCAATCATGGCATCGAGCGCCAGAAGCGCGAAGAGGCCGAGGTCATTGCCAGCCGCGTTGTTGCCGAAGTCCTCTCGAGCGATATCGCCGGCAAACAGGCCCTGGCACGCGGCAAGCTGCGCCTTGCCGCCTTCTCGCGCCAGCAAGAGCTTCAAGCCGACGAAATCGGCATCCGCACCCTTGGCCAGGCGGGATATGATCCTTACGCCGCAGCCCGCTTCCTCGACGCCATGGAAGCCTATAGCCGGTTCATGTCGGCAAACTCCGATGTGGACCAGAGCCTCGACTTCCTGTCCAGCCACCCAAGTACGCCTCAGCGCATCGACCTTGCCCGTGATCACGCCCGCGAATTCGGCGAGGACGGCAAAGTCGGCGACAAGGGCCGCGACTACTACCTCGACGGCGTCGACGGACTTCTCTACGGCGATAGCCCGGAAGAAGGCTATGTCCGCGGCCAAACCTTCCTCCACGGTGGCCTTGGCATCCGCTTCGATGTGCCGCCAGATTTTCGGATCGACAACAAGGTCGAGGCGGTGCTCGCCACCGGCCCCGGCGACATTGCAATTCGCTTCGACGGCGTTGCCGACAGCCAGAACCAGAGCCTCACCAACTATATCTCCAGCGGCTGGGTCACCGGCCTCGACACATCGACCATCAAGCCCATGACGATCAACGGCATGGAAGCTGCAACCGCACGTGCTTCCGCCGATCGCTGGGACTTCGATGTCACCGTCATCCGCGACAAGTCGCAAATTTTCCGCTTCCTGACGGCTGTGCCAAAGGGAAGCCCCGCGCTGGAGCAGACCGCCGATACCCTGCGCGCCAGCTTCCGCCACATCACATCGTCCGAAGCTGCATCGCTGAAGCCGTTGCGCGTCCGTGTCTTGACGGTAAAGCCCGGCGACACCATCACCACGCTTGCCTCACGCATGATGGGGACGGACCGAAAACTTGATCTGTTCAAATTGATCAACGCACTTCAGACCGGCGCCTCGATCGCGCCAGGCGATAGGGTCAAGATCATCGCGGAATAAAAGAGGTCCGGCGAGAACCGGACCTGAGCTTCGTCGTGCTGATGTTGTGGAAACCTCGACCGAGGCTCAAGCGTATGTTGCCATCCGCGGATCTGCGGTGACCAGCGCGGTCTTTAGCTTTTCCATGGCCCGGCTTTCGATCTGGCGGACACGCTCCTTCGATATCCCGAGATGTGCGCCGAGTTCTTCGAGCGTCGCTCCGTCTTCCGCCAGTCGACGGGCGCTGATGATCTTCATTTCCCGTTCGTTGAGCTGCGTCAGAGCAGATGCGAGCCAGGTCCGGCGACGCTCTCCGTCGATCATGTTCGACACCTGCTCGTCCGGCAGCGGCTCGTTGCTGACGAGGAAATCCATGCGCTCGGCACTATCTGCGTCGCCGGAAATCGAGGGGGCCTGCAAAGACGCATCATTGCCGGAAAGGCGAGCGTCCATCACCTGCACATCGTTGAGGCTGACGCCGAGCGCGGCAGCGATCTCCTGGTGAATCGATTGCACCGTCAGCTGGGTATCTCCCTTGGAAAGCTTTGCGCGCAGCCGCCGAAGATTGAAGAACAGGGCCTTCTGGGCCGAACTCGTACCGCCTCGCACGATCGACCAATTGCGAAGAATGAAGTCCTGAATGGAAGCCCGGATCCACCAGCTGGCATAGGTGGAAAAGCGGACTTCCCGCTCCGGCTCGAAACGAGCGGCGGCCTCGAGAAGGCCGACATATCCCTCCTGCACCAGATCGCTCATCGGCAGGCCAAAATTGCGAAACTTGCCCGCCATTGAAATAACAAGGCGCATATGCGCGGTCGCGATCTTGTTGCGGGCACCACGGTCGTCGTGCTCTTTCCAGCGAATTGCAAGATCATGCTCCTCGGCGCGCTCCAAGTAAGGGGCAGCCATGGCGATCTTGATCATGCGCCGATCTGCGGACATGCTCTTCATTTCATTCTCCCTAACTCGGCCTGGCGCCGTAACTCAAAGAAAAAGGAAAGTCGTTTCCGCGCAGCAATGCGCAGATGACATCGGCTCGGCGTTTGGTACGGGGTCTTCAGTGTCGATCCCGGAAATCAATCAGAATTTCAGTGGGGCTTGTCAGATCGATGCGGTGAACTACCTACCTTCAAGGATATGCGAAGGCTCGATGAAAAGCGCATGATCCGGTCCTCTCGAATATTTCGGGACGCAACAGACATGCGAAAACACGCGGTCTGTTACAGATACATGCGCTAAACGCTGCAGCATGGAATTAGTTCCAAAGAAAAACCCGGCGCAAGCGCCGGGTTTTTGGTCTTAGCGAAACTGCCTGAAATCAGGCTGCTTCGTCTTGCGAATCCTCGTCCTCGACTACCTTGCCGCGCTTTGGACCCTTGTTCAGATTGGTTTCGACAACGCGAACTGCTTCCGTCTCCGACATCTTGTTGACAGCCGCAATTTCACGCGCCATGCGATCAAGGGCGGCCTCGTATAGCTGGCGCTCAGAATAGGACTGCTCTGGCTGGTTCTCGGCGCGATAGAGATCGCGAACCACCTCGGCGATGGAAATCAAATCGCCAGAATTGATCTTGGCATCATACTCCTGAGCGCGCCGCGACCACATGGTACGCTTGACGCGAGCCTTGCCCTGGACGACCTTCAAGGCACGTTCCACGAAGTCCGTTTCGGAAAGCTTGCGCATGCCGATGCTCATTGCCTTGGCTACCGGCACCTTGAGACGCATCTTGTCCTTTTCGAAATCGATCACAAAAAGCTCGAGCTTCATGCCCGCGACTTCTTGCTCTTCGATCGCGGTAATCGTACCAACGCCGTGGGCCGGATACACGATCGATTCGCCTGTCTTGAAGCCATGGCGCACTGAAGGTTTCTTCTGCTGGGTCGTCATTCTTATCAAAAACTCCCTGTTACGCACTCGGCTAACGCCGAGGCCGGGTCAGTCAGGCCCGGATGAGACGATATGACCGTCGGGGTGACTTCATCCTGGTCCAGCCAGTGACACACAAAAAGAAATCCGATCATCGCGGTCCATGACCCGACAACTCAAAACATTGATATGTCGAGGAAACCGCTTGCGGATTGTCTGTTTGCTTTCGTGGTGGTTTGAGGCATGCGATATGCCACAATGGATCAGTATGAGGAAGCTATCACAAAAATCTGAGGAAATCAATAATTTGCTTCGTCCGCTTCAACGGGCGTCGCAGGCCCGTCTCAAAAAACGTCAACGATGATACGTTTAAGCGGTTCATTTCGATCTAGGCTCTTGGGTCAAAGCCAGACGCCGGTGTCAGAGCGTCAATCGCCCTGACCGGGTTCGGCCGAGAAATACTTCTCGAACTTGCCTTCCTCGCCATCCATGGCTTTCGCATCCGGCAAAGGATCACGCTTCACGGTGATATTCGGCCAGATGGCTGCATAGTCGGCGTTGATCTTCAGCCATTTGTCGAGGCCCGGTTCGGTATCCGGCTTGATCGCCTCAGCCGGACATTCCGGCTCGCAAACACCGCAGTCGATGCATTCATCGGGATGAATGACCAGGAAGTTCTCGCCCTCATAGAAGCAATCTACGGGACATACTTCGACGCAATCCATGTATTTGCAGCGTACGCAGTTATCGGTCACGACATAAGTCATGAAACACTCCAGGAGTTTGTGTTCTCCGGGGCGGGCAACCTGGAACGTCGCGCCTTTCCTCGGGAGCCGGCGCGGACATGAGGATGCGATAAGATGCATACATGCCGACCGGCGGTTTGCCAGCAGGTTGCACGTGAGGTATCGGCTTTATCGGCGGATTTCAAGGATAAACCATCCGGAAATCTGCCGCATTGCAACAGAGTTTTCTAATCGTCGTCCGACATCAGCCGATCTATCGCCCGACGCTCGCGCTTGGTGGGACGCCCGGCACCTGGAGAGCGCAACGCCTGTTCCAGCGAGGTGAGACGTTTTGCCTCAGCAGGCTGAGGTGTCAGATCGTCATAGAGCTGCCTTGCTTCTTCGAACGGGCCGCGCCTGCTGCCTGGCAGTTTCACCACCAGGACAAGATCCCGCCGCTCCAGGGTCAGCTCGATCCGGTCGCCGGGCTTGACGCCGTAACTCGGCTGCACCACGCGCTCGCCGTTGATCCGCACATGTCCTTTTTGGACGAAAACCTGTGCCAGCGATCGAGATTTGGCCATGCGCGCGAAAAACAGCCATTTATCGATACGCTGACGCGGACCGGGTGATGGCTGCCTTTCTTCCGTCATGGCTTACTTCTTCATTTGCTCCTTGAGAGCAGCGAGCTTGGCAAAGGGCGAATCCGGATCGATCGGCTTTTCCTTGCGTGGTGGCTTGGCTTCGAAGCGCAACGGCTGCGATGCTCCGCCGGGCCGGTTGTTTCCGCGATCATTGCGGTCGTTGCGATCCTTGCGGTCACCGCGATCCTGGCGATCATTGTTGCGATCACCGCGGTTGCCCTGCTGTGGTGGGCGGCCACCGCCACCTTCCTTGCCGGGCTTGCCGCGATTGCCACGCGCCTCGCGATTGCCCTCAGTCGCGGGGGCTGCCGCTGCATGTTCGCCACCATTGCGACGGTTGTTGTTTTGGGCTTGATCCTGCCCCTGTCCTTGGCCGCCTCCATGGTGAGGCCGGCGATCACCGTGATTGCGGGGTTGGCGCTGATTGTCGTTGCGCCCGCCAAGCCGCCAAAGCAGCACCGGTTTCGGCTCTACAGCTTCCGCGGCAATCACTTCCGCACCTGGCAATTGCGAGGAGCCGTCGGTCGGCGGTTCGCCAGCACCTGACGCCTCCACGAGGACTGCTGGAGCCTCCGCAATGGCAGGAGCGGCTGCTGGCTCGACTGCAGGGGCTTCCTGCGCCGGCTCTTCCCCGGCGTGGTCGGCGTCGTCGTGATCTGCCTTTTCGGAGGCTTCGGCAGAAGAAGCCAATGCCGCCGGCACCCCATGCGAGGCGAGATAGGCGGCGGCCTCCTCGGGTTTCACCGCATCGGCGCGATAGCCGAGACCCTTGAGGATCTCTTCCATATCATCGAGCGTTGCACCGAGGATGGACAGCATCGCAGTGGTGGTCGTAAACCGACGACCATCATAGGCACCCTCAGGACGAGCGGCCTGGCCCGGCTTCCACTGCAGCAACGGGCGGATGATATCCGCCAGACGCTCCAAGATATCGATACGCACCGCGCGCTTGCCGAGAAAACGGAAGCCTGCAAGCTTATAGAACGTTCGTTCATAGGTGGGGTCGGTGACGACGGAGGTGCGACCGGCGGCAAGGACAGGGATGAGGTCGCCATAGCCGGGCTTGTCCAGGCCATCGTTGCGCAAGGCCCAGAGCAATGTGATGAGCTCAGCGGGTGCCGGCTTCAGCAGCGCGGGCACGAAGATATGATAAGCGCCGAACCGGATGCCATAACGGCGCATGGAGGCGCGGGCATCCTGATCGAGCGACTTTACTTCCTCGGTTACATCCCGGCGGAAAAGCACGCCAAGGTTCTCAACGAGCTGGAAAGCAAGCCCCTTGGCAAGACCTTGCAGATCCTCCGCGCGCGACAGGTCGTCGAGCGGTTTCAGCACGGTGCTGATATGATGATTGACGAAGCGCTCGATGCGCGTGGCAACATGATCGCGGGCGTTGCTCGTCAATTGTTCGTCGGCAAGCAGGATGACGCGCGGCCGCATGACATGATCGCTGCCGACCAGACGAGCCACGGGATCGCCGAGCCAACGCACCATACCATCGGCGCTGACGGCCAGATCGCTGTTGCCGGCTGCGTGCATGCGAGCAGCCCGCGCTTCGAATTCCAGCGCAAGCGCCCTCAGCGAGGCTGCATTGACAGCCTTTGCATCAGGTCCCTCAGTTCCCCCGATGGGCGTGAACCGGAAACCGGTCAACTGTCCCACATGATGTCCTTCAACAAAGACATCCCCATTTACACTGATTTCAGCTTCCAGCATTGCATTCTCTCTCAGGCGCTTCATGAGCACAGATGTCCTGCGATCAACAAAGCGGTTCGTCAACCGTTCATGTAACGCATCGGACAATCGATCTTCGATTTCCCGCGTCTTTTCTTGCCAGTGTGTCGGATCGGCAAGCCAGCCGGGCCGGTTCGACACATAGGTCCAGGTCCTTATCTGCGCGATTCGTGCCGAAAGCGTGTCAATCTCGCCATCCGTTCGGTCGGCACGATGCACCTGCTCGGCGAGAAAGTCTTCTTTGACAGTGCCATAGCGAACCAGATCGGAAAAGAGGGTGGCGATAAGATCGGCATGCTGCGCCGGCGTGATACGCCGGTAATCGGGCAGCGCGCAAGCTTCCCACAATTTCTCGACACGCTCGGCCCCAGTCGCCAGATCGATGATCTCAGGATAGCGCGACAGCTGCTCCAGGGCTTGTTGGTCGACAGCCGGCAACGCCCGCGTCAAACCGGAAATTTTCGGCACGGCATCCAGGCTCGAGTGCAGGGCGGCGATCGAGGAATAATCGAACTCCTTGGTCCGCCACTGAAGAACTTTGACATTGTCGAATTCATGCCCCTCGATCCGGCGCACCAGATCGTCGTCAAGCGGATCGACCTGGCCGGTCACGCCAAACGTGCCGTCCCTGAGATGCCGGCCGGCGCGGCCGGCGACCTGGCCGAGTTCTCCGGGATTTAGATGGCGGAACTGATAGCCGTCGAATTTCCGATCTTGGGCAAAGGCGACGTGATCGACGTCAAGGTTCAAGCCCATGCCGATGGCGTCCGTCGCCACCAGATATTCCACATCGCCCGCCTGGTAGAGCGCAACCTGGGCGTTGCGCGTCCGCGGACTGAGCGCCCCGAGCACCACGGCGGCACCTCCGCGTTGGCGGCGAATGAGCTCGGCGATCGCGTAGACCTCATCGGCCGAGAAGGCAACGACGACGGAGCGCTGCGGCAGACGGGTGATTTTCTTCTGGCCGGCATAAAACAGGTGCGAAAGCCGCGGGCGCTCGACAACGGTAATGCCAGGCAACAGATGCTCGAGGATCGGCCGCATCGTGCCTGCGCCCAAGAGCAGCGTCTCGTCCCGGCCGCGCAAATGCAGAATGCGATCGGTAAAGATATGTCCGCGCTCAAGATCGCCGGCGAGCTGCACCTCGTCGATGGCGACGAACGACGCCCTCGTCTCCCGTGGCATCGCCTCGACAGTGCAGACGGAGTAGCGCGCATTTGGCGGCGAGATCTTCTCCTCGCCAGTGACCAGGGCGACGTTCTGCGCGCCGACCTTTTCGACGACGCGCGTATAGACCTCGCGCGCCAAAAGGCGCAGCGGCAATCCAATAACGCCATTGCCATGCGCCACCATGCGCTCGATGGCATAATGCGTCTTACCGGTATTGGTCGGTCCAAGCACTGCGGTCACGCCGCGTCCGCTTAGGATCATGGGCTGCGAAGTCAGGGTCATATGTCCATGTAAGGATGAGGCGCGGTCGCGTTTCCGTCAACGCGCTCCTCCGTGAAGTGAGCAACAGATGACGAGCATATGCGACAAAGGCAAGACCTGAGGCAAAAAAGGACGGCGAAAATGAAATATACTCGGCCTTTGTGCACAACCAGAAGGTACATTCGACGCACAGCCAGCGCGAGTCCGGCCTTCGGAGAACACGTTGGGAACGAATCGGCGACGAATCGCTGACTCGAACGAGTTCTTGCTTTGTTCATCGCTACATATAGGACAGAAATGGCGCAATCGCACCAGATGCTGAATCGGGCGGATGCCCGGCCGCGTGCTTGCGCGAGCAACAATCATTTATCAAAAAAGCATGCGACACCAATTGATTGTAGCTGTTAACAATTTGTAAAACATCGCAAAATTCCGATCTGCAAAGCGCTGCGGCCCGTAGCCGAGAGGTGCATGAAAATTGGCGCTGCCGGCTTGAAATCAGCGGGTCGATCTGGTGGTGCCACCATATCTAGTGTGATTCTCGCGCCGACATACAGGACTCTGGATGGTTGAGCCGCAGAATTGGAATGAATCGGAGATTGAGACGATGCCTCGATAGAGGATCGTGGATATCTTCAATAAATTCATTCCAAGGTTGAATTGTGATCCTATCGCGCCAACCTCTGACAACCTGCCGGCCCAACGTCCATACTTGCATCTGACCAAAGCCGAGCCGTCGTTAGGTGCCGCCAGGGAAATGCCGCTTCTGCGTCGAAAGCAAACCAACGGCGTGCAAGCTGAGGGCCGATTGGTCTCAAGCATTTATATTTATGGCATTTTTAACCTTGCCTTCACTTTGCACAAGATCCTCTTTGCGGCTCCATGCATGTCATGGCTGTGGAAAAGCGGGGCGGGGTCGATGTTGTCGCGGGGACGGAATGCCGCCCTTAAAGGCCATGGAACAATTTCCTGTGAAAGAAGTTTCTAATGTCAGCGAATATCGCTGGTTGGATGCTGGAGGAAATGGACCATGCTTGGCACAATATTGCTTGTCATTCTCATTTTGCTGCTGATTGGCGCGCTGCCGAATTGGGGATATAGCAGTGGTTGGGGCTACGGCCCGTCGGGAGGACTGGGACTTGTTGTCGTAATTATCCTCGTCCTGGTGTTATTGGGACGGATTTGACACGCAATAAATACTAGATCAGTTATGTAATCAGAGATCCACGGAGCAGTGACATGAAGAAACTTGTAATCGCAATCGCTCTTATCGGCACACTCGCGTCCTGCACGCCTGAGGAGCAGGGAACCGCCATTGGCGCAGGTAGCGGCGCAATTATCGGCGGCGCTGTTTCGCATAGCTGGGGTGGCGCTGCCATCGGCGCAGTGGCAGGCGGTGTTGTCGGCAATCTTATCGGCCGCTCGCAGCGCCAGGGCTATTGCATCTATCGCGATCGCTATGGCCGCCGTTATGAGGCCCGTTGCAACTAAAACAGTCCTGAACGGACGCTTCGGCGTCCGTTTTTGCATCTATGCCGATCGTCAACGCTTGGTTGACGATCGGTTTCCAGAATCGAGCCTTCCGCTTGCAAGCGTGGATACCGATATCGTTGTTATGCGAGCATTAGAGCCCGCGCCGAACCGATAGAATCGGGTTATTTTGTTGAAAGGACCGGCAATATGGCCGAGGCAATCACAAATATCACAACGCTCATCCTTCTTTCGGCCGCGATAACCACACTGGCGACTGCCATCTTGCAAGAAGGCAAAATGATTCGGCGCCCGATTCCTGTCAAACTGCGCAGCCGTCGCCGGTCCGGCCAAAACTGACCTGACCGAGCGAGGCAGCCAACCTCTTCAAAAGCCACCTAAACGACGAACTGGCCGCCATTGGCGCTGATCGTCGAGCCGGTAATGAAGCCGGCGTCATCAGCCGCAAGGAAAACCACGCATCGCGCGATCTCTTCAGGTTCTCCGATCCTGCCGATCGGAATCTGTGGGAGCACGCGCTCATTCATCACCTTTTCGGGCACGGCCAGCACCATTTCCGTCGCAATATAGCCGGGGCAGATCGCGTTGACGGTGATGTTTTTTGAGGCGCCCTCCTGGGCGAGAGCCTTGGTGAAGCCGAGATCACCGGCCTTGGCGGCCGAATAGTTCACCTGCCCCATCTGCCCCTTCTGTCCGTTGATCGAAGAGATGTTGATGATGCGGCCAAAGCTGCGATCACGCATTCCAGACCATACCTGGTGGGTCATGTTGAAGAGCCCGGTAAGGTTGGTATTGATGACCTCGTGCCACTGCTGCGGGGTCATCTTGTGGAACATGGCGTCCCTAGTGATGCCGGCATTGTTCACAAGAATTTCGACCGGCCCGAGATCGGCCGACACCTTGGCGATGCCGGTTCCGCAGGCATCATAATCTGTGACATCCCAGCGGTAGACAGCAATACCTGTCACCTCATGGAAGGCCTGCGCCTTCTCGTCGTTTCCGGCGTAGGTCGCAGCGACCTTGTATCCGGCATTTCTGAGCGCCATTGCGATCGCCGCGCCGATGCCACGGGTGCCACCGGTAATAAGGGCTACTCTGCTCATGTTCCCCTCCCCTTACTTTTCCGTTGCGTGACTGACTTCACGCAACGGCTCATTGAAACATTAATGGCACGCTATTCAAAGCGCCTCGAAGCACATGGCGACTCCCATGCCGCCACCGATGCAAAGCGTGGCAAGACCTTTCTTCGCGCCACGACGCTTCATCTCGAACAGAAGCGTATTGAGGACGCGGGCACCGGACGCTCCGATCGGATGGCCGATGGCGATCGCACCTCCGTTGACGTTGACGATTGAAGGATCGAGGCCCAATTCCCTGGTGACTGCGCAGGACTGGGCAGCAAAGGCTTCGTTCGCCTCGACGAGATCGAGATCACCGATCGACCAGCCGGCCTTTTCCAGCGCCTTGCGCGACGCCGGGATCGGTCCTGTTCCCATGATCTGCGGATCAACGCCGGCCGTCGCCCAGGAAACGATGCGGGCAAGCGGCTGAATACCACGCCGCCCGGCTTCGGCCTCCGTCATGAGAACCGCGGCGGCGGCACCGTCATTGAGACCGGAAGCGTTGCCGGCGGTAACCGTACCCTCCTTGTCAAAGGCCGGGCGCAGCTTTGCCATTCCCTCGAGCGTCGAGCCGTGACGGATATATTCATCGGCATCGATGCTGACATCGCCCTTGCGGCTCTTTACGAGAAACGGAATGATCTCGTCCTTGAAACGTCCGGCATTTTGGGCCGTCTCCGCCTTATTCTGCGATGAAACGGCAAATTGATCCTGCTCTTCCCGCGAAAGCTGCCATTGGCGGGCAATATTCTCGGCTGTGATGCCCATGTGGTAACCGTAGAATGCGTCGGTCAGGCCATCCTTTATCATGGTGTCGATCATCTTCATGTCGCCCATTTTCGTGCCCGAGCGCAGGTTCGCAGCATGAGGCGCCATTGACATGCATTCCTGGCCGCCGGCGACGATGATCTTGGCATCCCCCAAGGCGATCTGCTGCATGCCGAGCGCAACGGCGCGCAGGCCTGAGCCGCAGAGCTGGTTGACGCTCCAGGCGGTCGCCTCCTTCGGCACGCCTGCTTTGATCGCAGCCTGGCGCGCGGGGTTCTGCCCTTCGGCTGCCTGCAGCACCTGGCCGAGGATCACCTCGTCGACTTCGTTGGGATCGACGCCGGCGCGCTCCAGCGCGCCCGTGATCGCTGCGGCGCCGAGTTCGTGCGCCGGGATGGATGCGAATGCGCCATTAAAGGCGCCAACGGCAGTGCGTCCTGCGCTGGCGATGACGATAGATGGATTGCTCATGGAAGCCTCCTCGATTGCTGACCACTAGAGGCGACCCTGACAAAGCTTGCCGCTCAAGTCAAACGACAAGAATTTTGGGCTTTAAAGATTTCACCTGGCCGTCATATCAGTTGAAAAACGCAATTCCTGGAAAGGGCTTGCCGCATTGCACAAAGCGATTGTCACCGGCCTTCCTTTGCGTCTACACTCCCTGATGGAGGAGTATCCATACAATCAGACGGGGTTAGGAGACTGATAATGGCGAAAAACGAGGGCCAGATCGTAATCAAGAAATATGCAAACCGCCGGCTCTACAACACCGGCACCAGCACCTACGTCACGCTGGACGACCTGGCGGAAATGGTGAAGAAGGGGGAGGAGTTCAATGTTCAGGATGCCAAAAGCGGCGACGACATAACGCATTCAGTTTTAACGCAGATCATATTTGAACAGGAATCGAAGACCGGCAATACGTTGCTGCCGATCTCATTTCTGCGGCAGCTTATCGGCTATTATGGCGACCAGATGCAGATGGTGGTGCCGAGCTTTCTCGAGCATTCGATGAAAGCCTTTACCGAGCAGCAGGTGCAGATGCGCGAGCAGATCAACCGTGCATTTGGTGAGACGCCGCTTACCAAGAACCTGTCGCTGCCGATCCAGATGGTCGAAGAGCAAGTGCGCCGCAACACCGACATGTTTCAGCAAGCGATGCAGATGTTCTCACCGTTCATGAAGCCCCCTGCCGTTAAGGAAAGCCGGAAGGCCGAGGCAAAGGATATCGACGAATTGAAGGAACAGCTGCGCGCGCTGCAAAGCAAGCTCGACAGCCTCTGAAACGGGCCTATCGCTTTGATGGCAGACATATGAACGCGGCGCAAGCTGCGGTCATATGCTCATTGCACCGATGACGATTAAGGTATCGTGCGCAGTTTCGGCGGCATTTGCTGTCGGTTCCGATCTTACTGGTCACACCATCCCTATAACGATATCGTTGCCGCTAATCCCATGTGGCCAATCCTACAAGCCGATGGAAACGTCGCGCCCGGCGGTGCGGATCGAAACGGCAAACCCGCCGATGACGTCGATAAAGGCGATCGTCATGAGGATGAAGAAGATCTGCGTCGCTGCATCCCGGACCAGCAGGAATTCGACTAGGAAAGCGATGAATACCAACATCGACAACAGGTGATTGCTGAGCGAGCCGGTATTGCGGGTCGCTTTCAAGATCTCGAAGAATAGAAGAACAAGAGCAACGATGATGAAAAGGTCGCCGAGTGCCATGCTCCACATTGCCCCCGATAGCATGGATAAAACGATGACATCGTTGTTCAGCGCGACGATGCCACCACTGCCCATCAAGCCCAACATGGCAAGGTTATAGAGCACGAACGGGATGATCATCAGTGGAAAGGCGGCAATCATGGTCGGCAGCACTCCCTTGTGGGATATGGATATATGCCGCAAGTCATAGACTAAATAATAGCAAGTTGGAATGTATGCGATCTAATTGCCATTTCAGCACAACAAAAAGGCCGGCGCAAAGCCAGCCTCAATGGTCAATTCTTAACTTGCGCAAGAAATTATGCGCTTTCCTTCGGCGTCAGAACCTGGCGGCCGCGATACATACCGGTCTTCAGATCGATATGATGCGGGCGGCGCAGTTCGCCGGAGTTCTTGTCTTCAACGTAGGTCGATGCCTTCAGAGCGTCAGCCGAGCGGCGCATGCCACGCTTGGACGGGCTCGTTTTTCTTTTCGGTACAGCCATTCTCGTTACTCCACTTGACGCAAGAAGCATGGTATCGGCCGGTTGAGCGACCGAAATCGGACATGCATCCACGCATTGATTTCGCAAATTTTGCGCTGCTATACATGGCTCTTCGCGGTTTGACCAGTCCCTCGGCACTTTTTTTGCCGAGGGCTTTCATCCTATGCCTCGTCCTCAGGAACGACCCAACTTTCCTCCAGCGCAGCCGTTTGCCATTTCCTCCAGGCGGGGTGCGCCTTCATTGCAGCCATATAGCTCAACGTATCGGCAGCCGTCACCAACTCGTAGGTCTCAAAACGATTGACGACAGGCGCAAACATCGCGTCAGCTGCGGAAAATGCACCAAACAGGAAAGGCCCGCCCGAATGGGCACGCATATCGCGCCAGATCGCTTCAATGCGCGCCACGTCAGCCATGACGCCGTCGGGGAGCGCTATTCGTCTCTTCGGGCGGCGAAGGTTCATCGGGCATGCACCCCGCAGGGCAAGGAAGCCTGACAGCATCTCCATTGAGATTGAACGCGCCTTGGCCCGGTACGCACTATTTTCCGGCCAGAGACCGGCCTGCGGAAAGAGCTCGGCGACATATTCGATGATCGAAAGCGATTCCCAGACCCTGACATCGCCGTGGTGCAGAACCGGCACGCGGCCTGTCGGCGAGATCGCATGGAAGCGCGGATTACCGGCGGGCATATCGAAGGGAATAAGCACCTCCTCGAAATCGACACCGCACCCCTCCATCGCCAGCCATGGGCGCAACGACCACGAGGAATAGTTCTTGTTGCCGATATAGAGGGTTAGCTTATTCATTATCCTATCCTGTCAGGGCTTGAAGTCGAACACCAATAGCTCTTCGAAATGGTTCATGTCGTCGAACGAACAGAATGCCGGCGGGTTGAGCTCGAGGACTTGAGCGCGATCACGAATATCGGCGGCGACCTCGTCCAACAGCTGCTGCCAACGCGGCAGGGCATCATCTTCCAGCCGCTCGATCACATAGTCAAAGGTGACGTGAAAGACATAGTCTTCGTGGTCGGGATGGCGGTAGCCGAGAACGTCGGCGAAGGCATCGCGCCACGACCGCATCGTGCGTCGGTCTGCTTCCGTGGCCCCCTCGACGATCAGCCCAGTCGGCCGGGCATGTGTGACCGCGACATTGAATGGCTCCTGCGCTGGAAATGCTCCGAGGCGCTCCAGCATGACGTCGGTCATCTCGTCAATCGACGTGTCGTGGGCAAGATCCGTCGGCCAGAACAGCGGCTTGCGGCGATACTCGATAATGCCCTGGAACAGGGTCATGTGCAGGCTGGAGATCGGTGTGAAAGCAAGCTGCTTTGCCTCCGGCATTGCCAGAAACCGCGCCCGCGCGTCAATTAGCACCTCCTGCGTCCGCGAACCCTCAACGACGTGGCAGACAATGGTGTTACCCGGCTCGTATTGAAAGTCGCCGGACGCATTGAAGCGCGTGCCGAAATGCGGCGGCGGTTCGGGATGGCGGCTCTTGGAATATTTTAACAGGTCCGGCGAGAGGGAGGCAACGCTCATAGGGGCAGATCCAGTCGTTGATTGGAAGGTGACCTGCCAATTACGTCATGAGCAAGAATGCCAGATGACAACCCGATGATCGAACGACAAGTTCTGATGTCAATCATAAAGACATTTGATGTACTCGCCGGAGCCTTGCGCCCGTCGCTGGATGAGCAAGGCCAGCTGGCGCAATCCCCGCCCGGGCTTGCTGGCGACCCGGTCGATCGGATTGGGAAGCGACACAGCTAGAAGAGCCGCCTGCCTGGCCGATAGCTTCGACGCAGGTATCTTGAAATGGTAGCGGGATGCAGCTTCGATGCCATAGATTCCTGGCCCCCACTCGGCCACGTTGAGATAGGTCTCCATCATACGCCGCTTGGACCAGACGAATGATGACGTCACGGCCAGCGGCAGTTCCAGTGCCTTGCGAACAAAGGACCTGCCGTTCCAGAGAAACAGGTTCTTTGCCGTCTGCATGGGAATGGTGCTGCCGCCGCGTGTGGACTGACCGTGGAGCGCATCGACAGCCAGCGTCCGCATTTCACCCCAGTCGACGCCGCCATGGAAGCAGAATTGTCCATCCTCCGAGGTCATCACCGATTGCACAAGAACTGGCGCGATTTCGTCGAACGACACCCAGCGCCGGTCGTAGCCTCGCAGCATGACCGCATCGCGCAGCATCAAGGTCGATACCGGATGAACGAAGGGAAACACGTAGAGCGCGATAAGGAGATAGGGCAGGAGGAGGAGCGCCAACAGGACCACCAGCACGCGCTGCCAGAGCGGACGTCCATTCAGCAACGCCAGCCGACTGCGCCGCCGCGGCATCTGGGCCTCCTCCGCCTCGCTGTCAGTCGAAATGTCCAATTCCGGTAAGCCTGTTGCTGTCCGACAGACGTTGTCATATCGCCTGTATTAGCGGATGACCATAGCGGTGGCTGAATCTGCTTGCCTCCTGTTGACAACCCCGTTGCCAGCCGCAACCGCGCGTGCGAAACAGCGGCATGGATAGCCGAACCACTCAATTCGAACACCGTCTCAAGGAAAATGCCGCAAGGGTCGAGGCCATGCTTGCCCAGCTATTGGCAGATACCTGTCTTGATGGCGAACGCGCCCGACCTGCCTCGCTATTGGCGGCGATGCGTCATGGTGTCTTGAACGGCGGAAAGCGGTTGCGTCCATTTCTCGTCATCGAAAGCTCTGCGCTTCTCGGCGGCGATGCGAATGTTGCCTTGCGGATTGGCGCGGCGCTTGAATGTGTCCATTGCTATTCGCTGGTCCATGATGACCTGCCTGCCATGGACGACGACGACCTGCGCCGCGGCAAGCCAACCGTGCACATCGCATTTGACGAAGCCACGGCGATTCTGGCCGGCGACAGCCTTCTCACCTATTCATTCGATATTATTGCAGCCGCCGAAACGCAGCTTTCGCCGCCTCAAAAGCTGGAGCTTATCCTGGCGCTCTCACGCGCCTCTGGTATCGGCGGCATGGCCGGCGGCCAGGCGCTCGATCTTGCCGCGGAAAAAGAGACACCCGACGAACAGGGCATTATGACCCTCCAGGCGATGAAGACCGGGGCATTGATCCGCTTTGGTTGCGAGGCTGGCGCCATTATCGCCGGCGCGGACCTCGACGTCCGCCGGCGCCTATCCGCATTCGGTGAGAAGATTGGTCTTGCCTTCCAGCTCGCCGACGACCTCCTCGACCTGACCGCCGATGCTGCCACTATGGGCAAGGCAACCGGCAAGGATGCCGCCCGCGGCAAGGGCACTCTCATCGCCCTGCACGGCCAGGCATGGGTTGAAGCCGCCCTTACGCGGCAAGTCCAGGAGGCGGCCGAACTTCTCGCGCCATTTGGCAAACGGGCTTCCGTGCTTGTCGAAGCCGCGCACTTTGTCGCAAGCCGCAAAAGTTGATCGACTTTGCCCGCAGGCTCAGTTCGGGGCTGACAGAAGATCTTTCAGAGCGGCCACCAGTTTCCTGCATTGTTCGTCCGTGCCGACGCTGATGCGAAGAAAATTGGAAATACGCGGATCGGCAAAGTGGCGGACGATGACGCCATGGCAGCGAAGCTGCGACTGAAGCGTTGCTCCGTCCTTGCCGGGGTGGCTTGCGAACAAAAAATTCGCCGCCGAGGGCAGCACGTGGAATCCAAGGCCGGCGAGCTCCTGCGCCAACCGATCTCGACTGGCCATTACCTTCAGCCGGCAAGTCTCGAACCACTCCTCGTCCTTAATGGCTGCCGTGGCGCCGGCCTGCGCGAGACGGTCGAGCGGGTAGGAGTTGGAACTGTCTTTGACGCGCTCCAACGCGTCAATCAAGGGGCGCTGGCCAAGGGCAAAGCCGACACGAAGCCCGGCGAGCGAGCGCGATTTCGACAGGGTCTGGATTACCAGCAAATTCGGACATGATCGAACGAGGAAAGCAGCACTCTCGCCACCGAAATCGATATATGCCTCATCGATCACAACGACCTTGTCCTGATGGCGGCGGACAAGCGCTTCGATTTCCACCAGCGGCAGAGCTATCCCGGTCGGAGCGTTGGGGTTGGGTAGGATGATGGCCCCGCACTCGCGATCATAGTCCATGAGGCGAACCTGAAAAGTCTCGTCAAGCGGAATTGGCACCGTCTTCACGCCATATAGCAAACTATATGATGCGTAGAAGCTGTAGGTAATATCCGGATAGAGGAGGGGCAGTTCGTGCTGAAGCAAAGCCTGGAACGTGTGCGCGAGCACCTCGTCCGACCCATTGCCGACGAAAATCTCGTTGACATCCAGCTGATAGCGGCTGGCAATCGCTTGCCTCAACGCCGTCGCGTTTGGATCGGGATAGAGCCTCAAGCTGTCGTCGGTCGCTTGCCGAATGGCTGCAAGAGCCCTCTGCGAAGGCCCATAGGGATTCTCATTTGTATTCAGTTTGACGAGATCGGCAACCGCGGGCTGCTCGCCAGCCACATACGGCTTGAGCCCGCTGACAATCGGCGACCAGTACCGGCTCATTCCGCAGCGACGTTTTTGCTGCCGAAGCGCTTTTCGATATAGTCGGCTACGAGAGCCTCAAAATCGGAGGCGATGTTCGGGCCACGAAGCGTCATTGCCTTCTGGCCATCGATGAAGACCGGGGCAGCGGGGCTTTCGCCGGTGCCGGGCAGGGAGATGCCGATGTCGGCGTGCTTGCTCTCGCCAGGGCCATTAACGATGCAGCCCATGACAGCGACGTTCAGCGCCTCGACGCCAGGATATTTCTCGCGCCAGACCGGCATGTTCTTGCGAAGGTCGCCCTGGATATTCTGCGCCAGCTCCTGGAAGACGGTGGAGGTGGTGCGCCCACAGCCGGGACAGGCGGCAACGACCGGCACGAACTGGCGGAAGCCCATCACCTGCAGGATTTCCTGCGCCACCTGTACCTCACGGGTCCGGTCTCCATTGGGTTCCGGCGTCAGCGATACACGGATCGTATCGCCGATGCCATTCTGCAGAACATAACCCATGGCCGCTGACGACGCGACGATGCCCTTGGTGCCCATGCCGGCTTCGGTAAGCCCGAGATGCAAGGCGTGATCGGAGCGATCGGCGATCATCGAATAAACGGCAATCAGGTCCTGCACCTGGCTAACCTTGGCCGAAAGGATGATGCGATTGCGGGCAAGTCCGATCTCTTCGGCGAGATTTGCGGAAATGAGCGCGGACTGCACGATCGCCTCGCGGGTGACTTGGCGGGCGGAAAGCGGGAAGCCCTCCGCCTGGTTCCTGTCCATGAGAGCGGTCAGCAGATCCTGATCGAGCGAGCCCCAGTTGACGCCGATGCGTACTGGCTTGTCGTGGCGGATCGCCATTTCGACGATCTCGGCGAACTGCTTGTCCTTCTTGTCCTTGAAGCCGACATTCCCAGGGTTGATGCGATATTTTGCCAGCGCTTCGGCGCAGGCCGGGTGATCGGCGAGCAGCTTGTGACCGATATAGTGAAAGTCGCCGATGAGCGGCACGTCGAGGCCGAGCCGCAACAGCCGCTCGCGGATTTTCGGCACGGCCGCAGCACTCTCGTCGCGATCGACGGTAATGCGCACCAGCTCTGACCCCGCCTTGAACAGCGCCGCGACCTGGGCGACCGTCGCATCGATATCGGCGGTGTCCGTGTTGGTCATGGACTGGACGACAACCGGCGCGCCGCCGCCGACAATGACGCCGCCGACATCGACGGCGACGGAAGACCGGCGCGGCTTCGGATCAAAATCGGTGGCTGACAACATGAAAAACTCTTCGATAGTCTCAAAAATCAATGCATCTCAGGTGGATCACGATGCCTGCCTTGTCAACCGTCACAGGTATCACTTTTGCTTGGTGACCTAGCGCTCAATGCGCGCTGTGACCGATCCCGTCGGCGTAGCGGGCAAGGTTCGATAGCGCAAGGACGATCAGAAGGAGCACGGGGAGCACCATGAACACGGCCGCAAAACCGATATGCTCGGCAGCAAACCCGATGGCCGACGGCGCGACCAGCATGCCCGAATATCCCATGGTCGTGACGACCGAGATGCCGATCCCGGGCTGCAGACCGGGAATATTGCCGGCAGCTGAGAAGGCGATCGGAACCATGTTGGAAATGCCGATGCCGCAGAGCGCGAAGCCGAGGATGGCAATAGCGGCATCGGGAGACAGGCTGGCCATGAGCATGCCAGCGATGGCGAACACGGTCGATAAGCGCAGCGTCTTCACCGCGCCCAACCGGTCGCGGATCAGGTCTCCGCCAAAGCGCATGACCGCCATGGTCAGCGAGAATGCGGCAAACCCGAAGCCGGACAGGGTGACGCTGGCACCAAGCTCCTGGCGAAGATAGAGCGCGCCCCAATCGAGCACCGCGCCTTCGGGTACCATGCAGAACAGCGCCATAATGCCGAGCAACCACGGCAACGCAATGAGCGGCAGACGCGCGTTCGGCTTTTTTTCGCTTGGATGCGGCTGATCACTGAAGATCATCGGCCATGCCGCCGCAAGGAAGATGACGGAGAGGACGGTCGCCACCTCGGCATGCCCAAGCACGTTCAGCCGCGAGATCAGGAAACCGCCGAGGGCAGAACCTATCAGCCCGCCAAGGCTCCAGAAGGCGTGGCATGAAGACATGATCGCCCGACGCATGGATTTCTCCACCGCCACGGCGTTGGCATTCATCGCCACGTCCATCGCGCCGACAAAGCCACCGAACAGGAACAGCGCGACGGCACCCGTCAAGACATTGGGCGCGATCGTCAATGCAATGAGGCTCGGCAGGAGCAGGCCGCCGGTGACCTTGACCACGATCTTGGAACCGCGCCCGGCAATCTGCGCCCCGGCGATCGGCATCATGACAAGCGACCCGATGCCGAAACAAAGGATCATCAAGCCGAGCTCGAATTTGCTGAGCTGGAGGCGCTCGGCGAACTCCGGAATTTTCGGGGCCCAGCAACCGACGGTGAAGCCATTCATCAAAAACAGCAGCGAGACAGCCGCGCGCGATTTTGTGAAGAATCCGCTCTTTTCAGGCTGGACAGTGCCAACTCGCTTCATTTCATCCATGAATCTCACTCCTCAACGCCGCCGCACCATATTTAAATCGATTGAATTTGCAACAAGGTCCGAGTTTATCGGCAGTCACGTTTCGTCTCGCGGTGTTAAATTGAGAGGTGTTGCCTGCAACCAAAGGACAAGATCCCGATTTAAGTGCAGGCCGTCGAATATGGCTATTGACGAAGAAATCGCCTGCTCCTATCGCTTGAACCTTCAATAATCGACGCGTTTTTGCGCCTCTGTGGTGTCTCCCGTGAAAAACCAAGTCGGCTACGGCATTCTGCTCACCAGCTTTGCCTATATGCTTTTCACCGTCCACGACGCAACCATCAAGCTGCTCGTGGTGACGATCCCGGTGTGGCAGATTCTTTTCATCCGAAGCCTAACCATTCTTGGCGGCTGCCTTCTTGTCGAAGGGCCGTCGCTGGTCAGGAAGGTCTCCCGCTCGCCGATCATCAAGCCGATGATCGTGCGAAGCATCCTGCTGCTGGTCGCCTGGATATCCTATTATTCGGCCGCCAGATATCTGCAGCTTGCAGAAGTCACCACGCTATACTACGCCGCACCGATCGTCGGTACGATATTGGCCACGATCGTCTTGAAGGAGAAGGTCACCTTGCCACGTTGGATGGCCGTTGGTGTTGGATTCTGCGGCGTAATAATCGCCTCCAATCCTGTCGGCCTGACGATTTCCTGGCCGGTTTATCTTGCGTTGCAAGCAGCGGTCTTATGGGCAAGCGGCATGGTGCTGCTGCGCAAGACCGCCTTGCATGAAAGGAGCCTCATCCAGATGACGGTCTCTAACGGCTTGTTCACGCTGATGACGGGAGCCATGACATTTCTTCACTGGAAGACGCCCAATTTACACGAATTCATTCTCCTCTGCGGCACTGGTATCCTTGCCGGAGTGGCACAGTTCTCGCTGTTTGAGGGCATGCGCCAGGCGCCCGTTTCCGTGCTGGCGCCGTTTGAATATTCCTCGCTGGTATGGGCATTCGTTCTCGGCTACCTGATTTGGAGCGATATTCCCCCACAGAACGTATTTCTCGGCGCCATCCTCATCCTCAGTGCCGGCGCCATCATCATTATCAGCGAGCGCATGCGACGCCGCCAGCCGGCGTAAGTGGATCGGAGTTTCATCACAAACCGTTCACGACCGATAAAACATGCGTGCCAGACGGCTTTGAGAAAAATATTCGCATTTGCTCATTTGTTTTGCAGTTTTCGACGCTTCCCAGGGCGCTCATTTCTGCAATGTATTCGTCATCGTTCTATCAACGCTTAAAGAAACGGAACATGACAATGAATTGGTTGAAGACCTTTGCCGCCTTGGCGCTCGTTCAAGCTGCAATCTCGCTGCCCGCCCATGCCGGCGATAACCTGCAGGCCGTCAAATCCGCCGGCGTCCTAAAGATCGGCACGGAAGGCACCTACGCGCCTTTCACCTTTCATGACGGCAGCGGCAAGCTCGTTGGTTTCGATGTCGAGATCGCCGAGGCGATCGCACAAAAGCTCGGCGTCAAGCCACAGTTCCTCGAAGGCAAGTGGGACGGATTGATCGCCGGTCTCGATTCTAAGCGCTACGACACCGTCATCAACGAAGTCGGGATTACCGACGCGCGCAAGCAGAAATATGATTTCTCCGAGCCTTATATTGCTTCCAAGGCAGTCCTCATCGTTCGCGACAACGATACCTCGATCAAGAGCTTCGCCGATCTGAAGGGCAAGAAGTCGGCACAATCCCTGACCAGCAACTTCGGCAAGCTCGCCCAGCAATCGGGCGCCGAACTCGTCGGCACCGATGGTTTCGACCAGTCGATCCAGCTCGTGCTCACCAGCCGTGCCGATGCGACGATCAATGACAGCCTTTCGTTCCTGGACTTCAAGAAGCACAAGCCCGACGCGCCGGTGAAGATCGTCGCCCAGGAGGCGAATGCTGACTATTCCGCAGCCATCATTCGCAAGGGCGAGCCGGAATTGCTCGACGCCATCAACAAAGCGCTCGCCGAGATCAAGGCGGACGGGACCTATGCGAAGATTTCGCAGAAGTACTTTGGCCAGGACGTCTCGAAGTAGTTGCCAGGACCGGCGATTTTGCGTTGTGGCGCGCTGGTGTGTAGTTACTGTTGACCTATCTTGAATGCGTCTGGGAACCCCTGGGCGCATTCTCTTATCGAAAGGGACCTTCGTGTCGCATTGGCTATCCCTGATGGCGGATTCGTTTTGGCCCCTGGTCTGGGCGGGCCTCGTCTTTACGATCCCCCTGACACTTCTGTCCTTCGCCTTCGGCCTTGTGCTGGGGTTGATCACGGCCATTGCCCGGCTCTTCGGTCCCGCCCCGGCCTCGGCAATTGCCCGCTTCTATGTCTGGGTCATCCGCGGCACACCGCTGCTGGTGCAACTCTTCGTCATATTCTACGGCCTCCCAAGCATCGGAATCCTGCTCGACGCATTTCCGGCAGCGCTGATCGGCTTCACGCTGAACATCGGCGCCTATACCTCCGAAATCATCCGCGCCGTTATCTCCTCGGTGCCGAAGGGCCAATGGGAGGCCGCCTATTCGATCGGCATGAGCTGGCGTCAGGCCATGCAGCGAACCATCCTGCCGCAGGCTTCCCGCGTCGCCGTACCTCCGCTGTCGAACACCTTTATCTCGCTGGTCAAGGATACGTCGCTGGCAGCAGCAATCACCGTGCCGGAGCTTTTCCAGGCAGCCCAGCGCATCGTCGCGACCACCTACGAGCCGCTGATCCTCTATATCGAGGCCGCATTGCTCTATCTGGCTCTGAGTTCGGTTCTATCCACACTGCAACAGCGCCTGGAACGTCGCTTTGCCCGCTATGGCGGTATGCTGGAGACGCGCGCATGATCGAGCTGTCGAACATCGAAAAGCGCTTCGGCGACGCCGTTATACTGAAGGACATCAGCCTCAGGATTCCGGAAGGCAACGTGACCGCCCTTGTCGGCCCCTCCGGCGGTGGCAAGAGCACGCTCCTGCGCTGCATCAACCTTTTGGAAATACCCACCGCCGGCACGATCCGCATCGGCGAGGCCGAACAGAGCTTCAAGCCGGGGCAGAAAACCGGTTGGCAGGCAATCCAGAAAATCCGCCGCCAGACAGGCATGGTCTTTCAGAACTTCCAGCTTTTTCCGCACCAGACCGCGATTGAGAACGTCATGGAAGGGCTGGTGACGGTGCTGAAGTGGCCGACCGACAGGGCGCACCGCCACGCAATGGAACTCCTAACCAAGGTCGGCATGGCGCACAAGGCGGACGCATGGCCATCGACGCTGTCGGGCGGCCAGCAGCAACGTGTCGCGATCGCGCGGGCGCTCGCCCCTTCTCCGCGGGTGCTACTGTGCGACGAGCCGACTTCCGCACTCGATCCGGAGCTGGCGGCCGAAGTGGTCGATGTGCTTGCCCGGCTTGCAAGCGAGGGCACGACCATGGTCATGGCGACCCACGATCTGAGGCTCGCTTCGAAAATCGCCAACGATGTCGTGTTCCTCGAGGCCGGCAGCGTCGTCGAGACGGGATCGGCCCGCAACATCTTCGGTGCGCCGACGCAGGAGCGAACCAAGCGCTTCATCTCGACGCTCAATGCTGGCCACAGCTACGACATATGAAAAAGGCGGCTAAGCCGGCCGCCTCTTCGGTCCATAGCAATCTATCTTTCCAGATCAGGCGCTGTAGACGACCAACAGGTCCTTGGCGTCGATCTGGTCGCCGGCGTGTACGAGCACTTCGGTGATGGTGCCGTCCTTCTCCGCATGCAGCGCCGTTTCCATCTTCATCGCCTCGATCGAGACAAGCACGTCGCCGGCCTTGATGGCCTGGCCCGCAGCGACGAACACCCGCGAGATGACGCCCGGCATCGGCGCACCGACCTGCGCGGCATTGCCGGTCTCAGCCTTGCGGCGCACGGCACCGCCCGTGGCGCCATGGGCGCGATCTGGCACCTTGATGCGGCGTGGCTGGCCGTTCAGTTCGAAGAAGACGGTGACCATTCCCTTGTCGTCGGTTGCGGTCATTGCCTGGTTGACGACGACGAGCGTCTTGCCCTTCTCGATCTCGGCAAACAGCTCGCCGCCTTCGGGAAGACCGTAGAAGTAGGCCGGCGTCGGCAGCGCCGACACGGGGCCGTAAGTATCGGCGGCAAAGGCGAAGTCGGTAAAGACCTTCGGGTACATCAGGTATGAGGCGAATTCGAAATCGTCGACCTTGCGCTCAAGCTTGGCTTCGATCGCCTGGCGCTCCGCGTCAAGGTCGGCTTCGGCAAGCAGCGAGCCCGGACGCCCCGTGTAGGGCTTTTCGCCCTTCAGCGCCTTCTTCTGCAGCGCTTCCGGCCATCCGCTCGGCGGCTGGCCGAGATCGCCCTTCAGCATCGAGACGACGGATTCCGGGAAGGAGACTTCCTTTTCCGGGCTGACGACGTCGGCAACGGTCAGATCCTGGCTCACCATCATCAGCGCCATGTCCCCGACCACCTTGGAGGACGGCGTCACCTTGACGATATCGCCGAACATCTGGTTGGCGTCGGCATAGGCCTGCGCCACCGCGTGCCAGCGGCTTTCGAGCCCTAGCGAGCGCGCCTGTTCCTTAAGATTGGTGAACTGGCCACCTGGCATTTCATGCAGATAGACTTCTGAGGCCGGCCCCTTAAGGTCGCTTTCAAACGCGGTGTACTGGTGACGGACCGCTTCCCAGTAAAACGAGATGCGCCGGATCCATTCGGGGTCGAGACCCGGATCACGTTCGGTGCGGCTGAGCGCCTCGACGATCGAGCCAAGGCATGGCTGCGACGTGTTGCCGGACAAAGCATCCATTGCCGCATCGACGGCATCGACGCCGGCATCGACCGCGGCCAGCACAGTGGCTGCCGCAATGCCGGACGTGTCATGCGTGTGGAAATGGATCGGCAGGCTGGTCGCCTCGCGCAACGCCTTGAACAGGATCTTGGCCGCCGCCGGCTTCAACAGACCGGCCATGTCCTTCAAGGCGATGATGTGCGCGCCGGCCTTCTCAAGTTCGACGGCAAGCTCGGTATAATATTTGAGATCGTATTTCGGCCGTGCCGAGTTCAGAATGTCGCCGGTGTAGCAGATCGCTGCCTCGCACAGCTTGTTCTCCTCGATGACGGCATCCATCGATACCCGCATGTTCTCGACCCAGTTCAGGCAGTCGAACACGCGGAAAAGATCAATGCCGCCCTTGGCTGCCTGGCGAACGAAGTATTTGACCACATTGTCGGGATAGTTCTTGTAGCCGACGCCGTTTGCGCCGCGCAAAAGCATCTGCAACAACAGGTTCGGCGCACCTTCGCGGATCTGCGACAGCCGCTCCCACGGATCTTCTGTCAGAAAGCGCATCGAGACGTCGAAGGTAGCACCCCCCCAACATTCAAGCGACAAGAGCTGCGGCAGCGCCCGGGCGTAGGTGCCGGCAACCTGGGCAATGTCATAGGTCCGCATGCGCGTTGCCAGCAGCGACTGATGGCCGTCGCGCATCGTCGTGTCGGTGACCAGAACGCGCTTCTCGTTGCGCATCCATTCACCGAATTTCTTCGGTCCGAGCTTGTCCAGACGCTGCTTTGTGCCGGCCGGCACCTTGCCGTCGATATAGGGCAGCACGGGCTCGGCAATTTTCGACGACGGCGTTGGTCGGCCGCGGGCTTCCGGATGACCATTGACGGTGACGTCGGCAAGATAGGTCAAGAGCTTGGTGGCGCGATCCTGGCGCTTCACCTGCTGGAAGAGCTCCGGCGTCGTATCGATGAAGCGCGTCGTGTAGCTGTTGTCGAGGAACTTCGGATGCGTGATGATCGCCTCAAGGAATGTGAGGTTCGTCGCCACGCCGCGGATCCGGAATTCGCGCAGCGCCCGGTCCATTCGGCTGATCACCTCTTCCGGCGTCGGCGCCCAGGCGGTGACCTTGACCAGCAGCGGATCGTAGAAACGGGTGATGATCGCACCGGAATAGGCGGTGCCGCCGTCGAGCCGGATGCCGAAGCCGGCGGCTGAGCGATAGGCGGTGATGCGGCCGTAATCCGGGATGAAGTTATGTTCGGGGTCTTCGGTGGTGATGCGGCACTGCAGCGCATGGCCGTTCAGACGGATATCCTTCTGTTTCGGAACGCCCGAGCCTGGCGTGCCGATCGCAAAGCCGTCGAGAATGTGGATCTGCGCCTTGACGATGTCGATGCCGGTGACGACTTCGGTCACCGTGTGCTCCACCTGGATGCGCGGATTGACTTCGATAAAGTAGAATTTGCCGGTGTCGGCATCCATCAGATATTCGACCGTGCCAGCGCCGACATAGTCGGTGGCGCCGGCGATCTTCAGGGAATAGGCGGCAAGCTCCTGGCGCTGCGCGTCGCTCAGATAGGGCGCCGGCGCCCGTTCGACGACCTTCTGGTTGCGCCGCTGGATCGAGCAGTCGCGCTCGAACAGATGAACGACGTTGCCATGCGTATCGCCGAGGATCTGGCTTTCGACATGGCGAGCGCGCTCGACGAGCTTTTCGAGATAGACCTCATCCTTGCCGAAAGCGGCCATCGCCTCGCGCTTGGCTTCGGTGACTTCCTTGGCCAAATCCTTGGGATCGCGGATGGCGCGCATGCCGCGACCGCCGCCGCCCCAGGAGGCCTTGAGCATGACCGGATAGCCAATCTCTTCCGCCATCTTGGCAACGATGGTCATGTCATCGGGCAACGGCTCGGTTGCCGGCACCACCGGGACGCCCACCGAGATCGCCAGGTTGCGCGCGGCCACCTTGTTGCCGAGTTGGCGCATGGTGTCGCCCTTCGGTCCGATGAAGATGATGCCGGCTTCCTTACAGGCATCGACGAATTCGGGGCTCTCGGACAGCAGCCCATATCCTGGATGGATCGCATCGGCGCCCGATAGCTTGGCGACACGGATGACTTCGTCGATCGACAGGTAGCTTTCGATCGGCCCGAGATCACGGGCCAGATGCGGCCCGCGTCCGACCTGATAGCTTTCGTCGGCTTTGAAGCGATGAAGCGCCAGCTTGTCTTCCTCTGCCCAGATCGCAACCGTCTTTATCCCGAGTTCGTTGGCGGCGCGAAAGACGCGAATGGCAATTTCAGACCGGTTGGCGACTAGGATCTTCGAAATGGGCAAGGCAATCTCCTCAACGCGCGGGATGCGGGCATGCTGCACCCGCGAAGAAAATTCTTAACGTCTTGTCACAAGAAGTTCAATTTCTCCAAGGCCCCTGCTCGGAAAAATGTTGCGCCTAGGAAATTAGGCCATATCGGAAGGCTAGGGCTACAATATGCTGCCTGTTCTTGGCCTTTAACTTGTCCTGGATGCCATTCATGTACCAATCGACGGTATGGTTCGAGATCGAAAGCAATTTGCTGATGTCCATCGAGGTCAGGCCGTCGGCAAGATAGTTCAAAATCTCCATCTCGCGTCTTGTCATCTGCGTATCGATGGTTGATCCCTGTTCAAGCGCATCGGCATCGCCCCTGAGCTCGAGAATCCGCCAGAACGTCTTTTTCGCTATGGCCTCGAAGAGCGACATCTCCGACGGCGAGAGATCGACGACGTTGCCGCCCAGCGTCATGTTGCCGAGCAGCCCGCTACGTCCGTGGATCGGGAAAATATAGCCATCGAGCAAGCCATGGTTGCGACCGTCCACCATCATCTGCTCCATACGTCTGCGATGCGGATCCGCGCGGAACGCTGCGACGGTATCCCGCCAGCGAAACGGCCTTTGCGCCCGCGAAAGGTAGCGCACGGTTGGGTCGATAAGCACATACTTCTTGGCGATGTAGACATGCGGCCATTTTTCGGGCCACCGGCCGGCAAGCACCAGGCTCATCGGATCGGAGTTTGGCTTTGGCTGTTTGAGAAGACCATAAAAGTCGAATTTGTAGGATCGAAGCACTCGCTCCAATTCGGCAATGACGTTCTCGCTTGTCCTGCATTCGTCGATGACGACGAGCAATTGTATTAAGGAATGAATATTCACCTATGCCCCCTGGCAATCAATAATGTGGATGCGACCACTGCAATATGCCGTCAACACTCATGGGCCCCTCCCCCGGCAGGCAGCAAAAATCGGCAATTGTCACCATCGGACCAAGTCCGGTTGCAACAGAAGCAAATAATCACCATCTGCAAAATTTCGCAGCCGACTGCAAACAATATTTCAAACGAAATGCGGCGTCTGCAGCAAACGGCGCCATTGACGCTGTCACTGTATGCCCAGAGCGGTCAACACCCAACCCTTTTGAGGGGTATTTCCGCATAATTCTGCTGGAAAAACAGCAGTTCGATTTCGTTAATCGCCGGTTCAGGTAGCGAATTGTAGCATCGCAACATTCCATATTTTGCAGATGCACATGAGGGTATCGACGTGTCGCTATTCAAAGTTTACGCCAGAGCCTTGCAGTATCTCGCCGCATACAAGCTCCGCGTGTCGCTGGTTGTCTTAGCAAACATCGTGCTCGCGGTGATAACGATTGCCGAGCCCATTTTGTTCGGCCGCATCATCGACGCCATCTCGTCGAAGGAAGCCGTTCGCCCGATCCTGATCATGTGGGCGGCTTTTGCCGTCTTCAACACCGTTGCCTTCGTGGTTGTCGCCCGCGAGGCGGACCGTCTGGCGCATGGACGCCGCGCAACGCTCCTGACCGAGGCGTTCGGTCGCATCATTTCCATGCCGCTGTCCTGGCATAGCCAGCGTGGCACTTCCAATGCGCTGCACACCTTGTTGCGTGCATGCGAAACGCTGTTCGGCCTGTGGCTCGAATTCATGCGCAATCATCTGTCGACCGCCGTTGCACTTGCCCTGCTGATCCCGACGGCAATGTCGATGGATATGCGCTTGTCCGGCGTCCTCGTCGTGCTCGGCATTCTCTACTGGCTGATCGGCCGCGTTGTCATGAGCCGCACCAAGGATGGTCAGGCCTCGGTTGAGGATCACTACCACAACGTCTTCTCGCATGTCAGCGACTCGATCAGCAACGTCTCGGTTCTGCATAGCTACAACCGGATCGAAGCTGAGACCCGCGCACTCAAGTCGTTCGCCGACCGCCTGCTTGCTGCCCAGTACCCGGTCCTCGATTGGTGGGCTCTTGCAAGCGCTCTCAACCGCATGGCCTCGACGATCGCCATGATGATCATCCTGATCATCGGCACGATGCTTGTCGAAGACGGCAGCCTGCGTATCGGCAACGTCATTGCCTTCATCGGCTTTGCCAACCTCCTGATCGCCCGCCTGGATCAGATGCGCAACTTCGCGACCCAGATCTTCGAGGCTCGCGCCAAGCTGGTCGAATTCTATGCGCTTGAGGACTCGGTGCGTGAGCGTGAAGAGCCGGCCGGCCTTGCTGAGATCAAGGACGTCAAGGGTGAAATCGAGTTCCGCGATGTTTCATTCGGTTTCGGCGAGACGTCGCAGGGCCTTCATGATGTGAGCTTCTCGGTCAAGGCCGGCCAGACGGTTGCGATCGTCGGTCCGACCGGTGCCGGCAAGACCACGCTGGTCAACCTCCTGCAGCGCGTCTTCGATCCGCAGCAGGGCCAGATCCTCGTCGACGGAACCGATATCACCAAGGTGACCCGCAAGTCGCTGCGCCGCAGCATCGCTACCGTCTTCCAGGATGCCGGCCTGCTCAACCGCTCGATCAGCGAAAACATCCGTCTCGGTCGCGAAGGCGCCACCGAGCAGGAAGTGATGGAGGCTGCAGAGGCTGCGGCGGCTGCCGACTTCATCGAAACGCGCGACGAGGGGTATGACACCCGCGTCGGCGAGCGCGGCAACAAGCTCTCCGGTGGCGAGCGTCAGCGTATCGCGATTGCTCGCGCCATTTTGAAGGATGCGCCGATCCTCGTGCTCGACGAAGCGACGAGCGCGCTCGACGTGGAAACCGAAAATAGGGTCAAGGCTGCGATAGACAACCTGCGTGAGAACCGCACGACGTTCATCATCGCTCACCGTCTGTCGACCGTTCGGGAAGCAGACATCGTGCTCTTCCTTGAGAATGGCCGTGTGATCGAGAATGGCAGCTTCAACGAACTTAGCCAGAGCAACGGCCGCTTCGCCGCCTTGCTCCGCGCCAGCGGCATCCTGACGGATGAAGAAGTTCGCAAGGCCCACGCCACCGCCTCCGAGGCAGCCTGATCGGCGGGATATCCGACAACAGTCACCTGTTCAAAAGGCCGGAAGAGCATCGCTCTCCCGGCCTTTGCGTTTGTGTACTGCGTCCGGCCAAATGCCCGTACGAAATGGCGTGGCATTGCGGCCTAACCGCGCTCCCTGGTGAAGCTGCGAACATCTGTCGCCCGAACCTGAACTGCGATGGGCCTCGTCGGAGTTGCGCCCTTGGCCCCGTCGCGAACCAGCAATCTCTTGCGCTCCAGATGGGATGCATAGGCGAGCTGAATGAGGATGCCGAGGATGACATAGAGTGGGCCAATGACCCGATCGTTGTTGGTAATATAAAGGATCACCTGTCCGGCCATCGCAAGAATGGTTCCCGCAGCAAAGATGCTCAACGAATGGCGCCCAAGCACCGTTAGCGGATGGCCGGATGACCGCCGCAACAAGCCGGACAGGACCGGGATGTTGAGAACGAGATAGGCCAGTGCCAGGACGTGCAACAGGCGCGGCAAGGACAGAAAAGTCTTGTCAAAGCCGACCAGGACCAGCGGAAGCCCTGAAGCGGCAAGCACGTTGCCGATACCCCAAAGCTTGAACACCACCCAGACGAACGAGAGCAGGACATAGGCTACTGATAGCAGGAGCAGGGCAGGATGGCGGGGCAATGATCCGCCGCGGCGGACATGCATCATGGAAATGATGCCAATCACGAAGAGAAACTGCCAGGATAGCGGATTGAGAAACCAATAGCCGTCCAACAGCGTCGTGTGCGGTGCGATCCGATAGATGCCGGCCACGAACCAGACCAGGCCTGAGACCAGCAGCAGCAACACCGGGCTATAGGCTTCGAGGAAAAGGATAAATGGCACAAGCAGCAGAAGCGCACCGTACATCGGCAGGATGTTGTTGTAACCGATCTGATGCCCGAGAAGCAGCAGCGCCGGTATCCCCTCCTTGATATTGGTCAGGACCGGCAGAATATTGATCTCGCAGAGCAGCCCCGGCCGGTGAAAGAGCCAGGCGCCGGATATGAACAGCACCAGCGTCATGAACGTCGTGATCATATGCGCCATGTAAAGGGTAAAGGCGCGCCGCACCGCTTTGAGACACGATGCCAGGCGGTTTGCGGGGGCGAACCGGCCGCCATAGGCAAGGCCGATCGAGATGCCCGAAATCAAAACGAAGGCTTCGGCAGAATCGGAGAAGCCGAAATTCTTGGTGGTAAAATTTTCGAAGATCTGGCCGGGAACGTGATTGATGAAAATCGCTAGCAACGCCAGCGCCCGTAGCACGTCGAGCCTGGTGTCGCGCCACCCGGCCGTTCGGGAGAGATCGCCCCGGCCCGATGACATTAGGCTGGTCTTCGGATTGGGGTCCATCGATCCACTCCTGTTCCGGCTCTCAAACGCAAACTGCGGCCAAAGGGTTCCCCCTCCAGCCGCAGTGATCCAAGCGAATACGGTAAAAAGGAGGCGTGTCAGCGCCCGATCAGATACCCATCCTCGGGATGAGCGATCGCTTTATCGTTGATCGTCACAGCGTAACCCACGCCATCGGACCGTTTTGAGACCGAAATGCGGCATTTTCCACCAGGAAGGTCAAGATCCGCCGCAAACCCATCCCACTTCGATGGAAGTGCTGGTTTCACGTAAAGGTGACCATCCTTGACGCGAATTCCGAGAATTCCTTCGATCGCAACACGATAGAGCCAACCCGCCGAACCGGTATACCATGTCCATCCGCCGCGGCCGGTAAGCTGCCCTTCGCCGTAAATGTCTGCGGCGATGACATAGGGCTCGACCCGATAGACATCGCTCGCGGGACGGTCGAGCGCATGGTTGATCGGGTTCAGCAGTTCGAAGCAGCGCCAGGCGTCGTCGCCGCGTCCCATTTCGGCAAGCGCAAGAACAACCCAGGTGGCAGCATGGGTATATTGCCCGCCATTTTCGCGCACACCGGGCGGATAGGCCTTGATGTAGCCCGGATCCCTGGGCGACTTGGCAAAGGGCGGAGTGAACAGCCGGATGATGCCGGCATCATCGTCCACCAATCGCTCCAGAACGGCATTCATTGCCTTTTCGGAGTGCGCCGGATCGCCTTCGCCGGAAATCACACTCCAGGACTGCGCGATGGAATCGATCTGGCACTCGAAATTCTCGTTTGAGCCGAGCGGGCTACCATCGTCGAAATAGCCGCGTCGATAGTAACCGCCGTCCCAGCCCGCCGATTCCAGCGCCTTCTTCAGCCTTGGGATATGCTTCGTCCAGCGCTCGACGCGATCCTGGTCCCCGCGCGCCTGCGCGTAGGGAATAAAGGCCGTGAGCGTACTGACCAGGAACCAGCCGAGCCACGTGCTTTCGCCGCGCCCCTGTATGCCCACGCGGTTCATGCCGTCATTCCAGTCGCCGCCAAGGATCAGCGGCAGGCCGTTGCCGCCCTCGCGCTTGATGGCAAGATCGAGCGCCAATGCAGCGTGCTCGTAAAGCGTGACTTTGTCCGCCGAGACCGTCGGTTGATAGAAGGCGTCATGCTGACCTGGCATCAACGCAACCCCCTCGACAAAGGCAAGTTGCTCGTCGAGCAGCGCCTTGTCGCCGATGACGCTGCAATACTGGTCGATCGCATAGGCAAGCCAGACCACATCATCCGAGATGTGGGTTCGAACGCCGGCGCCGCTGCCGGGCAGCCACCAATGCTGCACATCGCCCTCGTGGAACTGACGCGAGGCGGCATTGAGGATCTGCTTTCGGGCAAGCTCCGGTGCGTGCAACAGGAAGGCAAGCGTGTCCTGCAACTGATCGCGGAAGCCGAACGCACCGCTTGCCTGATAGAAGGCCGTTCGCGCCATGATCCGGCAACCGAGGCTCTGGTAGGGAAGCCAGGCATTGATCATGTTGTTCATTGCCTTGTCAGGCGTCGATATTTGCAGCCGGCCGGTGAAGCCATCCCAGAATGAGCGGCTGGCTCCCAGCAGGTCGCCGAAATCGGACTTCCTGATTTCGGAAACAAGCTCGCTCGCCTCTGCGGCTGTATCGGTATCGCCCATATATAGGCAGATGTCGCGTTCGGCGCCCGCTTCGATCGTCAGGTCGAAGGCGAGTGCCGCGCAAGGGTCGCCGACAAGATCGAGCGATCCGGATAGTGCTGCCCCTGACACCACGGCCTGCGGTGCCTGGATCGTGCCGAAACGGCCGATGAATTCGCGGCGACTGGCCGAGAAGCTTGTCGGCATCTCGCTCGCGCCCATGAACGCAATCCGGCCCGAATAATCGATGCTATAGGGGTTGGTGGCAAAGAGCGAACCCGTCGCCTCGTCATGGGACGAGAGGATGAAAGGTACGGTCTTCTGCGGATTGCCGCCGAGCAGCCATTCGGCGTAGTTATAGAGCCTCAGCCGCCGGGTGGTGGTCCCGCTGTTTCGAATGCGGACGCGGGTCATCTTGACCGGGCGCTGGCGATCGACAGTCTGGGTGACTTCGAGCGCAATATCGTCCTGGACGCTCGAGAATACCGAATAGCCGAGACCGTGGCGCGCTTCGAACTCGACGGCCGACCGCCGCGACAATGCAGCATAGGGCGTCAAGACGGCACCGCTGTCGAGATCTGCGACGTAGATCGCCTCGCCCGGACGATTGATGACCATGTCGTTGGACCAGGACGTCAGCTGGTAGTCGCGCGAGTTGCGGCTCCAGGTAAAGGCGGCGCCTTCGGCGGAAACGTGGAAACCGAAGGTCTCGTTGGATATGACGTTGATCCACGGGTGCGGTGTCGATTGTCCGCCAAGCAGGCGCACGACATATTCGCGGCCATCGGAGGCGAAGCCGCCATAGCCGTTCCAGAAGTCGAGATCGCCCTTGTCGTCGACGGTCGCCGCGGAGAAGGCCGGTTCCAGCGGCTGAAGCGGTACGACCCGACGCGTGGTCTCTGCCTGTTCGGAGCTATGGGCCGATGCGAAGAGCGCCGGCGCCCGCGTGATCTGATCGACGATCTTGCCATTGCGCGCGTGAAAGACGACGCGCGACGCGGCAAGCAGCGCCTGATAGGTGGACGGCTCCATCAGATCCTTGCGCACGGCGAAGATATGCTGGCGAAGTCCGTCCGACTGGCCGAGACGGCGCATGTTTTCGCACATCGCCTCGAGCGAGTGCTGCATGTCCTGCGCATAGGACGCAGCCCGCTCGTTGAGGATTACCAGATCGGCGGTGATGCCGCGTGAACGGAGATATTCCTGCGCACTCAGCGCTTCCTTGGCGATTTCGAGATCGATATCGTCATTGATGCGCAGCGTCAGGATCGGAAAATCGCCGGAGATCGCCAGCGGCCAGAGCGCCGATTGCGACTGCGAGCCCGAAATGACAGTGGCGGCGTCGGCCCGCATATGCATGTCGGGATAGACCAGGTAACGGGCCATCTGCTGGAAGACGGCCGCCTGCTGCGAGGTGACACCGACATGGCGCATCTGTACCTGCGTACGGGTCCAGGCGTGCACTAGCTCGTGTGCAAAGGCATCCGGATGCCTATAGCGGTCGACAGCCTTGTCGATCTCGTCGCGGTTCGGCGCGGCGATTGTCCAGAAGATCACGCTGACCTTCTTGCCGGCCGGAACGCGCACGACGCGACGCAGCGACAGGCAGGCGTCGAGCGTGAAGCCGTCGGTGCCGGAAAGCGCAGCGCCCGGATCGAAGGCGGCAGCCTCTGCAAGACTGCGTCCGCGACCGATGAACTTGCGACGATCCGTCTCAAACTCGGTCGGACGCTCGGTGCCGGCATTGTCGACGATCAGATGGGCGATCGCCATGTCTGGCTCGTTCGGATCGCGCTTGTTGCGCGACACCCGGATGACGTCGCCGCGGCGGCCGATTTCCGTCTGAACGAACATGCGAGCGAAAACCGGATGGGCCGCGTCGACATCGTCACTCGTAACCACAGGTTCGAGATAGGACGTGACCTCGATATAGCGATCTTCCGTTCCCATGTTCAAAAGCGTGACGCGCCGACCTTCGGCGTCGTTCTCGGTCGCGACGATACATTCGACTTCGCTGGTGAGATCGCCGACCGTCTTGACGTATTCCGCCTTCTCGTCGCTGAACGTGACCTTGGTCTTCTCGCCCTCGATGCTGCGCGGCTCGGCGGTCGCAGACCACCACTGGCCCGACGCGGTGTCACGCAGGAAGATGAAGGTTCCCCAGCGATCCTCCGTCGGATCCGCCTTCCAGCGCGCGACGGAGAGGCCGTTCCAGCGCGAATAGCCAGCGCCGGTTGCCGTCAGCATCACCGAATAGTGGCCGTTCGACAGGAACACCAGCTCGCGGTCCTGTAACGCCGGATCGCTGATCTTGCGCACTTCGGCGCGCAGCAGATCTTCCTGGATATTTGCCGGCGCATCCGTTTCGTGCTTGGCGGCCATGACCGGGATATCGCGTGGCGCCTTTTCCTGCAGCAGCAGTTCGGCAGCTTCTATCACAGGGTCGGAATGGAAGAGCTCGCGCAGGCGGCCGTTGAAGGCAACGTTGGCGACAGCCGCAATCGACATGCCGTGATGGTGGGCATAGTAATTGTAGACGATGGCATATTTCCTGCCCTCGGGCACGCGCGTCGGCGTGAAATCGACGGCATCGTGGAAACCGTAGATGCCAAGAGCGCCGACCTTGCGCAGCCGATTGAGGTTCTCGAGCGCAGCTTCCGGATCATACATGCTGGCGAGCAGCGAGGCATAGGGCGCAATGACGGCGTTCTGGCCGAGACCGCGCTTCAGGCCGAGCGATGGCACTCCGAAATTGGTGTACTGGTAGTTCATCTGATGGTCGCGGGCGTTGAAGGCCGCTTCCGAGATACCCCACGGAACACCCAGCCTGCGGGCATAATTCATCTGCTCGATGACGATCAGATTGTTGGTCTGGTTGAGGATACCTCCCTGACGCTCCTGCATGACAAGCGGAGGCATCAGATATTCGAACATCGATCCGGACCAGGAGACCAGCGCGCCGCGCGAGCCGACCGGCACGACCTGGCGGCCGAGGCGATACCAATGCTCCGTCGGCAGGTCGCCTTTGGCAATGGCGAACAGGCTGGTCAGGCGCGCTTCCGATGCGAGAAGATCGTAGCAGGCCGCATCAAGCTCGCCGCTTTCAACGCGATAACCGATCGACAGAAGACGCCTCTCTGGGCGGTACAGGAAGGCGAAATCCATCGAAAAGGCAATATCGCGCGTCCGGTCGCGCACAACGGTCAGCCGCTGGCGCAGAGCATCGACATTGGAAAGATCGAAGACGCTATCGGCGATATGCCCTTCGCAGGCCTTGACCAGCGATTCAGCCCAGCGTGTGACTTCGCCGCTCTGTTGAGACTTGACCTCATGATCGAGGTTGGCAGCCAGCTTCTGGATGTCGCGGGCAAGCACAGAAAGATTGATGACGCGGATGGACGCGAACTCATGTTCGCGCTTGACCGACGCAAGTGCATTCTGGAACCCGACAATGCGCTCCTCGAGCCGGTGACGCAGCGGACGCACGGTCTTTCGATCGTCGGGAAGGTCGGCAAGAATTTCCTCCAGAACGCCAGAGACGTCGCCGACGCCGTCGAGATTTCCCTGCATGTGCGCGGAAGGCGCTTCCGCCCAGATCCGGCAGGCAGACGACACCGCGATCAAATGGCCGGCGAGATTGCCGCTGTCGACGGCGGAGACGTAACGCGGCCCAAGTGTCTGCAAGGTATCCGTATGGTACCAGTTCAAAAGATGACCGCGGAATTTTTCCATCTTGTCGACGGTCGCGATCGTCTGTTCGAGCCGTTCGATCGTCTCTTCGAAAGACAGCCAGCCGAAATGACGGGCCGAGACGACGGACAGAAGATAGACGCCAATATTGGTCGGCGATGTCCGCGGCGCGACCACCGGATGCGGGGTCTGCTGGACGTTATCAGGTGGTAGATAATTCTGCTGTTCGACGACGAAGGCTTCGAAATAGCGCCAGGTCCGCCGGGCGATCTTTCTAAGCTCGGCTGAGATATGCTCGGGAACCTCGAGCCTGTCCTCCGTCTCCGCAGTCTGGCTGACATACCAGGCAACCGCCGGCGACAGGACCCAGAGGACTGCGAAAGGAATGCCGATGAAGAATGCATTATCGCCGGAAAGCGCTGCCAGGCCAAGCGCCAGAAGCGCTAGTACAGGCGCGTGCCACATGACGCGGTAGTGCCCCAGTATCGTGGTCTGCGCGACTGCCTGGGCGCTCGCCGCAGTTCGCCATTGCAGCATCAGTTTCCGGCTGACGAGCGTGCGATAGAGCGATCGGCCGATGGCGTCAGCCATCATGCAGGCTGTATCGGCGATGAAGACGATCCGAAGCGCCACCTGCGCGTTCGCCTCGCGGATATCGGTCCACACGGTATAAAGGTGAGCGCGCGCGACAATGTCGCTGCTGCGCGGTACGATGCCGTTGATAAGGCCGAGCGTCGGTGCAACGAACAGGCAGAAGATCAGCACGATCTGCCAGATCAGCGCCGCGAACGGGCTCATGAAATACCAGCCAAGCACCGAAGCAAAGAACCAAGCGATCGGTGTCAGCGAGCGGCGCAGATTGTCGAACATCTTCCAGCGGCCAAGGCCGGTAACGCCACGCGCCGGGTTGAAGATATAGGGCAGAAGCTGCCAGTCGCCGCGTGCCCAGCGATGCTGACGCGAAACCTCGACCTCGTAGCGGATCGGGAAATCCTCGACCAACTCGAGATCAGTGACGAGGGCACAGCGCGCCATCGACCCTTCGAGAAGGTCATGGCTGAGAACGGAGTTCTCCTCGATCCGGCCCTTCAGCGCATTTTCGAACGCATCGACGTGATAAAGGCCCTTGCCCGTAAAGGTGCCTTCGCCTGCAAGGTCCTGATAGACGTCCGAGACCGTGAAGACGTAGGGATCGAGGCCCCGGTTGATCGAAAATACGCGCTGGAAGACAGAGGCGTCCTTGCCCGTGGTCAGCGAAGGCGTCACGCGCGGCTGCAACACGCCATAGCCGCTGACGACGCGCTTGGTCTGCGGATCGACGACCGGCCGGTTGATGGGATGATAGAGCTTGCCGACCAGCTTGGTGACAGTATCGCGCATCAGGCGCGTGTCGCTGTCGAGAGTCATGACATATTGCACGTTCTTTGGCACCACGTTGGCGCCGGCAAGGAACGTCGTGTCGCGATCGCCGCGAAGGAGCATATTGAGCTCGTGCAGCTTGCCGCGCTTGCGCTCCCAACCCATCCAGGCATCTTCCGCAGGATTGAACAGCCGCCGGCGGTGCAGCAAATAGAAACGCGTCGTGCCGTCATAGGCATAGCGGGTCGAAAGATTAGCGATCTCGCGGCGCGCATAGTCGAGCACCTCGAGGTCGGCGTCGGTTTCCTCGGTTTTGCTGTCCGGCCAGTCGCTAAGCAAGGCGAAGTAGATTTCGCCGCGGGGATTGGCAAGGTAGTGAACCTCGAGATTGCGGACCAGTTCATCGACGCTGTCGCGATTGGAGATCAGGCAAGGAACGACGAGCAGCGTCCGGGCATCCTCCGGAATGCCATCCTTGAACTCGTAGCCCACCAGCCGTGCCGGCGTCACGAAGAAGGTGATGAGCGTGTTGAAGAGACCGGTGGCGCCTTCCGACGCCGGCAGCGAAAACATCAACAGCAATATGATCATTTCGAGCGCGCCCATGCCGGCGTTGAGCATGAAGCGGCCGACGATCGCCATCGCAATGACAGTCAACAGGATGACCGGCGCTGCAATCGCGAACCAGTTCAGCTTGCGGATTTCACGCACGATCTGAAGAAGCGGGGACGGACGGTAGTTGATTGCTTTTTCCAGCTGGGGTCGCAGCGGTCCGACGAGATAGCTGCCGACATTGGGTTCATGCGGCTGCGGTTCGCTCGAGGTCTTGGCCGCCTCCGTCATGTCGATTGCAACCTGCGCGATCTCCAACTCGGTTCTGTCGGAGCGGCGGGCAAGCTTTTCGATCTGCTTGCGATAGCTATTGCGCGAGCCGGGGTCGAGATCGACGTAGTCGGTCCTTTCCGCGAGCAGCTTGTCGACCTTGCTGACTTCCTCCACCCAAACAGACCACTCGGCGTCATCGATCTCGCGAAGACTGCGAATGATGTTGCCCATCGTCACGTTGCCGGACGAAAGGCGGCTGTGCTCGGCCATCATCGCGCTCTCGGCGTCCATGCCGGCCTGTTCGAGCGATTGCTCTATCCAGCTGATGGCGACGCTCGAGGTCTGCGAACCGTCGCGCAGCCGGTAAAGAAACTGCGTCGCGAAGGTGTTGTCGCTAGCAAGCGGCTCCAGCGTCTTCAGATATTCAGCACATTTGTCGGGATCGTTCAGGCGGATCAACTCGTCGGCGGCGGCATTGGCCTGGCGCCGCATCTGCCGGCTGCGTTCGACGCGGCTGGATATCCGGCGAAGATTGTCGACAAGGACGTAGCGCACCAGCGAAGGCAATGCCCATAATTCGCCGATCTTCAGCGTTTCCGTCGCCTGGAAACCCGCGACCAGAGCCATGAGGCCCTTGTAGGATACGGTGCTGTGAGTGTGGGCGACATAGAGCCAGGCCAGCGCGAGCGTGCGCGGCATGACCATGCCCTCCATGTTCATTGTCGGCAGCTGGAGATAAAACCGCTTCGGAAAATCGCGCCGAACCTCCTGGATTGCCTCTTCGACTATATAGTGGTTGTCGAGCAGCCACTCGGCGGCAGGAGTGATGGACTCCCCGGCCTCGACATCGGCCGCAGCCGAGCGATAGACCCGCAGAATTTCCTTTTCGTTGTCGCGGTGGCGCGCGAAGAATTCAAACGGCGAAAACGCTGTCAGCTTCTGATTGCCGTCGCGCGCAAAGGCCTCGCCGCAGTCCCGCAATTGGTCGTTGGTGAAATAGGTGGCGCGGATCGAATCGTTATGATCGATCTGCTTGGCTTCAGAATCGCGGAGTGGAGCAGTGGAGGGATTTTGAGACGTCATGGGTGCGGGTTCTGGATCCAAACAGGGTTACGAACATTTTGGCCTTGACCTGTTCGTACTGCGAAACACAACCGTTCACATGTCTTGCGACTAGTCTGCCCCGGGGCACGCAAGGAGCTTGTAAACTGGAGGCGCCAAATGCAGCACAAACCACTTCAGGCTGAGATTTTCGAGATGACCTTACCGAAATGCAGGCATTGACACCAATATCGGACGGCTATCGCGAAAGTTTAAGCGCACTCGGTGGAACTGGGTGAGCGCGCCAAGGAGAACTCAAAGTCGTTCGATCAAATTCATGATGCATTCTCCATTGTGCTGCTTCGTTGGGCAAAGCAAGCGAAAGGGTGGCGCGTCGCCCCCGATATCCGTCCCAACATGAACTTAGACTGAATTGTTTCGCTTAAAGATATAGCAAAAGCTGACCCAGCCTCAAACGCCCGTTCGTTCCGAGTAGGAAATTATCGATAGGAAGCGAATAGGCAGGTTAACCAGCACTTCCGGTCCGTGCGGAGCATCGGCGTCGAAAAACAGGCTGTCTCCCGGCAGCATCGTATAGAGCTTGTCGGCGTGGCGATATTTCACCTCGCCTTCCAACATATAGATCAGTTCGAGACCTTCGTGCTGGAAAGTTGGAAACACGTCGGAATCGGCGGTCAAGGTGATCAGATAGGGCTCGACCTGGACGCCGCTCGAACTGTTTCCGATGTGGCCAAGGAGATTGTATTGGTGACCGGCGCGCGTGCCGCGCCGTTCGATCTCCAATCCCTCCCCGGCTTTGACAAAGACTGCGTTGCGGACTTCTTCGAACCGCCGGAAGAATGCAGTCACCGGAACCCCGAGCGCGCGCGCCAGCGACTGAAGGGTCGTGAGCGACGGGGACGTGTTGCCGTTCTCGATCTTCGAAAGCATCCCGAGCGAAATGCCTGTTGCGGACGCAAGGTCGCCGCCCGTGATGCCGAGCTTCTTGCGGAATGCGCGCACTTCGTGGCCGATGGCGATCTCGAGATTGTTCTCCTTGGGATCGCGCAATGCATGTGGGTCCTGATTAAGGATGGCCTTCGCCGCATTGCTGTTCAGTGCTGCCGTCTGTCCGTCGCTGGTTCGTGCGGCCGCCACTTTTGTCATTCATTTGGTCCCATGCATTTTTCTCACGCCACAGCTTACGTTGTTCGCCATGGGCATTCCATCGGTCCACCAAAAAATTTTCTCGACAGGAAAGATTTGTATTGCCCAACGCAAAGAAAATCCGCCGGGCGGGCACCGGCGGATCATATGACGGCTATCTCCAGCCCTATCAAACGCGCCGCATGACGCGCATGATCAGCGACACCACGAACAGCACCAGGAAGAGGAAGAAGAGAACCTGTGCGATTGAAGCGGAAGCACCGGCAATGCCGCCAAAGCCGAGTACGCCGGCAACAATTGCGACAACCAGGAATACGAGTGCGTAGTAGAGCATGGCGATCTCCTTGTATCATTGCTGAAAAAGGAAACGGCAACACCGGGAAATTGTTCCGGAATGGCTGAAAGATTTGCGATTTCAGCAACAAAGTCTACGCGCAGCATACTGTAGACTGCGGATCGGCCACATCTGCCAACCTGCTTAGCCGGGGAGGCCAAAGATAAGAGCGGCCACAAATAGGAATGCAGCGGCAATAAGCGCGACATTGAGGCCAGTCTGAAATCTACGGCGTCTGGAAGCGCTTTGGGCAGCCAGAAGCCGCTTATGCGCCACGGAACCGTCGAACTGGTTCACATGAGTATGAAACATACCCAAATTTGCCATGTGCTGCCTCCGATCGACCTGTTGTTGTTGCGCGTGGGAACGAGCCCAGCGCGACCTTCATATATTCTCTATCAAGTAGGTAGACATAAAATTTCGTCCAGAGGTGCTGTCGAGAAAAATTAACCTCTGGAAATTGTCTGCAGAGAAAATCAGCAGAGAATGCGACGCGCCCAGATCAGCGTACGCTCCACGGCGCCTTCACGCTGAACTACCACCTCGGCAGGGCCGATATGGCGGCGGTCTTTTTCTTCCGGCAAAGTCACGCTCAACGCGTCTTCTTCCTTCGCCTCTTTCGGCGGATGAAGATATCCCATGGTCATGCCACCCATGAAAAACATGCCTTGCCTCCGGCTATGGCGATCACGAAAGCTAACCGCCGTTAACAAGATCATGACAGAAATACGGCAGGTGTCAATAATCTAGTCGATTGGTCGTCTTTTAACCAGCGCTTAACTATTACGAGCAGCTAGCCGCTGACAAAACAACGTGTTAGGCGCGAACAAATCCCTTGCTGGCGATCATCAGGTTGCGTGTGTACTCTTCCGCGACGTTGCCGGCAGCAAGATTTTTAGACGTCAGCCGTTCGACGATGGCACCATTTTGCATGACGGCAAGCCGCTCGCACATGTGCGTGACGACACCGAGATCGTGGCTCACCATGACGAAGGTCAACTGACGATCGCGCCGCACCTGTTCCAGAAGATTGAGTACTTCCGCCTGCACCGAGGCGTCGAGCGCAGAGGTAGGCTCGTCGAGAAGCAACACGGATGGTTCGACAATCAATGCCCGGGCGATTGCGACGCGCTGCCGTTGCCCGCCGGAAAGCTGGTGGGGATAACGAAAGCGGAAACCCGACCCAAGCCCGACTTCATCGAGAGCCCGGCTGATACGTTTCTCGCCATCGGCGATCCCGTGGACAGACAATGGCTCCAGCAGCAGCCGATCGATCGTCTGCCGTGGATGCAGCGAACCATATGGATCCTGGAAGACCATCTGGACGTCGCGATAGAAGGCTTTGCTGCGCTTCGAGCCCTCGAGTTTTCTTCCTTCGACACGGATGGTCCCGCCGCTGATCGGCGCCAACCCGGCAACCGCGCGCAAAAGCGTCGACTTGCCGGATCCGGACTCGCCGACAAGCCCGAAGGATTCGCCCTTGTCGACAGCGATGCCGACCGCGTTCAGCGCGTAATAGCGATCATAGACGACACTGAGATCGTCGATTTCGAGGATCGCGCTCATAGTGCCCACTCCGGCTTGCGGTCGAGGACGGGCAAGGGATGACGGTCCTCGCCGATCGACGGCATGCAGTTGAGCAGTCCGCGGGTGTAAGGATGCTGGGCGTTGCGAAGTTCCGACGCCGGCAGTTCCTCGACGATCTTCCCGGCATACATGACAATCACCCGGTCGCAGAAGGACGACACTAGCCGCAGGTCGTGCGACACGAAGATCAGCCCCATCCCACGCTCCGACACCAGCTTGTCCATGATCCTGAGGACGTCGAGCTGGACCGTGACGTCGAGAGCCGACGTCGGTTCGTCGGCGATCAAAAGTTCAGGGCCGGCGATCAGCATCATCGCGATCATGACGCGCTGCCCCATGCCGCCGGACACCTCGTGCGGGTGGAGATCGAAGACGCGTTTCGGGTCGCGGATCTGCACGGCCTCGAGCATGGCAAGCACCCGGTCACGCGTCTCCGCTTTGCCCACGCTCTCGTGCGTCCGCAAGGTTTCAGCCACCTGCCGACCGATGGACATTACCGGGTCGAGCGAATATTTGGGATCCTGCAGCACCATGGCAATGCGTTTGCCGCGCAACGCTCTTCGAGCCCGCGGCGAAATGGACAGAAGATCCAATCCGTTGAAATTCAATGTGTCTGCCGTGACCACGCCATGCGATTGCGTCAGGCCCATGATGGCCCGGCCGGTTTGCGACTTTCCAGAGCCGCTTTCGCCCACGATACCAAGCCGCTCGCGCCCCAGCGTGAAGGAGACCCCCCGAACAGCCTCGATCACGCCGGTGCGCGAGGGATAGCTGACCTTGAGGTTGTCGACTGTCAGCATTGTCGTCATCGACCGCTCTCCTGAGGATCGAGCGCATCGCGCAGCCCGTCGCCGAGCAGATTGAAGCCGAGGCTAACGACAAGGATGGCGATGCCGGGCATGGCCGCGACCCACCATTGATCGAGGATGAAACGCCGACCGGAGGCAATCATCGCACCCCATTCCGGCAGCGGCGGCTGGGCGCCAAGGCCGAGAAAGCCGAGGCCTGCAGCCGTCAGGATGATACCGGCCATGTCGAGCGTCACGCGAACGATCAGCGAAGAGATGCAAAGCGGCATGACATGGCGAAAGATGATGCGCATCGGCGAGGCGCCCATCAACCGAACCGCGGCGATATAGTCCGAGCGCCGCACCGTCATCGTTTCGGCCCGGGCGATACGGGCATAGGGCGGCCAGGAGGTAATGGCGATGGCGATGATGGCGTTCTGGATCCCCGGGCCAAGCGCCGCGACAAAGGCTAGCGCCAGCACCAGCTTTGGAAAAGCCAGGAAGATATCGGTGATGCGCATCAGAACGGCATCAACCCAGCCGCCGACATAGCCCGAGACCGTGCCGACGACGAGCCCGATCGGTGCCGAGATGACCGCCACGAGCACGATCACCAGCAGCGTGAGGCGTGAACCGTGGATGACGCGCGAAAAAATATCCCGGCCCTGATCGTCGCTGCCAAGCAGGAAACCCTGAACCCCCGGCGGCAGCAGCCGTGCATTGCCAAGATCGCCGACAGTCGGGGACTTGGTGGCAATCACATCGGCGAAGACCGCGACAAACAGCAAGGCGAGGATGATGAAGAGGCCAACGAGCGCCAGGCGATTGGCCGAGAACTGTCGCCATGTGACATAGGCGCGACCGAGGCGGGCTTGGGTCCGTGATTGCGGCCGGTCGGAAAGCAGCCATTCGCGCCGGCTGGCAGGTTTTGCAGATGTCGTCTGACCCGTCATTTGCGTCGCGTCCTTGGGTCGAGGGTCCGGTAAAGCAGATCGGAAAAGAGGTTTAAGGCAATGAAGACGGTCCCGATCACGATCGTGCCACCAAGTACCGCGTTCATGTCCGCGTTCTGCAGCGAATTCGTGATGTAGAAGCCTATTCCCGGCCAGGAGAAGACGGTCTCTGTCAGGACTGAACCTTCAAGCAGGCCGGCATAGGACAGCGCGATCACCGTCACCAGCGGCACCGCCGCGTTGCGAAGCGCGTGACCCCAGATCACCCGCGTTTCCGAAAGCCCCTTGGCACGCACGGCAACGATATATTCCTGGCCGAGCTCGTTCAGCATGAAGCTGCGCGTCATTCGGCTGATATAGGCCAAGGAGAAATATCCAAGCAGGCAAGCCGGCAAAATAATGTGCCGGAATGCATCGTAGAACACGTCCCACTGGCCCTGCCAGGCGCTGTCGAACAGAAAGAACCCGGTGATCGGTTCGAACGTATATTCGTAGGCGATGTCGAGACGGCCCGGAAAGGCCACCCATTTCAGGCGGGCATAGAAAATGACAAGCGAAATCAGCGCAAGCCAGAAGATCGGCACGGAATAGCCGATAAGCCCGACAACGCGGACGACCTGATCGATGATGCTGCCGCGCTTGACCGCGGCGAGTACACCGAGCGGAACCCCAATGACCGAGCCGATCAGCGTGCCGAACGTTGCAAGCTCCATCGTCGCCGGAAAGGCGCGACGGATGTCGGTCATGACAGGATTGGTGGTCAGCACCGATGTCCCGAAATCACCCGACAGGGCGCTTTTCAGATAGATGTAGAACTGCTGGTAGAGCGGCAGGTCGAGGCCAAGCTCGCGCCGCACCCGTTCGACCACATGCGCCGGCGCCCGGTCGCCAAGGATGGCGAGCACCGGATCGATCGGCACGACGCGGCCGATAAAGAAGGTGACGGCGAGAAGGCCGAGATAGGTCGTGACGGCCACGACCAGAAATCGCAGGATTGCCATGGCAATCGGAAGCGCACGGCCCTTGGCGGGCCGCACCTCCATTTTTCGCTCGACAGTGCTCAAGGAACCGATCCGTCCCTGTTATTCCTTCGAAATCGGCGAGACGAAGTTGGTATCGAAGCTCGGGCCGAGTTTGAAGTCCTTGATGTCCTTGCGGTATCCGGCCACTTCGATCTGCTGGAAGATCAGCACGAACGGGCTGTTGTGCAGGAATTTCTTCTGGACGTCCTGATACATGGCAGCGCGCTTGTCCGCATCGGCCTCAAACAGCGCAGCACGGGTTTCCTTGTCCAGATCAGGTGTCAGGAAGGTGTTGCGCCAGGCAAGCGTCTTGGTCTTGCCCTCGTCGGAATTGTCCGGGTTGGTGGTGAAGGTCTCGGCGTTGGAATTCGGATCCCAGTAATCCATGCCCCAGTTGCCGATATAGATATCGTGATTGCGGGCACGATACTTCGTCAGGGTCTGCTTGCCATCTCCAGGAATAATCTCAAGCTTGATGCCGGCCTGGCCAAGCGTCTGCTGGATCGACTGGGCGATGCCGGTGACCGGCTCGATGTTGCGGGTGTCCATCGTCACCGAGAAGCCGTCCTTGAGACCTGCCTTGGCCAACAATTCCTTAGCCTTGGCAACATCGAGCGTGAACGGATTTTCCTCAAGCGCGCCGAGCACGCCCTTCGGCTCGAACGTCTGGCGGATTTCGCCGATGCCCTTGATCAAGGTCTTGCCGATGGCGTCGTAGTCGATCAGATATTTAAAGGCTTCCTGAACCTCCGGCTTTGCCAGATTAGCATTCTTCATGTTCAAGCTGATGTAGTAAACCGTACCCTTCGGCGCGCTGGTCGAGGCGAGCGCTGCGTTCTTCATGACCGCATCCAGATCACCGGGCTCGAGATTCCGCGCAATGTCGATATCGCCGTTTTCGAGCGCCAGGCGCTGGGCCGAACTTTCCTTCATATAGCGGTAGATGATGCGCGCGAGCTTTGGCTTATCGCCATAATAGTTCTCGTTGCGCTCAAGCACGACCGCTTCGTTGGCGCGCCATTCACGCAGCTTGTAGGCTCCCGAGCCGGCATAGCCCGTCTTCAGCCAATCATTGCCGAAATCATTGTCGTACTTGTAGTCAGCCGACGGCGTCACAGCCTTGACGTGGCCAAGCACCAGCTTTTTGTCAACGACGTTGGCGACGGTCGATGTCAGGCAGTTCAGCACGAACGACGGCGCATAGGGCTTGTCGACGGTGAAGGTGAATGTGTTCGGATCGGTGGCCTTGGCTTTTTGCGTGACATTATCGCCGGTAAGGCCGAACTGGGTAAGGATAAAGGCCGGGCTCTTGTCGAGCTTGACCGCGCGCTCGAACGACCAAGCAACATCCTCGGCCGTAATCGGATTACCCGAGGCGAATTTCAGGCCGGGCTTGAGCTTGAAGGTGTAGGTCAGGTGATCATCGGAAACCGTCCAGCTCTCGGCCAGATCGCCTTTGACCTTGGTGGTATCGGCGGTGTCGAGGCGGATCAGCAGGCTATAGGTATTGCCGGTGATCTCGGCAGTCGAAAGCTCGTAGGCTTCACCCGGATCCATCGTGATGATGTCGTCGATCGCGAAACCTTCAACCAGGGTGTCTTTCGGCGTCGCAGCAAAAGAGACACCTGGCGCTGCTGCCATCAAAAGCGTAAAGGCGGCACCTGCGGCGAGAAGACGGATGTTGCGGTTGACCTTACTCATCATCATTTTTTTCATTCCCCTGTTTCGTCACGTTTTTTACTTGAAATCCTGGTCTAAGCGCCAGCCTCTCCCCAGGCGGACGCAAGAACCCGAAGCCAATTTTCCCGGCAAATTTTAGCGAGATCTTTATCAGCATAGCCAAGGTTCCGCAGGGCAGCAATCAGCCTCTGGTTGCCCGCGGCATCGCCTATTCCTTCCGGAATGGTTGCCCCGTCGAAGTCGGATCCCAGGGCGACGCAATCGATCCCCATGCGCTCCACGAGGTAGTCGATATGGCGCAACATATCCTCGATCGGCGTGTTCGCATCGGAGCGCCCGTCGCCACGCAACATGGCGGTCGCGTAATTGAGGCCGACGACACCGCGGCTTTCGCGGATGGCATCGAGCTGCCTGTCCGTCAGGTTTCGCGCAACTGGTGTCAGGGCGTGCGCGTTGGAGTGGCTGGCGACCAACGGCTGATCGGTGGTTTTCGCCACGTCCCAGAAGCCCTTTTCGGTGATATGCGCAAGGTCGATCAGGATACCGAGTTCATTGCACCGTTTGATGAGATCAAAGCCCACATCGGTGAGGCCAGGACCGGTGTCCGGCGACATTGGATAGGCGAAGGGAACGCCGTGAGCAAAGACATTGTTGCGGCTCCAGACCGGCCCGAGCGAACGCAGCCCCGCCGCATAGAAGGTCTCGAGTGCTGCAAGATCGGCGCCGATCGCCTCGCAGCCTTCCATATGCATGACGGCTGCAAAGATACCCTTTTCCATGCTGTCGCGAATATCAGCTACCGAGTGGCAGAGCTTCCATACGCCTTCCCGGTCGAGGCGCAGCGCGATCGCCGCCATTTCGTTGGCGATGTCCAGTGACGGCGCACGCTCAAGTGGGGCGGCAAGGGGGGTCACATAGTGGCCTTTACGGTCCGGCTCGGCAAACACGAGGTCGCCCGAAGGGATGTAGATGGCGCATAGACCACCGGCAAGGCCACCCGCCTTCGCTCGCGGCGCATCGATATGACCGGTCGAGATGCCGTCGCGAAATTCGGCGATCGGATCTTCCCCGTCACGCGCATGGCTCCAAAGGCGGAGAAGAACATCGTTGTGGCCGTCGAATACGAATTGCATTTTTAATCCTGGAAGGCTCGATCGAGCAAATCGGAAACCGCAGCATAAAAAGGCTGCGGAGATTCGCCATCCCTAAAATGAAAAAATATGCATACGAATGAAAATGCTTGGACAAGCAAAAGCGGGGGAACGAGCCCCCGCTTCGAATGTGACGCGAACGTCAGGCCGGATTAGTGCTTGGCGCGCTTCTTTTGCCGGTAAACGTCGATGACGACGGCGGCAACGATGATCACGCCTTTGACGATCTCCTGGTAGTAGGCGTCAACCCTTAGAAAGGTGAAGCCCGAGGTCATCACGCCGAGAATGATGGTCCCGATGACCGTTCCGGTGATGCGCCCGACGCCGCCGGTAAGAGACGTCCCGCCGATGACGGTCGCCGCGATGGCGTCGAGTTCATACATTACGCCCATGCCGGCCTGCGCCGTTTGCGCCCGGGCTGCGGTCACGACCCCGGCAAGGCCCGCGAGAAGCCCGGCAATTGCATAGACCTTGATGAGATGCGCCTCGATGTTGATGCCCGACACGCGCGCCGCCTGCACATTGGCGCCGATCGCATAGGTGAATTTTCCGTACCGCGTGTAGCGCAGAGCGATATGGAAAACGAAGGCGACGACGAGGAAGACGACGACCGGCCAGATGCTCATGCCAATAAACGTGAACTGGTCCGTCAGACCGGAAACGGGCTGGCCCTTGGTATACCATTTGGCGACGCCGCGGGCCGAGACCATCATGCCGAGGGTGGCGATGAACGGCGGGATTTTCGTCCGGGCGATCAGTTCGCCATTGATGAAGCCGGCCGCAAGCCCGATCAAAAGCCCGACCCCGATCGGAATGACGAAGGGAAGATCGGTGAGCGACGGATAGAGTGATCGCGACCAGCTGGATGATTGGGCAAAGCTTGCAGCGATCATCGCGGTCATGCCGACCACCGAGCCGGATGACAGATCGATGCCACCGGTGATGATGACCTGCGTCACGCCGACGGCAATGATGCCGATAACCGACACCTGTAGGATCATGATCGTTAGCCGCTGCGTGTTCATCAGGAAGCTCTGGCCGATGAAGATCCACCCGAGCGCCTCGTAGACCAGCGCGATGCCGATCAGAACCAGGAAAATGCTGAGTTCCGGCGGAATGCGGCGGCGCTTTGTCCTGGTCGCCATCGGCGCGGTCACTTCCACAGCTTTCGTTACCATCTCTCAATCCTCCCTTACACGACTGCCGGCGCCGATCATCACTGCGCTGCCAGCTCCATCACCTTGATCTGCGTTGCCTCGGCGCGGTCGAGAAACCCCGTGACACGCCCTTCATGCATCACCATGATGCGGTCGCTCATGCCGAGCACCTCCGGCATTTCCGACGAGATCATGATGACGGCGACGCCATTGCGCGCCATTTCAACCACCAGCCGATGGATTTCCGCCTTGGCGCCGACATCGATGCCGCGGGTTGGCTCGTCGAGGATCAGGATCCGCGGATTGGTCAGCATCCACCGGCCGATCAGCACCTTCTGCTGGTTGCCACCAGACAGGTTCTCGACCCGCTCGTCGAGATTTGGGGTCTTGACGCGCAGCCTGTGGGCCATCTCCTCGCACACCGCCTCGATGGCGCCTTCCTGCACGAAGCCACCCTTGACGAACTTGTCCTGAAGCACCGCGATCTGCATGTTTTCAAAGACGTTGAGGATCAACAGACAACCGGTCTCCTTACGGTCCTCGGTGAGGAAGGCCATATGGTTCTCGATGGCCACCGTCGGTGACTTGATGTCGACATGCTTCCCGTAAAGCTCGATCGAGCCTGAGCTCGCCTGCGTGACGCCAAACAAGGTTTCGGCGACATTCGAGCGACCCGAACCGACGAGGCCGGCAACACCGAGGATTTCTCCCGCTCTGACGTCGAATGAAACGTCGGCAAACACGCCCTTCAGGCAGAGATCCTTCACCGAGAGAATGACGTCGCCGATCGGCACGTCTTCCTTCGGAAACATCTGCGTGATTTCCCGGCCGACCATCATGCGAATGATGTCGTCGCGCGTAACATCGGTGGAGGCATGCGTGCCAATATACTTGCCGTCTCGAAATACCGAGAATTCATCGGCGATTTCGAAAAGCTCATTCATTTTGTGGGTGATGTAGACGATGCCGATGCCTTCGGAGCGAAGCCCGCGGATAATCTCAAAGAGATGCGCGACTTCGCGCTCCGTCAGCGCGGAAGTCGGCTCGTCCATGATCAGGACGTCGGAATTGTAGGAAACCGCCTTGGCGATCTCCACCATCTGCCGATTGGCGACGGAGAGATGCCGGACCTCAATCTCGGGATCGATCGTAATATTGAGCCGGCGAAATAGTTCTTCGGTCTTGTTTCGCATCACGCCGTGATCGACGAATCCGAAGCGGGTAAGGGGCTCGCGCCTAATCCAGATATTTTCCGCGACCGTCATGAACGGCATCAGATTCAGCTCCTGATGGATCATCGCAATACCGTTCTCGAGCGCGTCGAGCGGCGATTTCAGCCGGATTTCGGCGCCCTTGAGGCGGATATCTCCCTGATCCGGGATATAGATGCCGGCAAGGATCTTCATCAGCGTCGATTTTCCCGCGCCGTTCTCGCCCATCAGTGCGTGCACAGTCCCGCGTTTCAGCCGGAAGGAAACGTCGTCGAGGGCCACTACCCCCGGAAACTCCTTGCGGATGCCTTCGGCACTGAGCAGGTATTCGGCATTCGGAATTGCGCCACTGGCGCGTACGGCAGCCATGGTGGAGGGGCTGACAGCCATCTCGTTTCCTCCCTGGACCTTCTTGAAAAAGAATGGGATGCGGGCTTTGGCGCCCGCATCCGCGGTCTCGAAGTCGTCAATTCTTCTTGACGAAATCCTTAACGTTTGCAGGGGTCACGAGTTGGAAGGGAATGTAGACCTTCTTCTCGATCTTATCGCCCTTTGCAAGCTTGAGGGCCGCATCGACGGCACCCTTTCCTTGGCCCGCAGCGTCCTGGAACACGGTGACCTTGAGGTCGCCCGCCTGCATGGAGGCAAGCGCATCCTGGGTGGCATCGACGCCGCCGACCAGGACCTTCTTCATATCCTTGCCGGCTGCCTTGAGGGCTTGAATTGCGCCGATGGCCATTTCGTCATTGTTGGAAATCACCGCATCGAACTCGACACCGCTCGACAGCCAGTTCGCCATCAGATCGGAGCCCTGCGTGCGGTCCCAGTTCGCCGTCTGCTCTTCGACGATCTGGATACCTTTGCACTCATCCGTCTTGATGACGTCATGGACGTCCTTTGTGCGTTGGCGAGCAGCCTGGTTCGAAAGTTCACCCATGATGACCACGGCTTTGCCCTTGCCATTTAGCAGGCGGCAAATTTCCTTGGTCTCCAGCGTGCCGGATTCCTGCTCGTTCGAAGCGACAAAAGCCTGGCTTGCAGGAAGTGCGTCGACATTAACCGGTTCGCGGTTGACGTAGACCAGCGGGATTTTTGCGTCGGCGGCAAGTTTCGACATTGCCGCTGTCGCATCCGTATCGACCGGATTGACGATGATCGCAGTGACGCCAGATGCAATGAAGTTCTGGATCTGGCTTTGTTGCTTGGCGACGTCGTTCTGGGCGTCTTCAACCTGCAGCGTGACGCCCTTAAGCGTCTTTGAATAGTCGATCATGCCGTTGCGTAGCACGGTCAGGAAGTTGTCGTCGAACTTTGCGATCGAAACGCCGACCATCTCGGCATGCGCAGCGGTCGAAAGCAGGAGCGCCACAGCGGCACCCAGGATAAGCTTCTTCATGTTTCTTCTCCTCCACAAACGGTGTCCGGCTACACCCTCCTCACGCCGGAGCCCTCGGTCTTGACCGCAGAGCCGTCATCTCGATGGCGCCATCACTCCCGATGACTGCGCCTAAAACGGAACAAACAAACCGTAGAATTTACCTTACGGAATATTCATTCCATTTTATCTTAGCAACGTCAACCCCGTTTGCAGTCAGTTGAGCGTCGATCTTTTCATCCTATCGGCCGACAGACGCGTTTCTTCGCCACGACTACTGAAAACCAGCGTATCGTTGACTACATGAGCACGGCTGCAGATGGCGTGGAACATACGTTCCATTCCAGCCGACCTCGACCAATGGCGCACATTCGAAGATTGATTAAGTGGTCAACGGCCGAACCTGAATTTAACACGGAGACTTTCACATGCCGCTTTCGATGTACCGATTGACAATCCCCGTTTTTCAACGCGGCCTTGTCACCATGAAGACCTATCTCGACAAGGCGGAGATCTATGCGAAGGAGAAAGGCATCGATTCCACGACGCTGGTCGGCGCCCGACTTGCCCCGGACATGCTTCCGCTATCGGGCCAATACCAACGTGTCACGGATACCGCCAAGCTGGCCGTCGCACGCCTGACCGGCATCGATGCTCCACGCTTTGAGGACAACGAAACGACGATTGAGCAACTGCGCGAACGGCTCGCCAAGACGGAGGCCTACCTTGCCACCATCACGCCCGAGACGATTGACGGCAGCAACGGCCGCGAGGTGACTATCTCCCCCGGCGGCAACAAGACGGTGATGCGCGGCGACGAATATCTCGCCACCTATGCGCTGCCGAATTTCTATTTCCATATCGCAATGGCCCACGCAATCCTGCGCAACCAGGGCCTGCCAGTCGGCAAGATGGATTATCTAGGCTCTTTCGGCTGATATCTGCGCGGGCCGGAGCGTTACCGGCCCGCGTTCTGTCAACTCGGTATAGGCGAGCGTCTGGTCGAGATGCCGGGCACGCAGCGATAGAAGCCTTTCCGCATAGGCAAGCCGAACGGACGCATAGGCCGGATCGTCCGCACGGTTGATCAGCTCATCAGGGTCGTGCTTGAGGTCGAAGAGCAATTTCGGCAGGCCGGCGAAATGCACATATTTGAAGTGCTGATCCCTGATCACCGCCAGATTGCATTCGTTCGAGGCGAGACCGAAATAGCGCTCGCTCTGTCCCTCGGCGATATCGCGGAAATCGAACTCCCAGAACGCGGCATCGCGCCAGCGGGCAGGCTTCCGACCTTGAAGAAATGGTGTCAACGCCTCCCCATCGACATGATTGCCAGGCTGGATACCCAGTAGATCGCAGAGCGTCGGAAAGACGTCTGCCGCGCTGGTGAAGCTGTCGATCTTTGTCTGCCTGTGCGCGCTTGCTCTTGGATCGCGTATGACCAGCGGGATGTGATAGCTGCCATCGAAGAAGCCGCCCTTGCCAAGCGTCCAGTGATCGCCGGCCATCTCCGCATGATCCGATGTAAAGATGATAAGCGTATTCTCCCAGGCACCGCACTCCTTCAGCGCCTGCCAAATCCGACCGAGTTGGGCGTCCACCTCGGCGATCATGCCGTAATAGGTGGCACGGATTGACGCGAGATCGCTCATCGACCAGCCGCTGATCGGCCCGGTGGCGCCGTAAACGAAACTCCCTTTGCCGGTTCGCGGCATTGCGTAGGCAAGATAGGGATGCAGCGCCTCTTCTTTACCACGCGTCTCCGCCCTCGCGAATGCGGGGCCATCGGCGGCGGCAAACATCGTATTATAGGGAGCCGGCACTGAAAAAGGCGGGTGCGGCCGCAAAAAGGAAACATGGGAGAACCACGGCGCTTCCTGTTCGCCCACCCAGCGAATGAACTCGCCGGCGAGGAATGCCGTTTGCGTCTCATCCCTGGAATAGGGGGGTGCTGCGCTGGAAATCTGCCCGGGCCTCGCACCGACGGGAATATGCACCGCCCGGCTGGTCGCGTCCTTGTGGCCACGCGACCGCAACCAGGAAAGCCATTGCTTTTCGTGTTCCGGCAAAAGCTGACGGGCGCTGAATCCCGGAAGCAGGCCCTCGTAGGTCGTCAGATGCGGATCGTTCTGGCCCATGCCACGCGGATCGGGCGCCGTATCGGTATAACCGAACAGGATCGGATCATAGCCGGCACGCCGGGCGGCCAGCGCCAGATTGTCGAAGCGGGCATCCAGCGGTGATCCATTGCGGCAAACGCGATGGTTCATCTGATAGAGCCCGGTATAAAGCGTCGCCCGTGCCGGCGAGCAGGGCGCCGCTCCCGCGTAGTGTTGGCGGAAGACCACACCTTCGCGCGCCAGGGCATCGACATTCGGCGTCTTGACGCAGGGATGAGCGACAACCGACAGGCAGTCGCCCCGCCATTGGTCGGCGGTGACCAAGAGGACATTGGGCCGATCGCCGACCCGTCTAGTGATGGTTGGATTTGGCATGCCACTTCCACGCGGATTCGATGATGCGCGACAGGTCGTATTTGGGGGCCCAGCCAAGGACCGCCTTGGCCTTGTCGTTGTTGGCGACCAGCGTGGTGGAATCACCTTCGCGTCGTCCGACATATTCCACAGGGAACGGTCGCTCGGTGACGTCCTCGATGGCCGACAGCAACTCTTTGACGGTCGTGCCCGTCCCGGTTCCAAGATTGAGCGCGACGGACGTGCCGCCGTTGAGCAGATATTCTACCGCCCTGACATGCGCATCGGCCAGATCAAGGACGTGGATGTAGTCGCGCACGCAGGTCCCATCGCGGGTGTCGTAGTCGGTTCCGAAGACCTTGAATCCCTGCCGCCGGCCGAGTACCGCTTCGATCGCCAGCGGGATCGCGTGAGTTTCCGGGGTATGCCATTCACCGATCCGGCCGTCGAAATCGGCGCCGGCCGCATTGAAGTAGCGCAGGATCACCGAGCGGAAGCCGGTATACTGATCGTAATCGGCAAGCGCCTGCTCGACGACATATTTGGTTCGCCCGTAGGGATTGATCGGCACCTGCCGGTGGCTCTCGTCGAGAGGCAAGGTCTGCGGCAATCCGTAGGTGGCGCAGGTCGACGAAAAGACGAAGGCATGAATACCGGCCGCCTGCGCCGCAGATAGCAGCGTTAGCGTGCCGACCACATTGTTTTCATAGAAGGAAACTGGATCCTTGACCGATTCTCCGACTTCGATCAGCGCCGCAAAATGAAGAATGGCCGACGGCTTGTGCTTGGCCAGGACTTCGTCGAGGCGGGCGCGATCACGGATGTCGCCCTCTTCGACAGGCCCCCATTGGACAAACTCACGATGACCATTGGAGAAATTGTCAAAGACAACCGGCCGGAAGCCCTTGTTGGCAAGATCGAGACACGTGTGCGAACCGATATAGCCGGCACCGCCGACTACCAGAACCGTTTCTCCCGCCATGGATCATTCCCTTTCGATCAACTGTCTTATGCTGGCCCCAGACTTAGACCAGTTGAAGCGTGAGAAAAAGATGGAATACGCTCAAAATAGGATGACGCCCCTATGGGCGACCAATCGTGGCAATTGGCTAGTTGCGGACGTCGGCAGAAAGCGGGCATTGGGCGAACGTCCGCGTCCGCGATCCGGTCTAGATGCTCCGCTCACGTTCGAGGTCGGCGATTTCTTTTGAAACGTCAGCGATCCGCTGTCGCAGATCCGCCTCCGTTCCATCATCGACCTCCTCGTTGCCGAAGCAATAGCGTGCATTGTGAAGCTCGAGTTTGGCCTCTAGTTCTGCACGCTTGGCATAGAGGCGATCAAGATATCTGTTGCCCATCGGCTGCTCTCAACATGGATTTCTATCTAGATAGATGGGGTGGCTTCGATCAGAATTCGATAGATGCATGATCAAACGTATATCCAGATACAATGCATTCACCGCGCCGAGGTTCCGCTCGTCGGATCGCCATAGACTTCCGTAAGCAAAAATCTTGTTATGAGAGTAACATTCCGCGGCAATTGTAGATATAGCGCGTTGACGTCACACTATGACTTAACAAAATTGTCCAAAAGCGAATTATAAGCTATCTTTCCACGTGGTCTATTCACGGAAAGAGACTGATATTTTCCGATATGGCAAACATTCGCAAATTTATCTTTCACGATCTTCGCACTATCAACGGTTATATCGATCCTCCCGACGCGCTGGTTTTCCTTTCGATTTTGGAGAGCCAGCACGAGCGCGATCTCAAGGGAGGCCTTGCCGAAATCGGCGTGTTTTTCGGGCGTTCGTATTTCTTGATGAGGAAAATCACTGCGCCGGATGAGAAGGTTCTTGCAATCGACCTATTCGATCTCGGAGACCCGTCAGACGGCCGTTCCACGCAGTACCAGCAATTCATCGACAACGGCATGCGGCTGGGGCTGGCGGTGGACGAGAACCTCGTGATAGTCGGCGATAGCACAAAGCTCGTTGCAAAAGACATCGTCGACAGGGTCGGAAAGCTCAGGTTTTTCAGCATCGACGGCGGTCACATGCTGTCTGATATCACCGCTGACAGCCACCTGGCAGAAGGCGCCCTGGCAAAGCATGGCGTTATCGCCTTCGACGACACTTTCAATCCCGCCTGGCCGGAAGTCACCGTCGGCGTTGCCGATTTCCTGCGCAAGAGCAATCGATATTCGGCCTTCTGCATGACCAAGTACAAGACCTATGTCTGCAGGAACGAATTCCATGACGGCTATCTGGCGGCAATCGAGAGCGCACCGCATCTTCGCCCATTCGAGCACATGGAAACGGAGTTTCTCGGCGCGAAAGTCGTCCGCCTGCACGATCCGTTCCATCGCCGCATCTTGCACGAGATCGCCAACCGTCTGGGATTGAGTGCATTTTCGGAGCGCGTCTATCGTTGAGGTGGGCGAAGGTCAGGCCGTTCGACAATGCCTCTATGCGCGATCATTCCTTTTGCAGGCAATGCCCGGCCGCCATCGCGTTCGTGCGGGCAGAAGCCCTGTCGATCTTGCCGGCGGCGACCAGACCCTTGGTTCTCTCCGTAACCACTGCCCGCAAATCTGCTCCTGGCTTATAGCTCGGCAACACGTCGTCATAGATGACCCGGCTATCGCCGCGAAGCGCTGCAGCACACCCGTCGGCCGCCTTTTGGTCGGCAAGAACGGGCTCTGCGGCCAAGGCAACCGTGCAAAACATGGCAGCCGTCCCAAAAGCGAAAAAGAACCTCATTGCAACCCCTCCCGATCCGCTGCGCAACAAGCCAATTCGATCTCTACATTAGCAATTATTGGCACAGCATAAAACTGCTCCGATGCTTGATCGTTGCCGGCATCGGTCGGAATGAAACGCTCGTGTCTTGGCGGCACGTTAGCCTTTGGCAGAGCAAAAAATTTGCCTAACCTTTTGAGCAACTTCATGCTGCAATGCAATATGCGTCTTTCATTAGACAAAATCCCGGCGTAGCCTAGGCCCGAGTCAGTCGTGACTCCGCACTTGCGTTTGACCGCCGGCACGCTTGCGAAGCCGGCCCGGAATATCGCCTGAGCGCGTGAAATTGCTGATATGGAGTGGATGATTGCTGGCTTCCGAAGCGGACGAAATCGTCTTTGAGCATCTGAGTGAAAACCGATCGCGGGCGGCATTGAGAGGCGCATTCTGGTCGGCTCTGGACACCTTGATACCGACCGCACTCAACAGCCTGGTTTTTATCGTCACATCGCGATTTCTTCAGCCGCAGGATTTTGGACTTGTCGCACTTGCCTTCAGCATAGTGAGCTTTGCCGCCGGCCTTGGGCCGACCGCTTTCGGTGAAGCGCTCATCCAGCAGAAGTCCATCAGGCGAAGCCATCTCGACACCGTCTTTTGGCTGTCCTTCTTTTCAGCGGCACTTCTCTACGGGGTGTTGTTCTTCTCGTCTCCGATGCTTGCCCACGCATTGGGCCACGATGAAATCGTTGGCCTGCTGATGATCATTGGTTTGAAGATCTTCTTCGACATGATGATCATCGTTCCGAACGCGCTGATCGGAAGGACGATGTCCTTCCACTTGGCCGCAGCGCGCACCGCAATCGCCACTTTCGTCTCAGCCACCATATGCCTGTCGCTGATCCTGGCGGGCTTCGGCCTGTGGGCCTTGGCGATTGCGCAGATCGCAGCACCTGCAGCTGCCTGCGTCGCCGCCTTCTGGGGTGCGCGGTGGCTTCCCGGGGTGCGGATAAAGCTCAGCAGCCTTCGCGAGCTCCTGCACTACGGAATCTTCGCCTCGGGCAACCGTTTTCTGCAGACTATGAGCCTTGACCAGTTGATCATCGGCACCTTGGTCAGCCCGGCAGCGCTCGGTATCTATAATTTTGCACGTCGGCTGTTCGAGATGATCAACAACGTCGTCGCCGGCGGTCTGACCTCCGTCACCCATGTGCTGCTGTCTTCGCTGCAACATGATCAAAACAAGGTCCGTGACGCGTTCCTGATGGCAACGTTCGGCTGCTCGCTGATTTCCTTTCCGGCTTTCATGGGCCTGGCAGCAGTGGCCGACGACGCCATCCCATTGATCTTCGGATCGCATTGGGCCGCTGCCATATGGCCCGTTCGCTTCTTCTGCGTCATCGGGTTGATGAGCGGTATCGGCGTTGTCCAGGCGTCGTTGATCACCAGTCAGGGAAGATCGGACTGGTGGTTCTACTATCAGCTGGTCCGCAACATCATCACCATCCTGACTGTCTTCCTCCTGTATAAATATGGCGTCGCCACCATCGTCTTCGCGCTGATGCTCGAAGTGCTGTTGATGTGGCCCATAACGCTCTGGATGGTTTCGAAACTCATCGGCTTGAGCATCGGAGCGTATTTTGTCCAGTTCCTGAGGCCGACGGCCGCCTACCTTGGAATGCTTGCTGTTGTCTTGGCGGTATCGGCGGGCTTGCACGATTGGCCGCCGGCCTGGCGATTGATCAGCGAGATCCTGGTTGGCGGCATCGCCTATTCGGGCCTGATATTCGCACTGTGCAGAGAGCGAATCCTCTTCTTGGTCAAGACAACGTTGCAGGGGCGCCAAAGGAAAGCGCAGTAGCCGCCGTTCGGCGCAGGGTCGAAGGCCGATCCTGTTCCAGTATTCGATCTCCGCGATTGCGGTTCTGATTTTAAACAAGAGGAAGCACAATGACGCTGGTCACGTTCATCATCCCGGTTCGCCACCAGGCAAATTCGAACGATTGGCCATCGTTGAAGAGCAGGCTGTCGCAAACGGTGGCATCGATCGCCGGGCAGTCAAACAGCGATTGGCGCGCCGTCATCGTCGCCAACGAGGGCGCCGATCTCCCCGACCTGCCGCCGCAATTTTCCGTCGAGCGGGTTACCTTTCCGCCAAATGAGCTGCACGATATAAATGGTTCTGATCGCGAAAAGGTCTATGACGCCTTCCGCCGGGATAAAGGCCGACGTGTGCTCAGCGGCATGCTTTCCGCTCGCGATACACGCTTCTTCATGATCGTCGACGATGACGACTTCGTCAGCGCTAATATTGTCGACTACGCAGCCAAGCACCCCGACGCCAACGGCTGGAAGATCGAGAAGGGCTATCTTTGGAACGAGGGCGGTCGACTGCTTTTGCATCACGATGATTTTGCAAATTTCTGCGGCACGTCCCTGATCGTGCGTTCGGATCTTTATCGTCTTCCGGCAACGCTTGCGGACGCCGACATCGACTACATCAAATCGATGCTCGGCAGCCATATCCGCATCGGCAAGGCACTCGCCGATGCGGGCAATCCGCTGGGTGCGCTGCCCTTTCGAGGCGCGATCTATCGGATCGGGCACAGCGGCGCCCACAGCAAATCTTCAAGCTTGATCAGCACCTATTTCCTGAACGTGGCCGTTCTGCGTCACCCACGGCAGCTCCTGCGCAATCTCAAGCGCGTACGCCCGCTCGATCGCAGCCTGCGAAATGAGTTTTTCGGCGCAAGGGCGCACGGATAAGCCTCGGGTCTCGGAGCACCGAACCGACGTCCTGGAACGATTGAGAGACTAGTGAAGGTATTGCGATGAGAAACCTGGACATCCACTCCCTGAACGGCGCGCCGACAAATGCCGGTTGATGAAACGAGACATCGATACGCGTCACTCGACGCAATGCGGGGCCTTGCGGCATTCGCGGTGGTCGTTTACCACCTCGACAGGCCCTATGCGCCCTCGGCCTATGTCGCCGTCGACTTCTTTTTTGTCCTCAGCGGATTTGTAATTGCCAGGGCCTACGGCGAGAAGCTTGCGAGCGGAATGACTGTCCTGGCATTCATGAAAGCGCGATACGTCAGGCTCTATCCGCTTTTCCTGCTCGGCAGCCTCTATGGCCTCATCCAGTTGCTCACCCATTGGCAATCTTCGGGCGTCGGCAGGGCGGATTTGCTTGCAAGCGTGGTTTCGACCTTGTTCATGTTGCCGTCGCCCAGCTTCCTGACAAGATCGGCGGGAGATCTATGGCCGCTCTACCCGCTGAACGGCCCGGCCTGGTCGTTGTTTTGGGAGTTGCTGGCAAATCTCACCTTTGCGTTCGTCCTTTTCCGGCTGAAAACACGTAGCCTCGGCGCAATCGCTATCGCTTCCCTAGCCGTCTTGGCTGCCTCGGTCCTCGTGCACAAGTCGCTTGACCTCGGCTGGGAATGGCGATCCGTCGACGGCGGCCTTGCCCGTGTCTTTTTCTCCTTCACCCTGGGGATGATCATTTACAGGATCAGGACCGTCCACGGCATCGGGCGAACGGTCAGCACCTATTTTGCCGTTCTGCCGATCGCGGCCATTTGCGGACTGTTGTTTCTGCCGACCTATTCGCTGAAATTCGCACTGCTTTTTTGCATCTTGATCTCGCCGCTCATCGTTTTCGCCGGCACGATGCTCGAAATCCCCGCGCGGTTCCAACGGATTTGCATTTTCCTCGGCTACCTGTCCTATCCCATCTATGCCTGCCACCGCGGCTTCACCGACATATACGCCAGTCTGATGCGCGACGTTCCTCTACCGACGCCCGCCTATATCCTGCTGTTTATCGCCTTGATTTCGGTAATATCCTATCTGTCCGCGCAGGCCGCTTCCGCTGCTACAAACTATGCACTGTCGCGAAGGCGCTCGACCAAACAGGTAGACGCTACATCCGGCTCCTAGCAGCAGGCGCCCTCTAACAACACGCTTGGGGGTAACACAGGCCGGCAAGCGGCAAGCGTATCTTTGCGCCACGGCGTCATCATGGGAGCGACGACTGGAGATACACGATGCTTAAAGATACCTGCCTCGGCCATCATCCATTCAAAGAGCTGGAGAACCTGAAAAACTTCTAAGTTAGCTCGGATCCACGAAGGCTCGCGCATCCTCAATACTCGGCCAGGTAGACCCGGTATCATGCTCGATGAACTCGGCGATGACAGCAGGTTGCTCTTAAAGTTGGTCTATGCGGACACGACCGCTGGCTGCACGTCCTGGGAGATAGACGCCTTATTCCCCGGGTCGGTGTTGTGCCATGAGGTCAGGTGTCGCCGTGCCGTGGTAAATGAAGCTTTCGGCCTCGACTAAATTAAGCTTTATCGTCAGGCTCGTGGCCGAGGCGTCTATCACCGAATATTGAAGGGGCGTTGGTTCGATGCTTAGCTGGCGATAGATGAGCAGGGCGGCATGAGTTCGGTCGTTGGCCTCGACCTCGTGATGCGTGGTGACTATGAAGCGTGGCATTAGTGCTGCTCCTCTTGGTTCACTGCGAATCAGAGGCTAGCACAGCCATTGCCGACCAACGAGTGGTAGGAAGGGCTAGCCAGTGAGTAGGCGTTACTTCTTCATCAAGTTCACGATGATGGTGTTGGAATCTCAGTCTACGCCTGGCGGGGTGGCGTTATTAACTTGAACCAGACGGCGAAGAGCAATGGCAGCGAAGACGACTCTTAATGCGAAGAATCTGGAAGCTCTTGGCCCGCAGCGGCTTGCCGAGCTGCTGATCGAGATTAGCACCGGCAGCGCAGCTCATAAGCGGCGACTTCGCATGGAACTCGCCGGTAGTCATAGTAGTGCCGAGGTCTCGCGCGAGGTGCGTAAGCGCCTTGCCAGCATTGCTCGCGCGCGAACTTTCATCGACTGGCGCAAGGTGAAAGCGCTCAAGGCCGATCTGGAAACGCAGCGCAAGACAATCGTCGATTTCGTTGCTGCCGACGATCCGAAAGAGGGCTTCGAGCTGATCTGGCAATTCCTTGCCCTTTCCGATCCAATCTTCGCCAGATCCGACGATGGCAGCGGCTCGCTTGCCGAGAGTTTTCGTCAAGCTTGCACGGATGCAGGCGTTATCGCAAAGGCGGCGAATCTCGATCCCGATACTCTCGCCAACAAGATTCTATCAGCTGTCCAGGACAACGGTTACGGTCAGTATGACCGGCTGATCACTGCGATGGTCCCGGCACTCGGCAACGACGGTCTTGAATGTCTGAAAGCCCTACTTGTGCAATGGTCGAAGGAACCGGGCGAGAAGCTCTCCCAGAGCGACCGCCAGGTCATCGGCTGGAGCAGCAAAGGGCCAATCTACGAGGACGAAATCTACGGCAATCACCGGGAGCTAACGGTCCGCATCGCTCTACAGGAGATCGCCGATGCTCAGGGCGACGTAAATGCATACATTGCGCAGCAGCCTGAAAAGACGCGCAGAGCGCCCTTGGTGGCTACGGACATCGCCGGCCGTCTACTTTCTGCGGGGCGAGCCCATGAGGCGCTGGAGACGCTGGATAGTGTCGATACCAAAGGCCGGGTCGACGTTCCGATCGAATGGCAACTCGCACGCGTTGCGACGCTCGAAGCCTTGGGACGCGCGGACGAAGCACAGACCTATCGATGGAAGTGCTTTGAGGAGTCGTTGAGTGACGCACACCTGCGTGCCTTCCTCAAGCGGTTGCCGGACTTCGATGATCTGGAGGCCGAGCAGAAGGCATTCAGCCATGCCCAGGCTTTTCCAGACGTTCACAGGGCGCTTGCTTTTTTCCTAGTCTGGCCCGCGCTCAGCGAGGCGGCGAAGCTCGTCGTCCAGCGCAAGCCAGAACTAGACGGCGACCTCTATGAACTGATGACGCCGGCTGCCGACACCCTTGCCGAAAAGCATCCGCTCGCGGCAACACTCGTCTTGCGCTCAATGATCGACTTCACGCTCGATAATGGGCGATCCAGTCGCTACAAGCACGCGGCGCGGCATTTGGTGGAATGCAGGGCCCTTGCACCCCATGTCGGTAACTTCGCCGGCGCCGGATCTAACGATGCCTACGTCGAAGAGCTAAAGCGCCGGCATAGTAAGAAGCACGGCTTTTGGAGCCTGGCATCGTGACGAGCCGGCGCAGCTGGGCCCGCCAACGTTCTCTCAATTTTCTGACCGTTGCCCTGTGTGGTTAAGCTGACAAAATTTTCAGAAATTTTTTGGCTTCGTTCGCTCGTCTTAGTATGCAGCTCCGCCCGACCCGGCCGTCATTGGCGGGGTGACCCCAGGGTGGGTCAAACGTTCGCGTCAGTTTGAGCTTGGTGGGGACCTGGTACGTGAGACGGTATCGCTCCAAGCAAAGGGCAGGCAAGGTGAAGAAAGAGATGCAGGAAAACACACACCTTCTATAAAACAACAGCAATAACAATTACTTCAGAGAAAGATATGGCGGAGAGGGTGGGATTTGAACCCACGGTGCCCTTGCAGGCACGCCGCATTTCGAGTGCGGTACATTCAACCACTCTGCCACCTCTCCGCATAACTGGTTGGCGCCATCAGGGCGCGGCCGTTCTCATAGCGATAGAAAGATGGGCTGGCAAGGGTGAATATTCAAGCTTTTCATCATTTTGCCTTGACAGATTCTGGACGCTCTTGTATCCCGCCTTCGCAATAGGCGTGGAGAATTCTGCGCCTGGCAGCCGAGCGCTTGCGCGACGCTTCACCGGCAGACCGAGCTCCAGGCGTCAAGCCTTTGAATTCCCTGCTATATCTAGACTGATAAAAAGACGGCCGCCTGCATTGCGGGAGAGCCGGAACGAACATGAAAGGATAAAAAATGTTCGCAGTCATCAAGACCGGCGGTAAGCAGTACCGTGTGGCAGCAAACGACGTGCTGACCATCGAGAAGCTGGAAGCCATCGCCGGCGACACTGTTGAATTTAATGAAGTTCTCGTTATCGGCGAAGGCGCCGATGCAGCGATCGGGGCTCCCTTCGTTACGGGTGCTTCCGTCAAGGCCGAGGTGGTCGAGCACAACCGCGCGCGGAAGGTTATCGCCTTCAAGAAGCGTCGTCGTCAGAACTCGAAGCGCTCGCGCGGTCATCGCCAGCATCACACTGTTGTCCGCATCACGGACATCGTGGCTGCCAAGTAACTAACGGGATCAAGGGTTAAAGGAGAACTCCAATGGCACACAAAAAAGCTGGCGGTTCGTCGCGCAACGGTCGCGATTCCGAATCCAAGCGCCTTGGCGTGAAGAAGTTCGGCGGCGAAGCCGTCATTTCGGGCAACATCATCGTGCGTCAGCGCGGTACGCAGTGGCATCCGGGTTCCAACGTTGGCCTCGGTAAGGACCACACCATTTTTGCGCTTACCGCGGGCAATGTGAACTACCGTACGAAGGCAAACGGCCGAGTATACGTGTCTGTAATGCCGAAAGCGGAAGCAGCGGAATAAGCCGGTAGCGCTCAAAAACAGCCGGCGTCTCATCGACCCGGCTGATCGCATCAGGTTCAGTCTAGAAAAAAGGGGAGATGGGGCGCCATCTCCCCTTTTTTTTCACTCTCCAGGAGGACTGAACCATGCAAGGCGAATTATTGAGGGAAGACCAATCAAGGTCTCCCGAAGAACGGCTGAGGCCGGACAGGTTAAGGACCGATTGCCCCGTCTTATTATCGGAAAGGCTCGTTTTGCGCGCGCCCCACGAAGAAGACATAGACGCCCTTGCCCATCTCGCCAACAACGCCAACGTCGCCACAATGGTATCGCGGATGCCGCACCCGTACACGGCCAAAGACGCCGCCGACTTCGTGCGACGCACGAATATCGGCGAGATTGGCAAGTGCGTCTATGCGATCACCAAGTCCGAAAACGGTGCCTTCATCGGTTGTTGCGGTGTCGAGCCGGGACATGATCCGGCAACCGTCGAGATCGGCTATTGGTTGGGTGAGCCCTATTGGAACCAGGGTTATATGACGGAAGCCACCCATGCCCTGATCGACATGGTCTTCCGGACACGCGAATGCGTCGAGCAGATCGACGCCCGCTGCCGGGTAACCAACGTCGCCTCGCGCCGGGTGATCCACAAGTGCGGCTTCCAGTTCCAGGGATCGGGGCTGGCGGCGTCCTTGGCGCTCGGCGGCACGGTGCCGGTCGAGTGGTTTCGGCTGGACCGCAAGACCTGGATGTCGCTCAGGAGCTGGGGGGCATTGCGATGAACGCCGCCCTCTTCCACGGTCGCCACGACAATGCGGCTGGCCCTGGCCCGATACCGGTCATCCAGACGGAGCGACTGACCTTGCGGACGCACCGCCTGGCGGATGCAGATGCGATCGCGAGCTCGCTGTCGGATTTCGCGGTCACGCGGATGATGGCCCGGGTGCCAGCGCCCTATGACCGTCAGGATGCGCTCGACTGGCTCATCCCTCGTGCTTCGGGCATCGATCGGAACTGGACGCTTGCAATCACCGAAAAGGACGACGTCCATATCGGTGTCGTCGCGATCGAACTCAGGCATGGCCGCTGGAATCTCGCCTATTGGCTGAACCGCTACTACTGGCGGCGAGGCTTCATGGGTGAGGCAGTGTCCGCAACGCTTGAGCGGTTCGGGAGGCGAATGCCCGAAACGGCTGTGCATTCCGGTGTCTTCGTCGACAATCCTGCATCCTTAAAGCTGCAGGAGAAGCTCGGCTTCCGCATCACGGGCTGTACTGAAGTTTACAGCTTCGCACGCAACACCATGGTCCCGCATGTCGAGACAGTGCTGTCGCCAGGTACGCTGCCTATTTCGCGGGTTGCCTAAACGAGAGCCATCGCTGCATCTACGGCGATGGCTCTATCCGTCAGTCCAATTCCATCCAGACCGGAAAATGGTCAGACCCTTCCGCATCGGTGTCGACATAGGCGGACCTTAGCCGGCTTTGGAGGCCGCAACTGATGAAGCAGTAATCGAGATGCATTCGTCGCATATGATTTCCCGGATCTACCCAGCTATAGCAGCCCGGCTTGTACCAGCCGGCAAGATCGAGCGCGTCGGCAGGGATATCGAAGCGGGGCACCCGGTCGTAGAATTTGTCTTTTGTGCCGACGCAGGCCCTGTATTCCGGCGATTCCGGCTCCATGTTGAAGTCGCCCATGACGATATAGTCCTCGGGCAAAGGCGGATCGATCAATCCGACCTCCTCGCCGCCGGTAAGCGACCCGCCTTCGCGCACGAAGCTGTTGAGACGATCTTTGAGATGGTTGATTTGGGCGATCCGCTCGTCGGGCGAAACATGGTCGAGATGCAGGGAATAGACCCTAAGCGCACCCTTCGGCGTGTCGATCACCGCTTCGGTGGCGCCGCGCTGCATATTGAGTTTGGACAAGGTGCGGCTGCGCGGCAAAAGCAGCGTGCGGGTGGCAAGAATGGGCCAGCGCGACAGCACCATGTTGCCGAACTGGAAGCGCCGGCTGACCTGCCGCCCGTCTCGGACGATGGTATCGTGGTGAATGTCGCAGGCCGGCCCATAGGCGGAGAAGTGGTCGGGAAGCAATGCCTCGATCGCTGCGACCATGTCGACATGGCCGTTGCGGGGCGAGCCGCGGGTGACCTCCTGCAGCGCAATGATATCGGCATTGGCGATGCTCGCAACGATCCGTTCGAGATCATATCTACCGTCGAGACCGAACCCGTACTGTATGTTATAGCTTGCCAACTTCACGATAATCTTTGACCTCCGGCTGAACCGCCTATATCGAAGCGGCATGCGGGTTCAATCTGGTACCGAATAGCGGACATAAAATGAAATTTCTAGATGAAGCGAAGGTCTATATCCGATCGGGTGATGGCGGCGGCGGCAGCGTTTCGTTTCGCCGCGAGAAGTTCATCGAATTCGGTGGCCCTGACGGTGGCGACGGCGGACGCGGCGGTGATGTCTGGGCCGAGGCGGTCAACGGACTGAACACCCTCATCGATTTTCGCTTCCAGCAGCATTTCAAGGCCCAAATCGGCACCCATGGCATGGGGCGCAATCGCACCGGTGCCAACGGTAGCGACGTGACATTGAAGGTTCCGGTCGGCACACAAATCTTCGAGGAAGACAGCGAGACGATGATCTGCGACCTGACGCAGGAAGGCCAGCGCTTTCGCCTGGCCGCCGGCGGCAATGGCGGTTTCGGTAACGCCCATTTCAAATCCGCGACCAACCAGGCACCGGATTGGGCAAACCCCGGCCTAGATGGCGAAGAGAAGACGATTTGGCTACGGCTGAAGCTGATCGCCGATGCCGGCCTGGTCGGTCTTCCCAATGCCGGCAAGTCGACTTTTCTTGCGGCGGTCACCCGCGCTCGCCCGAAGATTGCCAATTACCCATTCACCACCTTGCACCCAAACCTCGGCGTTGCGACCGTCGATGGCCAGGAATTCGTTCTGGCCGACATTCCAGGCTTGATCGAAGGGGCGCATGAGGGCGTCGGCATCGGCGACCGTTTCCTCGGCCATGTCGAGCGGACGCGCGTGCTGCTGCACCTCGTATCCGCGCAAGAGGAAAAGGTTGGCAAGGCCTACAAGACCGTCAAGCATGAGCTTGAAGCCTATGGCAACGACCTCACCGACAAGCCGGAGATCGTGGCGCTGTCGCAGATCGATGTCCTTGACGATGCCGAACTCAAGAAGAAGACCCGCGAGCTCGCGCGCGCCTGCGGCAAGACGCCGTTCCAGATTTCCGCGGTTACCGGCAAGGGCATGACCGACCTGCTACGGGCGCTCCGCGATATTATCGTCGTTGGACAGCCCAGTGAAAAGCCGCTCAAGGCACTGAAAATCCGCCACCGCGATATCGAGGGGTTGGATGAAGACGGCAAAGGCATAGACGAGGAGCAGCAGGGATGACAGCCCGCAAGCCGCTCGACCGCTACCGCCGCATCGTCATCAAGATCGGCTCGGCGCTTCTGGTCGATCGCAAGGCCGGCCTCAAGAAGGGCTGGCTGGATGGCATATGCACCGACATTGCCGCCTTGAAGGCGAAGGGCATCGACATTCTGGTGGTTTCGTCGGGTGCGATCGCACTTGGGCGCTCCGTGCTCGATCTTCCCTCCGGCGCTCTGAAATTGGAGGAAAGCCAGGCAGCAGCAGCCGTGGGCCAGATCTCGCTTGCGCGCGCCTGGTCGGAAAGCCTGTCACAAGGCGAGATTGTCGCCGGTCAGATCCTGCTGACGCTCGGCGATACCGAGGAGCGCCGCCGCTACCTGAACGCAAGGGCCACTATCAGCCAGCTGTTGAAGATCGGCGCGGTTCCGATCATCAATGAGAACGACACCGTCGCCACCAGCGAAATCCGCTATGGTGACAATGATCGCCTCGCTGCCCGCGTCGCGACGATGACGGGTGCCGATCTGTTGATCCTGCTATCCGATATCGATGGGCTCTACACCGCTCCCCCGCATGTCGATCCGCAGGCAAAGTTCCTGGAAACGATCGCTGAGATCACTCCTGAAATCGAGGCGATGGCCGGCGGCGCCGCCTCAGAGCTGTCACGCGGCGGCATGCGCACCAAGATCGATGCCGGCAAGATTGCCACCGGTGCCGGCTGCGCCATGATTATCGCCTCCGGCAAGACCGATCGCCCGCTGAACGCAATCGAGAACGGCGCACGCTCGTCCTGGTTCGCCCCGTCGGGCACGCCGGTGACGGCCAGGAAGACCTGGATTGCCGGGCAATTGCAGCCGGCCGGCGAACTTCACGTCGATGACGGCGCAGTCGTAGCGCTTGGGGCTGGCAAAAGCCTCCTGCCTGCGGGCGTGCGTTCCGTCACCGGCCATTTCGGCCGCGGCGACACGGTGGCCGTCATGGGGCCGCTCGGCCGCGAAATCGCCCGAGGCCTTGTTGGCTACGACGCCGACGAGGCGCGCCAGATTACCGGCCGCAAGTCGGCGGAGATCGAAGCCATTCTCGGCTATGCCGGTCGCGCCGCGATGGTTCACCGCGACGATCTGGTGATGACCACGACCTCGAAAGCACGAACAGAGAAGCAGAGGAAGGACGAAGCCCATGCTTGACGCCGTCGCCAAGGGCCCCGACATCGATGCGCTGATGAACGACATCGGCCGCAAAGCCCGGGCTGCCTCGCGACCGTTGTCCTTCGCTTCGACCAAACAGAAGAATCAAGCGCTTGAAGCTATGGCCGATGCCATCGTCGCCAACATGAGCGCCATCCTGGCTGAAAACGCTAAGGACCTGAAGGCGGTCGAAGGCACCAATATGCTTGCCTCCTCGATCGATCGATTGACGCTTACCGAAAAGCGCGTTGTCGAAATGGCTGAGGGTATCCGCACCATTGCCGCGCTCAACGACCCCGTAGGGGAGGTCATCGCCGCCTGGGATCGCCCCAACGGGCTGAAGATTGAGCGCGTCCGCACGCCGCTCGGCGTTATCGGCGTCATATTCGAAAGCAGGCCAAACGTCACGGCAGATGCCGGCGCCCTTTGCCTGAAGGCTGGAAACGCGGTCATCCTGCGCTGCGGCACCGATTCCAGACGCTCATCGCTGGCGATCCATGCCTGCCTCGTCGAGGGATTGAAGTCAGCCGGCCTTCCCGAGCACGCGATCCAGCTCGTACCGGTAAGCGACCGGGCGGCCGTCGGCGCGATGTTGCGCGGCCTTGACGGAACGATCGATGTCATTGTGCCACGCGGCGGCAAGAGCTTGGTTGCCCGCGTCCAGGACGAAGCCCGCGTACCGGTCTTTGCCCATCTGGAAGGCCTTTGCCACGTCTACATCGACGCCTCCGCCGACCTGGAGATGGCAAAACGCATCATTGTCAACGCCAAGATGCGCCGGACAGGGGTTTGCGGCGCGGCCGAAACACTGCTGGTTGATAGGGCGGTCGCCTCCACGCACTTGCGGCCACTTCTTGCCGCGCTATCGGACGCCGGCTGCGAAATCAGGGGTTCCGCCGAGGTTTTGGAGACCGCTCCAGCGCTCAAGGCCGCGACCGAGGACGACTGGTCGACGGAATATCTCGACGCAATCATCTCCGTTACTCTGGTGGACGGTATTTCCGGCGCCATCGCGCACATCGGCAAATACTCGTCGAACCACACGGAAGCCGTCATTGCCGAAAATCCCGAAGTCGTTGAGCGCTTCTTCAACGAGGTCGACTCCGCGATCCTGCTGCACAACGCCTCGACACAGTTTGCCGATGGCGGTGAATTTGGCATGGGAGCGGAAATCGGCATCGCCACAGGCAAGATGCATGCGCGCGGACCGGTCGGCGTCGAGCAACTAACCTCATTTAAATACCGTGTGCGTGGCAATGGACAGATACGGCCCTGACGTGACAGCCGAAAAGATCGATCCGCGTTACCTTCGCATGCCGCATGCCGAGCGCGGCATGGTTGTCGGGCTATTTGGCGGATCCTTTAATCCACCCCACAAGGGCCACGCGCTCGTCGCCGAAATTGCCATCCGCCGGCTTGGGCTCGACCAGCTCTGGTGGATGGTGACACCAGGAAACCCGCTGAAAAGCCGAAATCATCTAGCGCCGCTTTCCGAGCGGATTTCACTTAGCGAAGGGGTCGCGCTCGACCCGCGGATCAAGGTGACGGCTTTCGAACGGGCGCTCGGCATGAACTATACCGCCGATACGCTTGCCCGCATCAAGGCGATGAACCGCAATGTCCACTTCATATGGATCATGGGCGCCGATAGCCTAAACACATTTCACAAATGGCAGAAGTGGCAGAATATCGCGCGAACCTTCCCGATCGCAGTCATCGACAGGCCAGGCTCGACGCTCTCCTACCTCTCGGCAAAGATGGCCAAGACGTTCCACTATGCCCGTGTCGACGAAGACGATGCTCGCGTGCTTTGGAAAAGGGCCGCGCCTGCCTGGACCTTTATTCACGGGCCCCGCTCCGCACTGAGCTCGACGGAGCTCCGTGCCGCCCAATAGCGCATCAACGACGATCGAATTTCCGAGGAGTTGCCCAAAATGAAAAACCCGACGGGGGAGGAGATCCGTCGGGCTTTCAAACCTGATCGACAACTGGGAGGAGGAGTGTTGCCGATCCAAATCGAAAGGCGTTGGGAGGAGGAGAACGCCATTTCGATATTTAATATCTATCAGAATTCATAGGCAAATACATTGCTCTTATCGCAATGCAGCTATGCGCAATTGGCATATCTTAGCTCACTTTGTGCCCAAAAAATATCCCCATGTCCTCAAGTCACTATCGGATCCGATCGCGCAGGAGTTCTGCGATCACCTGTGGAGGTGAAAAGCGGTCGTTCGCTGCGGCTGATCGCGAAATGACCCCTAATTGGCCGACCGCAGCAGGCCAAGCCATGCGCCCACCGAATGCAAAACCCCGAAATATTCAATCTTTTCCTTAGGGCACCGGAAAATCTGGCTGGCATCGCGTTATGTTTTTGCGAATACAACCCTAGCCAAAACCGCCGGCAGGCGATACTTCTCGCGTGGCTTAGGCGCTTTTTTGGAGAGAGATATGACCGTCCGTCACCGCCCGTTTGTCAGGCTCGCTACTGCTGCCTTTTCTGCCATATGGCTTGGTATCGCTGCTATTCCCCTGCCGGCTCGTGCCGCAGAAAACGTGACGATCTTTGCAGCTGCCAGCCYGAAGAACGCTCTCGACAATGCCGATGCCGCCTGGACGACACAGACGGGCAAGAAAGTTGTCGTTTCCTACGCGGCAAGCTCGGCGCTCGCCAAGCAGTTGGAAAGCGGTGCGCCGGCGGATGTCTTCATTTCCGCCGATACCGATTGGATGGACTACCTCGCCAAGAAAAACCTCATCAATCCCGACACACGCGTTAGTCTTCTCGGCAACCAGATTGTCCTCGTTGCTGCCAAAGACAAGGCGAAGCCTGTCGACATCAAGCAAGGCCTAGATTTGGCTACTTTGCTCGGCGATGGCCGCCTCGCCATGGGCCAGGTCGATTCTGTGCCCGCTGGCAAATACGGCAAGGCCGCGCTTGAGAAGCTGGGAATCTGGTCTTCGGTAGAGAAAAAGGTGGCCGGAGCCGAAAGTGTTCGCGCGGCGTTGGCCCTGGTATCGCGTGGCGAGGCACCCTACGGCATCGTCTATCAGACCGATGCAGCGTCCGATCCGGGCGTCGCTATCGTTGGGACTTTCCCTGCCGACAGCCATCCGCCAATCATCTATCCGGCTGCAATCACGACCGACAGCAAGAATCCTGATACTGCCGCCTATTTCGATTTCCTGAAATCCGCTAAGGCTGCTCCGTTCTTTGAACATGAAGGCTTCACGATCATAAAATAAGCCAAGGCGCCGTGAAGAAGGCCTTGCGGCAGGATATTGCAGGTTCGCAGATCGATCGGCGGGCCTGTTACGTTTAGCGGGGCTGGGCATTGGACGCGTTGGGTCTTAGCAATGACGAATGGACGGCGGTCCTACTCAGCCTGCGCGTCTCTATGGTCGCCATGCTGGTCAGCCTCCCGTTCGGTATAGCAGCTGGTCTACTGCTTGCCCGCGGCAGGTTCTGGGGCAAGTCGCTTCTCAACGGCGTCATTCATATGCCGTTGATCCTACCACCTGTGGTCACGGGCTTCATTCTACTGATCCTATTTGGCCGCAAAGGCCCGATCGGCGCATTTCTCGATGCGCATTTTGGTATCGTCTTCTCGTTCCGCTGGACGGGTGCTGCACTCGCCTGCGGCATCATGGGCTTTCCACTGATGGTCCGAAGCATCCGACTTTCTATCGAGGCGGTCGACCGCAAGCTGGAGGAGGTGGCAGGCACGCTCGGGGCCAACCCCGCATGGATATTCCTAACGGTGACGCTCCCGTTGATCTTGCCCGGCATCATAGCCGGCATGATCCTTTCCTTTGCCAAGGCGATGGGCGAATTTGGCGCGACAATCACCTTCGTCTCCAACATTCCAGGCGAGACCCAGACCCTGTCGTCGGCGATCTACACCTTTACCCAGGTACCTGGAGGCGATGCCGGGGCGTGGCGACTAACCTTTGTCGCAATCGTCATTTCGATGGCAGCGCTGCTGGCATCCGAATTTCTTGCCCATCTCTTTGGACGGAGGCTGGAGTTCGAATGACGCTTTTCGTCGATATCAGCCACAGCCTCGGTTCGTTCTCGCTTCAAGCAGCGTTCAAGGCGGACGGCGGCGTCACGGTGCTCTTTGGCCGCTCCGGTTCTGGCAAGACGTCGATAATGCGCATCATCGCCGGACTGACGCGCCCGGATCATGGTCGGATCGTCCTTAACGACACCGTCCTTTTCGATGCCGAAAAAGGCGTCTTCATCCCGCGTCATCGGCGCAGGTTCGGCTACGTCTTTCAGGAGGCGAGGCTCTTTCCCCACATGACCGTCAGCCAGAACCTTAGCTACGGCCGCTGGTTCGCCCAGAAAGGGGAGCGCAGTAAGAATTCCGATCGCATCATCGACATGCTTGGTATCGGCCATCTGCTGACGCGGCGGCCAGCCAAGCTCTCCGGCGGCGAAAAGCAGCGCGTTGCAATCGGCCGGGCGCTGCTTTCAGCGCCGAGATTATTGCTGATGGACGAGCCCTTGGCGTCGCTTGATGACGCCCGCAAGGCGGAAATCCTGCCCTATCTCGAGCGGCTGCGCGATGAAACCGATATCCCTATCATCTACGTTAGCCATTCGGTTGCCGAGGTGGCGCGACTTGCCAGCCGTGTGATCGTGATGCGAGACGGCAAGGTGGAGGCGACCGGATCTGCCGTCGAGGTGTTGAGCCAGCCGTCCGCTGTGCAAGTCGATCGACGCGAGGCCGGCGTCTTGCTCGAGGGCAAGGTGGAAAGCGTGTCGCAATCTCACCGGATAACGGTCGTCGCGCTCAAAACCGCACGGCTGCATGTTCCCAGCGTAAGCCGAGCGATCGGCAAGTCGGTGCGCGTCCATATTCCCGCGCGCGACGTCATGTTGGCGATTGCCGAGCCGACCGGATTGAGCGCACTCAATATCCTCGAAGGCCGCATCAGCCGGATCGGGGAGACGAGCGACGGCATGGTCGAGGTTGAGGTCGATTGCGGTGGCGAGGCGATACTCTCCCGCATCACGCAGCTATCCCGCGAACGGCTGGCTCTGGAGACTGGCAAGCCAGTCTACGCGATCATCAAGACCGTGGCGCTGGAACCCTGACAATTGCTGGCAATCAAGGGTCTTTCGGCTCGTCGATCGGGCGACGATTGGCGTCGAGCCATTCGAGGTCGGCGACAAGTGCTTGATGCATCGCTTCTTCCATGGTGCGGAAGCGAGCAAGCAACTGCTCGCCGAATTCGGTGAGGACCGCTCCGCCGCCCTTCTGCCCGCCGCGCTGGGATTCGACCGACGGCTCGCGGAACATGCGGTTGAGATCGGCAACAAGCAGCCACGCCCGGCGATAGGACATATCCATGGCGCGGCCCGCGGCCGAAATCGAGCCCGTCTCTCTGATATGTTCGAGAAGTTCCATCTTGCCGTGCCCGAGCCTGTCCTGGCCGGGAAAGCTTATTCGCAGGACGGGTTTGAGAGGGTCTTTCCGCATCTTTGCTCACGGCGATCGGCTCTTGGTGATCAACAGTCTATACGCGCGCCTCTACCCTCTGTATACGGCGCAAGCCGAGCGGTAGCCTTGCTTCGCGCCAAACCTTTGCAGGGCTATTGAGCAATTGCTCATACTCCTCGCAACAAAATGACGTGAATCGAAAATAAACTTGGCTCCCCTGGGCGATATGAACATGCGCGCGTCTTGAAACCTTTAAGGTTTGATGACTATCTTTAGTGTGTGATTTGGACGTCGTCCGGATCATTACGTGTATGTTCTGTTATTCCAGGAAAGGGAAAGCACTGACAACAGTACACGCCAAGGGAAGAACGCATGTCGTTATCCCGAAGAGCCCGGAACGTGGCGCCGATGCTGCCGCCCGAGCCCTGCAAGCCGTCCTCGCGAGCCTCGAGGACTCCAAAGCTGAGAATATCGTCACCATCGACATTGCTGGAAAGTCTGCGCTGGGGGACCACATGGTGGTTGTCTCCGGGCGTTCGAACCGGCACGTTCTGGCGATCGCCGATCACCTGACGTCCGATATCAAGGACGAAGGGCTCGGCAACCCCCGCGTCGAGGGTCTCGAAGGCGGTGATTGGGTTCTGATCGACACCGGTGACATCATCGTACACGTGTTCCGCCCGGAAATCCGCGAGTTCTATAACATCGAAAAGATGTGGGCAGCGCCGGATCTCGAAGAGAGCACTCTGCACTAGCGTCCGGGAGCAATTCCGGCTGATGGGCGGCAGATGTAAGCAGGTTTGAATGGCCGGAGGGCAGCTTTCCGGCAGCTGATGAATTTGCGTCGCCTTGATGGCGTCATGCTTTGGAGCCGGAATGCGAATTGGCCTCTTTGCAGTGGGACGGTTGAAAGCCGGCCCCGAGAAAGACCTTGCGGCTCGCTATTTTGACAGGTTTGCCAAGACCGGCCCGGCAATCGGCATGGAACTCGCGCGCCTTAGTGAGGTCACCGAAAGCCGTGCCTCGAATGGCGAGACGCGCAAGCGCGAAGAAGCTTCCATGCTTTTGAAGACGCTGGCCGAGGGCAGCATTCTCGTCCTTCTCGATGAGCGCGGCAAGGCGATGGACAGCGAGGCCTTTGCCGCCCTTCTTGGCAATTTCCGCGATCAGGGAAAACGCGATCTGACGATCGCCATCGGCGGCCCCGACGGACTTGACCCGTCCCTCTACGACAAGGCCGACGCCACGATCTGCTTGGGAAAGATGACATGGCCGCACCAGCTCGTGCGCATCCTCATTGCGGAACAGCTCTATCGTGCCGTGACCATTCTGTCCGGCCATCCCTACCATCGCGCCTGATCTTAACCGAATGCTCACAGACGAGTGTTTTGATTCCGTGGGCGATTCACGCCATGTTCTTGGCCAATGTCCGCAAATCAGCTTATGAGGTTGGACGAGAGGCAGGGCCTCGGACCCAGCCCGATCAAACGGACCTGAATGACACGAACCATGACCACGCTCAAACGCCTGTTGCTGCCATCCTTGGCGGCATCAGTTGGCGCGGGCTTGTTCATGGCGTTGTTGATCGATTTGAAGAATACCGAAGCGCGCGCGCAAGAGGCAGGCCCCGCGTCTGGCGCTGCTGAAACCGCGCAGCCCGGCCCCTCGGCCGATGCTGACACCTCTCACCCCGCAGCAGACCCAGCCGCCGAATTGGCGCAGAAGCGCGACCAGACCCGCGTCGAGCTTGATGCCCTGTCAAAGACGATCAGCATCTCCGCAGACAGGATCAAGGAACTTCAGGCAAGCATCGCAGCACTCGATAAGAGCAATGCCAGCATGCGTCAGGCATTGATCGATTCCGCCGCACGCCGGAAGGCAATGGACCGCAAGATTGCCGACAGCGAGAAGACCCTGACAGGCTTCAAGGTCAAGGAGGACGGAATTCGCCGGTCGTTGCACGACCGTCGTGGGTTGCTTGCCGAGGTACTTGCCGCTTTGGAGCGGATCGGTCGCAACCCACCGCCGGCGCTGCTGGTGACCCCCGACGATGCGCTTGCTTCCGTGCGAAGCGCCATCCTCCTCGGCGCGGTCGTCCCGGGAATGCGCAAGGAGACTGACAAGCTCATTGCCGACCTCACCGATCTTTCCAAGGTCGAAGTTGCCGCGGCGACCGAGAAAGCCGACCTTATCGCCACCATGACGAACAGTCTGGAAGAGGAGCGGCGAATGGATCTGCTGATTACCGAAAACGACAGGAATAGCAGGCAGAATATCGCCCAAGCGGAAGCCGAACGTAAGCGATCGCAGGAGCTTGCCGGCCAAGCCACCAGTCTTGAGGGCCTTGTCGCCTCGCTTGAGAGCCAGATCGGCTCGGTGCGCGACGCAGCGACCGCGGCCCGTGAAGACCAGGAGCGCCGGCTGCTGATGACGGATGAGCAGCGCGCCCAGGCGAAGGCGCTGGCCGAAAGCGGGGTGCCCGATAAAAACCGCATTGCGCCCGCATATCCATTTTCAGACTTGAAACAGAAGCTCGAGTTGCCTGTGGCGGGTGAGATACTCCGCCAATTCGGCGACGACGACGGGACCGGACATACCGCCTCGGGCCTGACGGTTGCCACTGGCCCTGACGCACTGGTCACGGCTCCGGCCGACGGATTGGTGGTTTTTGCTGGTGCATTCCGCAGCTATGGCCAAATGATCATCCTCGATACGGGCGACGGTTACCACATGGTTTTCGCCGGAATGGACGCAATCAAGACCCGCCAGGGCAAATTTATCTTTGCCGGCGAGCCTTTGGCTGCGATGGGCGAAAAAAGAGTGGCAAGTGCGACTGCATTGGCGCTGGAAACAAACCGGCCAACGCTTTACATTGAATTTCGAAAAGATGGAAAGCCGGTCGATTCCCGACCATGGTGGACCCTGAAGGATACTGGAAAGGCACGCAATGATTCGTAGGGCTTCTCTTGTTCTCGTTGGCGCATTGATGGGTGCGACCGCGATGAGCGTTATTTACTCGGCAGGGGCGCCGGCGGAAGCAGCGAACGGCTCCACTTACAAGGAATTGTCTATCTTCGGCGATGTCTTTGAACGTGTCCGCGCCCAGTACGTGACCCCGCCTCAGGAAGACAAGCTTGTTGAAGCTGCCATCAACGGTATGCTTGCCTCGCTCGATCCGCATTCAAGCTACATGAACGCGAAAGACGCCGAAGACATGCGCACCCAGACCAAGGGTGAATTCGGCGGCCTTGGCATAGAGGTGACGATGGACAATGACCTTGTGAAGGTCGGGTCAACGATCGAAAACACCCCCGCCGCCAGGGCTGGCGTACAGGCCGGTGACTATATCACCGCGATCGACGGTGCTTCCGTCAAGGGCCTCAAGCTAGAAGATGCGGTCGAGAAGATGCGCGGCGCGATCAAGACGCCGATCAAGCTGACCTTGACCCGCAAGGGCGTCGACAAGCCCATTGATCTGACGATCATCCGCGACGTTATTCCGGTCGCCGCCGTTAAGTCTCGGATCGAGAACGATGTCGGCTATATCCGCATCCTGCAGTTTACCGAAAAGACCACGCCGGATCTAGAAGCTGCGATCCAGAAGATCAAGCAGCAGGTTCCTGCTGACAAGCTGAAGGGCTACGTCATCGACCTTCGCCTGAACCCAGGCGGTCTGCTTGACCAGGCAATCAACGTGGCCGACGACTTCCTCGAGCGCGGCGAGGTCGTGTCGACCCGCGGCCGCAATCCGGACGAGACCCGCCGCTACAATGCCGGCCCGGGCGACCTGACCGACGGCAAGCCGATGATCGTTCTCATCAATGGCGGTTCGGCATCCGCCTCGGAGATTGTTGCCGGTGCATTGCAGGATCTGCGGCGCGCCACCATCCTCGGCACGCGGTCGTTCGGCAAGGGCTCTGTCCAGACGATCATTCCGCTCGGCGAAAACGGTGCGCTTCGTCTGACGACAGCGCTCTATTACACGCCGTCGGGCCGATCGATCCAGGGCACTGGTATCGCCCCAGATGTCAAGGTCAGCGAGCCGCTGCCGGACGACCTGAAGGGCAAGCTGGTGACCGAGGGCGAATCGACGCTTCGTGGCCACATCAAGGGTCAGAACGAGACGGATGACGGATCCGGATCCGAAGCTTACGTTCCGCCGGAGGCGAAGGACGACGTGCAGCTTAATTACGCGCTCGATCTTTTGCGCGGCGTCAAGACCGATCCGTCTTTCCCGCCAAATCCTGAAAAGGCGGTTGTCGCCAAGTAACAGACAAGGCGCCGGGCTGGAAACAGACCCGGCGCTTCCATGTTGGGGATGAACGGTTTCCGGTTGGGGCGGACGAGGAAATTGGGAACGGATCTGCATGCACCGCTGGGCAGGGACCGCCCTGCTGGTCGTAAGAGGCGAGCCCTGCCTTTGGGCCGTGGCATCGCTGGACTTTGCCTGATTGCCATTGCCGGGTTCTCGCTCTATTCGGCATTGCTCAAAGACAATCTGCAGAAGACACCTGCGACGGAGACGGCACGAATTGCGCCGCAATCTACTCCTGCCGGCGTGGAAAAACCTGCCGAAAGCGATGCCGTCAAGACGGGAATGCCGCAGGCCGATCCCCAGTCGGGCGCCAATGTCCAGCGAACGACCACGGGTGACGGTTCGGTCGTTACCACGTTCAGCCCCCGTTCGCGCGACGGCAATGGCCCGGTCCTGATCGGGGCGAGCCAGGTTGGGCAGGACCCGCGCATGGCAGCAACACCAAATGACAGCCTGCTGGAGAACTCGCCCTATGGCCGACTGCCGATCATCGGCTCCGGTGGATTACGGCCGATGGATCAATATGCAAGGCCATGGTCCGGTGCGCGTGGCACCCGTATAGCCATCGTTGTCGGTGGTTTGGGCTTAAGCCAGACCGGCACCCAGCGCGCGATCGAGAAACTCCCCGAGGAGGTGACGCTGGCCTTTGCCGCCAGCGGCAACAGCCTGCAGCGCTGGATGCAGGAAGCCCGCCGCGACGGCCACGAGATCCTGATCCAGGTGCCGTTCGAACCCTTCGACTATCCCGGCAACAACCCTGGGCCGGATACGCTTCTGACCTCCAAGCCGGCGGCAAGGAACGTCGAAGATCTACACAAGGCCATGGGCGAGATCACCAATTATACTGGCGTCATGAATTATCTGGGCGGCCGCTTTCTATCAAATCCAACGGCGCTCGAGCCCGTTCTGCGCGACATTGGCAAGCGCGGATTGCTCTTTCTCGATGACGGATCCTCGGCACAATCGAAATCCGGCACAATCGCCAAGGCGCTTTCAGTCCCCCATGCTTTTGGGGACATGCAGCTGGACGGCGAGTTGCAGACCGATGCCATCTTGAAGAAACTTGACGAACTAGAGCGCGTCGCTCGCCGCAACGGCTCCGCGATCGGCGTCGCCTCCGCCTTCGACGAGAGTATTGACGCCATCAGCAAGTGGAGCGAAGACGCCGCAACACGCGGCATTGAAATTGTCGCTGTTTCGGCATTGGCCGACGATCCCAAGCATCCCTGAAGCCGTGGCAGATTTCAGCCGCCAAGAGGAAGACAATGAGCAAGAGCCAATCACCCGTGAACGCCGCAGACCTGCCTTATCGTCCGTGCGTCGGCCTCATGATTTTGAATCGCGATGGTCTGGTTTGGGCTGGCCGGCGCATTCCGGACGAGAACTCCGAATATGACGGTTCGCCACAGCTATGGCAGATGCCGCAGGGTGGCATCGACAAGGGCGAAGATCCGCTACAGGCGGCCTATCGCGAGCTCTACGAGGAGACCGGCATCAGGACCGTGTCCTTGCTCGCCGAGACGCGCAACTGGATCAACTATGATCTTCCGCCGCAGCTAATCGGCATCGGCCTGAAGGGCAAGTTCCGTGGCCAGACGCAACGCTGGTTCGCATTCCGCTTCGAGGGCGATGAGAGCGAGATTGCCATAAACCCGCCACCTGGAGGCCACCTGGCAGAATTCGATGCTTGGGAATGGAAGCTGATGACCGACTTGCCGGACCTTATCGTGCCCTTCAAGCGAGCGGTTTACGCGCAAGTCATCTCCGAATTCCAGCACCTGGCTGACCTTCGCGCAATGGACGATTGATTGGCAAGGAGGGCAGGCGACCGCGTTTGGCCGCATGCCAGATTAATATAAGATTTGACTAATTCGCTTCATCGGCTGAATCGGCGTTGAGCTGACCGTATTTCGTCTCGCCGATCTTTCCAAGCAGGTCGAGCTGGGTTTCGAGAAAATCTATATGGCCTTCCTCGTCGGCCAGCAGGTCCTCAAATAGCTTCATGGACACATAGTCTCCCTCGTCACCACAGATCTCGCGGGACTTTTTATAGGAGGTGCGAGCATCATATTCGCCGGCGAGATCGGCTTCCAGCACTTCCTTGACGTTCTGTCCGATCCGCAGTGGTGCAAGTGTCTGCAGGTTTGGATGGCCTTCTAGAAAAATGATGCGCGCGACCAATCGGTCGGCATGCTGCATTTCTTCGATCGACTCGGCCCGCTCCTTCTTTGCGAGTTTGGTGTATCCCCAATCCTCGAGAAGGCGATAATGAACCCAGTATTGATTGACCGCACCCAGTTCGAGAAATAGTGCCTCGTTAAGCCGCTCGATTACTTTTTTGTCGCCTTTCAATGTCCGCTCTCCTATTTTCGTCATGAAATTTCTTGAGACGAGACATGAAATCAAATATTTCGGCATCCGTCGAGTGTCGACGGGCATGATAATCCTCGGTTGTTTTTATTATCAGATCCACAACGCTGGGGAAGCAGCCGCAGCAGCGGCCCCGCTTCGACATGGCATGGTAGACCTTGGACGGCACGATGAGCTGCCAGCAATCTTCATCGAGGAGCTCGGTAATGACCTCCCGGATTTCACTATCGGTGATGTAGTTGCAACTGCAGACCAGCATGCCTTATTCAGTCCATCAAACATGACACTTGCTATCCTGTTTATCTGATAAAGAAGATGACCATTGTCAAGAAAGATTCTCGATTCTCTTCATCGAGCCGACAGCGGCAACCTTGCATCGATGTGAAGCAAGTACCTCCCGTTCAATGAAAATTTCGGCCCCTCGGCATAACGCGGGCGGTTTCTGCTGCTTCGCTGCGGCCATCGGTCGCTGCGGCCTTGCTGATCGCCTTTTCCCGGGCGATCCGCTCGATCAGCAAGGCGATCCTTTTTTCCCGGTGATCCGCAGTCGGATGCAGCGCCTCATCCGCCCGCTGATCGGCCGCGAAGCGCCGCGCCTCTCGCTGGAGGATGCCGAGCGCCGACGTCAGATCCTCTATATGATCGACAACGACGTGGATGACGCCGCTCTGGCTTTGCAGGCGCCCCCTGATCTTGACGAGCCGCGCACCCATGACCACGGAACGATATTCATCGAACACCTTCTTCCAGACGATCGCATTCGCCACACCTGTTTCGTCTTCCAGCGTCATGAAGATCACTCCCTTTGCTGAGCCGGGACGCTGACGTACCAGGACCAGACCAGCTATGGTGACCATCCTGCCGTTTGCCACCGTCAGAAGATCGACATTCCGAACGATGTTCATCTGTGAGAATTCAGTCCGAAGGAAGGAAACCGGATGAGCCTTCAAGGACAGCGACAGGTGGCGATAATCCTCGATCACCTGTTCGCCCGGCAGCATGGTCGGCAGGACGACCTCAGGCTCGACCTGCAGATCCTCGCGATCGGCGAGATCGAAGAGCGGCAGTTTTTCCGCGGCACTTTTCGCATCGAGCGCCCGCACGGCCCATAGCGCTTCGCGCCGGCAGAGGCCGATCGAACAAAACGCGTCCGCATCCGCCAGGCGTTCAATGTCGCTTTTCGCAAGCCCCGATCGCAGCCAGAGATCGCGGACGGAAACATAGCGATCGCCACGATTGACAATCAGCCTGTCTTTTATGTCCGTCTCAGACAATCCCTTGACCTGCCTGAAGCCGAGACGCACCGCCCTCTTCGCCTTGATCACATTCCGCATCGAAGCATGGCGCGGATCGATCGCGTCCCTGTTGAATTCGACTTCTTCCAGGGTCGAGTCCCACTCCGACAAATTGATATCGACCGGGCGCACTTCGACACCATGCTCGCGCGCATCTCGAACCAGCTGCGCCGGCGCATAAAAGCCCATTGGCTGCGAATTAAGCATCGCCGCGCAGAAGGCGTCGGGATAATAGGCCTTCAACCAGGAGGAAGCATAGACGAGCAGCGCAAAGGAGGCAGCATGGCTCTCCGGGAAACCATATTCCCCAAACCCCTCGATCTGGCTGAAACAGCGTTCTGCGAATTCGCGTGGGTATTTGTTTTCGATCATGCCATTGATCATGTCATCCTTGAATTCATTCACTTTCCCGAGCCGCTTGAACGTCGCCATCGAACGGCGCAACCTGTCCGCTTTTGCCGGCGGGAACCCGGCTGCCGTAATCGCGATTTGCATCGCCTGCTCTTGAAACAGAGGAACGCCGAGCGTCCGTTTCAGGACTGCTTCCAGCTCTTTGCTCGGATAATCGATCGGCCTGCCGTTTAGATCGTCCTCTCGCCGCTTGAGGTAGGGATGCACCATTTTGCCCTGGATGGGGCCGGGCCGAACGATTGCCACTTCGATGACCAAATCATAGAAGCACCGCGGGCGCAGGCGCGGCAACATGCTCATCTGCGCCCTGCTCTCGATCTGGAAGACGCCGATCGTGTCGGCTCGACAGATCATGTCATAGACCCGGTCCCCCTCGTCGCCGCTTATATTGCCCAGATCGGCGAGGGCGACCTTCCTCTCGTAATGCAAGGCAAGAAGAGCAAAGGCCTTCGCAAGACAGGTCAGCATCCCAAGCGCGAGGATATCGATCTTCAAAATGCCGACCGTGTCGAGATCGTCCTTGTCCCATTCGACCATATAGCGATCTTTCATCGCCGTATTCATGATCGGCATTACCTCGTCCAGTCGGTCTTTCGTGATGACGAAACCGCCGACATGCTGGGTCAGATGTCGCGGAAAGCTCATCAGCTGCGATGCGTAAGAGAGCACGCGTTGGGTGGTCCGATCGGAGAGATCGAGCCCCGCAGCTTTTGCTTCCCTCTCCGAAAGATCATCCGCAGACCACCCCCAGACCGTACTGGCAAGCGCCGACTGGACATCCTCCGACATGCCGAAAGCCTTGGCGACCTCTCGGCCAGCGGAGCGGGCACGATAGCTGGTAACCGCAGCCGTCAGTCCTGCATGTTCCTTGCCGTATTTGCCGTAGATGAACTGAATGACTTCTTCCCGCCTGGAATGCTCGAAATCGACATCGATATCAGGTGGCTCGTTGCGCTCTGTTGAAATAAACCGCTCGAACAGCAGCGTCGTTATCATCGGATCGACTTCGGTGATGCCGAGACAGTAGCAGACGGTGGAATTGGCGGCCGAGCCACGGCCCTGACAGAGAATTTGAAGCTTGTAGCGAGCATGCCAGACAATGTTGCGAACCGTCAGGAAGTAATGCTCGTATTCCATCCTTCCGATCAGATCGAGTTCGTAATCGATCTGATCAGCGACCTTGGTAGGAATGCCGTTCGGATAACGCCAGACCGCCCCTTCGCGAACCAGGCGCTCCAATGTTTCCCCAGGGGCTTCGCCCGGAACGCTTTCGTCAGGGTAGTTATGGCTAAGCTCCTTCAAGGAAAAGGATAGTTGACCGAAAAACCTCGCTGTATTGGCAACAGCCTGGGGATAATCGCCAAACAGCCTTGCCATTTCATGCCCATTCTTCAGATAGCGCTCGGCATTTGGAGCAAGCCGGAATCCGGCTTCCATTATCGTTACATGCTCGCGAATGGCGGTGACGACATCGGATAGTGGCCGCCGTGCTGGGGCGTGATAAAGCGGCTGGTTGGTAGCGATCAAAGCGACCCGGTTGCGCGCAGCGATCATAGAGAGCATTGCAAAAATAAAGGTCTCTCGGCCATCATAGGATGGCGAAAGCGCCAGATAGAGTTTCTTGCGAAAACGCTTTCGTAAGCGATCGAGACACGCCTCCAGCTTTTGGCGATAGGCGACCTCGTCGATGAGGGTTGGTGCCGGAATGAGCGCGAGCATCATCTCGTCGCCCCATTCCAACAGGTCCCCTTCTCTCAGGATGCAGGAACCCTTTTGCGCCCGCAGGTTTCCAGCACTGAGCAAACGGCAGAGGTGCGCCCAACCCGTCCGGTTCTGTGGAAAGGCGAGAATGTCAGGCGTTCCATCGGAAAAGACAAGGCGGGCGCCGGGCTGAACCGGCACAGGATCGAGAACCTCCTCTTCCTCCTCCCCCCTTTCCCTTCGCTCCAGATTTTCTCGTTCTTTCTTTTCATACTCTTCAAGGAGAGCCCGCTCCTGAGAGAAAGCCCTGACAACGCCGGCTACCGAATTACGGTCGGCAATTCCAAGGCCTGAAAGGCGAAGCCTTGTCGCCTGCGTCACCATCTCCTCCGGGCTCGACGCGCCTTCGAGGAAAGAGAAATTCGTCCTGGCTCCGATCTCGAAGAAGGCGGGCAACGCGCTCATGCAAAGACCCCGTGCATCAGCCAGCGCGGAGCAACGCCACTGTTGTAGAGGCCCTCGCGAAACATCCAGAAACGATGGCCGGTCTTAACCTCGAGACGGAAGTAATCGCGCAGAGGCGCCGCTTCGCCGTCGATCCACCATTCCGCCGCCAGCCTTTCCGGCCCTTCGGCCCGCCGCACTTCATGCATCGCGCGACGCCAGCGGAACCGCAGCGGCGGCCCGTCCGGCACTTCGGCGGCGAAGGTCTCGACAAGCTCCGGCACGCGGAAAAGCCGCAGCGGCCGCTCGGCCCTGGCAAAACCTGAATGCGACGCCTCAATAGATCGATGCTGATCGGGCAATGCATCCGCGGCCGGGACGAAGATGGAAGCACGTTCCGGAACATGGCTCTCATGCAATTCGAATACCTGCAGACATTCCCGGCCAAGCCTGGCAGCAACCTGATCGATAAAGACAGCAAGCGATTGGTCCGATTGGCCATTTCCGTCAAAATCGCCCTGCGCCGCATCGAATTTCTCATATCGCTGCACATTCAATCGGACAATCTCATATCCAAACCCGGCATCGAGATCGTCATGGACTGCCTTGATGCGCTCGGAAAACAGCGCAGCGATCCGTTTGGGCTCGCGCAGCGGTTTGGAGGCGCCAGCAGCAATGCGAAAGACCCGACCATCGACCCGAAAAAGCAGTAGTTCGAAAATCCGTCCACCGACGCCCCGCGCTTCCAACCCCGGTTTCAGCGCCTCGCCAAGTTGGCCTGCCAGTCTCAGAATATCGTCCTCGGCCTGCACCGGTTCGCAAAGACGTCTTTCGGCAGACAGGCTGGCCACCGGCCGGCGCGGCGAAATCGGCTCTTCATCCCGTCCCAGCGCCTGATCGAGACGTAGGAGCAGCTGCGATCCGAACCGCCTTGCAAGCGGCGCCCGGGCAGCAGTCAGAATGTCGCCAACCTGCTTCAGGCCGAGTTTTTGCAGCGCGACGACGGTATCTTCACCAAGTCGCAGAGAAGCGACCGGCAGCGGCGCAAGCGCCTCCTCCATCTTGCCCGGTTCGATTATCCCACTGCTGCCAAACCGGGAGACCGCCCAGGATAAGCCTGGTGAAGAGGAGATGGCGCCGCGAACCTCCAGACCGAGGTGGAACAGTCGGAAAAGAATATCCTTAAGCAGCGCGCGTTCGCCGCCGAAAAGATGCGCACAGCCAGTGATGTCGAGAAAAATTCCATTTTTCCCATCGAGCGCTACCAGCGGAGTGTATCGATCGCACCAGTCGGCCATCGCTTCCAGCAGCCTGCGGTCAGCCGGTAGATCCTCTTCGATAACATCGAGAACCGGACATATGGCGCGCGCTTCGGCAACTCCCTGATCAAGCTTAAGCCCGATCGCTTCTGCCGCTTCCTCAAGCGCCGTCAGCCGCATGGCATTCTTCAGCCGACCGGCGCAGACAAGCGGCGGCGCCTTAGGACGACCGACCGAACGCCAGGACAGACCCCATCGCTTGCGCGCGATCCTGTCTGTCGGCAGCCGGGGGAAGGTGAGGGCGAGAATTCGCTGATTTCCGTTCGATAGGGGCAGGGCGCTGCCGGTCGTGGATAGATGAAAATTGGCGGTCATGAGCGTCCCACTCCAGAACGAGGGAAAGAGGAGCCGGATTGCGGCTCTTTTCGAGGGTAAGGCGAAAGGACGGGTTGCCGATGCTGCCGCCAAGCATCGATCCATCCGGCAGGAACCGCGCCCCAGCCGGCGCGGGTTCGACAGACAGGCGAAAGAGAGCGCTGCTCGCCTCTTCCTCTCCCCCCTGTCGCAACAGAAACAGCGGCCGCCCCGCCGCCTTGGCCCTTAAGCTGAGCCGCCGACTTTCCGTCAGCCCGAAACGGGCCGGATTGCCGCGCACCTCCAGAATGACCACGACAAAGACCGCGCTTGAAAGCGCTGCCTCCGCCAGCCACAATGCTTCGTCAAGTTTTCGAGGGGCTGCATGCAGGAAGCCCTGCGGCTCCAGGCCAAAATCCCTAAGGCCGATCGCATAGGGCAGGCCCGCTTCCATCGACGCCACCGTGTCGCCAATCCAAAGCACCGTTTCGTGGCCAGCCGATACATTTTTCTCCCCTTCTCCGAGACGCGAGGCAAGTGCCAGGGCAAAACCCGTAGCAGCACCGGCATCGCGAAGCGAAAGCGAACGGATCTCGGTCATCGCATCGCGTGGAATCCCACCTTCAAGTGCCGCGTCAAGAACGGTTACGCCGGTCTGAAGAGGCGGCCTTTGCTTTAGGCCCGTCTTTAGCTTTCCTTCCTCCGCCGCCATCGCCTCATGGGCGGCAGCGGCCAAAGCAGGCGCCGGCTTGCCTTCCAATCTGGCAATGGTTTCACGCAGGGCAAAAAGCGTTTCCCGCGCCACGGCTGTTTCGGCCACGACGTTAGCTCCTGATAAAAAATGTTCCTGTTATGTTCTTATAGATTCCAGAGTGCCGAAGAAGAGTCAACAGCCTATTTATGTGAATTTATTCCTCGGCTTGATTCCGCTCTCGAAAACTTGCCGCGAAGGCTCTATATGGGCGCAAAGGAAGGAAGTATCATGGCCCGCATTGACCAGAGCGAGGATTGGCGGGACCGCCATGCGCCGACGATCAGTTCATTCGAATCCCTGGCAACGGAGGCCTACGGCCACCTGCCCGAAGAATTCCGTGCGCTCACCGGCAATCTGATCATCGAGATCGAAGATTTTCCGGATGACGAGGTTTTCGAGGATATGGCCCTTGAAACCCCCTTCGACCTGCTGGGCCTATTCGAGGGTCGCGGCATTTCCGAACGCTTCACCGTTGAAACGGGTGAAATGCCCAACCGCATACGCCTCTATCGCCGGCCGATCATCGATTACTGGGCGGAAAATGAGGAAACGCTCGGCGATATCATCACCCATGTCCTGATCCACGAGATCGGCCATCATTTTGGGCTTAGCGACGACGACATGGAACGGATCGAGGAAAGTGCCGAAGAAGCCACCGACCGCTAGGACGACAGTTTTCTACTGCTCGGAAAGCTTCATTTCAGGATCGTACTCCTTGCCCTCGACTTCCTTGACCACCGCCTGGCCGCATTGCATTTCGCCGGTTGCCGCATTGAAGGCGTAGGTCGGCGAGCCATAGAGCGTCCAGCCCTTGTTGAGGCTGGCGGAGATCTTGTGGCAGAAGGAGGCGTCGTCCGGACCGGACAGGAAGCGGTAGAGTTTCATCGGGTCGTCTTTCGTTCTGCAATCAGGCGGGCTTTATGAACCAGTCCCTGCGCCTGGACAAGATGGAGCCTTTCGACCATTCGACCACCAAGATTGACGACATTGAGCCCCTCCGACGCAGGATCGGCAAAAGCTGCGATAATCGCTTCCGCTTCGGTGATGGCCTCGCCATTGGGCCCGAAACAATAATTGGCACATTCGATCTGGTTCGGATGGATCAGCATCTTGCCGTCAAAGCCCATGGCACGTCCCTGGGAACACTCGCTCTCCAGAGAGCCCATATCCTTGAAATCATTAAAAACGCTATCAATCGCATCCAGCCCGTAGGCGCGAACCGCCAGCACCACCTGCATCAGCCATGGGACGAGATAGGTTCGCCCCGGTTGCGGCAGCACACCCGTTTCCTTGCGCAGATCGTTCAGTCCGACGACGAAGCAATCGAGCCTGGAGCCTGCCGTGCGCCCGGCCTCGGCAATCGCTGCAGCATTGAGGATACCGCGCGGCGTTTCAATCATTGCCCAGATGCGTAAATTTTCCGGCGCATCGGCGTCTGCTAGCCTGTCGCTGATGGCCATGATATCCTGCGGTTCATCGACCTTGGGCAACAGGATGGCGTCTGGTTCCAGCTCAAGAACAAGATCCAGGTCGGCATTCCCGAAGCTTGAAGACAGGGCATTGACACGGATGATCCGCTCCTTGGCCGTAAGTGCAGGCCCGGAAAAGAATGCCTTCAGATTATCCCGCGCTTCCGTTTTCCTTTCGACGGCAACGGAATCCTCAAGGTCGAAGATGATAGCGTCGCAATCAAGCTTATGGGTCTTTTCCAATGCACGTCGATTGACCGCAGGCACGCTGAGCACCGAGCGGCGTAGGCGAATGGAACGGGGCGGGGCGGATCTGCTCATTAAATCAGTTCTGCCAATCTTTCGAACATCAGGCAAGACAACAAAAAGCCATGCTCCTCTTGCAGATGAGAAGATCTAGGACCACATTGCACTGCAGAGAAAGGTCTCGATCATGCAGAATGTCCGCTCGTTGTTTCTTGCCCTTGCCGGCATCACCGTCTTTGCCGCCCTGGCACTGTTTACGGTTTCCCTGACGCTTGCCGTCGGCGGCATCCTGACCGTTTGTATGGTCGGGCGAGCCCTGTCGACACGCATGAAGCCAGCTCCGGTGCGCGCAAAGGCAGATCGCCAGCGCGAGATGCACATCTGGAACGACGGTCGCGGCACCATCATCGATCTCTAATGTCGTGATCAGGTAGCATTGTTGCTACCTCCTCAGACAATCGTGCGCGCAATCGCCAGATTGCGGAGCTGACGTCCGACGATCGGGCAATTCCCAAGATTCTCCTTCATTTCTGGCGGGATTTGCTCTATTGGCAGGACAATTCGTTTGATTGAGCGAAATCGAAGGCAGGACTCCATGGATAAGTTCGTAAAATTAACCGGCGTTGCAGCGCCTCTTCCGGTCGTCAATGTCGACACTGACATGATCATTCCGAAGGATTACCTGAAGACCATCAAGCGCACCGGTCTCGGTACGGGATTGTTTGCAGAGGCCCGATACAACGAGGACGGCACGCCCAACCCAGATTTCATCCTGAACAAGCCTGCCTATCAGAACGCCAAGATCCTGGTCGCAGGCGACAACTTCGGCTGTGGCTCGTCGCGCGAACATGCCCCTTGGGCATTGCTCGATTTCGGCATCCGCTGCGTGATTTCCACCAGCTTTGCCGACATCTTCTACAACAACTGCTTCAAGAACGGCATCCTACCGATCAAGGTCTCCCCGCAAGACCTCGACAAGCTGATGGACGACGCCTCGCGCGGCTCCAACGCAATTCTGACCGTCGATCTCGAGAATATGGAAATTACCGGCCCCGACGGTGGCTCGATCACCTTCGATCTCGATGCCTTCAAGCGGCATTGCCTGCTGAACGGCCTCGACGATATCGGCCTGACGCTTGAAAAGGCCGCAGCAATCGACAGCTTCGAGAAATCAAACGCGGTCTCGCATCCCTGGGCCTGATAAAGCTCACGATCTTTAAAGTTTCGAGCCGGGCCGATGAGCCCGGCTTTTCTTTTGCCCCAATTTCAGGTCCGCTCTGAAGCTAAGCTCACTGTAATAAGCCCGACAAGAATGGGGATCATACAGCGCCTGCGGATCAATTCCCCTCCGCAGCGTTTACAATTTCCAACCGGAGCATTTTCATGACCTCCCTCCCGATCCTCGGCGCCGCCATGACGCTCGACGACCTTGAAATCCATCGCAACTGGCTGCTCGACAAGCAGCGAGACCTGGAGTTGCAGAGCTTCGTCGATGCAGACATCCTAAACGGCGACTGGGCGCCGCTTGCCGAGCGCGCGCGCAGTCTCCTCGATGGGCACAATGGCCGGCTTGGCATTCATGGCCCGTTCTGGGGTTTTGTCATCGCCTCTCAGGATCCGGAGATTCGCGCGGTCGTCAAGAAGCGCCTCTCCCAGGCCCTCGACGTCTGCGCTGACATCGGTGCGACGCAGATGGTGATCCACAGCCCTTACACCACCTGGTCCTACAACAACCTCGACAACAACAAGGGTGAGCGCGAGAAAATCATCGCCTATACCCACCAGACGCTCGACGATGCCGTCAAGCGGGCCGAGGATATCGGCCTTACGATGGTCATTGAAAATATCGAGGACATCGATCCGCATATTCGCGTCTCACTGGCCAACAGCTTCAATTCTCCCGCTGTCGCCGTTTCGATCGATACCGGTCATGCGCATTATGCACATGGATCAACAGGCGCTCCGCCGGTCGACTATTACGTGCACGCCGCCGGCAATCGCCTTCAGCATGTTCACCTCCAGGATGCCGACGGTTATGCCGACCGCCACTGGAGCCTCGGAGAAGGCACGATCCGCTGGCACTCGGTCTTTTCGGCCATCGCCAAGCTCGACAGCAACCCGCGGCTGATCATCGAGATTAAGGACAAATCGAAGATCCCGGCATCCGCCGCCTTCATCGCCTCGCTCGGCCTTGGCGAATAAGTTCGGCTTTAGAAAGCACGACCGGCAATCACGGAGATCGCCGGTTGGAGAGAAATTGAGCCATCGGCAGTTCCCAGCCGTACCGTTTTGGCCGGAACCTCGCTTGAAATGACCGCGTTGCGGGTCTAAGAACCCGCAACTTGTTTCTATTGCAGAGGCTTTCTTATGACAGTGCGCAATCTCTTCCTCCTGCCAGGCGATGGCATCGGCCCTGAAGCCATGGGCGAAGTCCGCAAGATCATCGCCTATATGAACGAGACGAAAAATGCCGGTTTCGCCACGGATGAAGGCCTTGTCGGCGGCTGCGCCTATGATGCGCACGGCGCTTCGATTTCCGAGGCGGATATGGCCAAGGCGATGGCCGCAGACGCCGTTCTTTTCGGCGCCGTCGGCGGCCCGAAGTGGGATACGGTTCCCTATGAGGTCCGCCCCGAAGCTGGTCTCCTGCGCCTGCGCAAGGACATGCAGCTCTTCGCAAACCTTCGCCCGGCCATCTGCTATCCGGCACTTTCCGCTGCTTCCTCGCTGAAGCCGGAACTGGTCGAGGGTCTCGATATCCTCATCGTCCGCGAGTTGACCGGCGGCGTCTATTTCGGCGAGCCTAAGGAGATCATCGACCTCGGCAACGGCCAGAAGCGCGGCATCGATACGCAGGTCTACGACACCTATGAGATCGAACGCATCGCAGGCGTCGCCTTCGAGCTGGCCCGCACCCGCGACAACCGCGTCTGCTCGATGGAGAAGCGCAACGTCATGAAATCCGGCGTGCTCTGGAACCAGGTCGTCACCGAGACGCACAAGGCAAAATATTCCGACGTGCAGCTCGAGCATATGCTGGCTGACGCCGGCGGCATGCAGCTCGTTCGCCAGCCGAAGCAGTTCGACGTCATCGTGACAGACAATCTTTTCGGCGACATGCTCTCCGATGTTGCCGCCATGCTGACGGGTTCGCTCGGCATGCTGCCATCTGCCTCGCTCGGCGCACCCGATGCCAAGACCGGCAAGCGCAAGGCGCTTTACGAGCCGGTCCATGGGTCGGCACCCGACATTGCCGGCAAGGGCATCGCCAATCCGATCGCCATGATCGCCTCCTTTGCGATGTGCCTGCGCTATTCCTTCAATATGGTCACGGAAGCCGATGCGCTTGAAAAAGCGATCGCCAACGTTCTCGACAGCGGCATTCGCACCTCCGACATCATGTCGGAAGGCAGCCGGGCCGTCGGAACCAAGGAAATGGGCGAGGCGATCCTTGCAGAATTCAGAACACTTTCCGCCTGATATTTCACGTGAAACAATGACCGCTGCCTTTTCCTTCGAAAGGGCGGCGGCTTGCCGTTGAACTCGCGACTGTAGCGCCTATTTCCTGGCGATGAACACAGAAATCGCCAGACCCAAAAGCCCCGTTAGACGAAAAACACTCTGGCTAAACCTGTCGCGCCGCTACGCCGTGCGCACCCATCTTCATCGCCCAATCGCCTGGCTTGGCTATACACTCGCCTCGATCAATATCGTTGCTATTGCCCTGCTTGTTTTCGACGCGCCGCTGGGCGCAGCGGCAAAGAACCTGTCCCCACAATTGATATGGTTCGCCAGCCGGATTACCAATATCGGCCTGCTCGTCTGCGTGCTCGCCGTAATCTGCGCGCTGCCGATCATCGGTCTGCTGTTGGCGCAGCGGCTTCCTGTCGCCCAGCGTCGATTTCGCATCGCCGCTCTCGCCCGCATGACTGCTTACCTCGCCGCATCAGTGCTTTCGGCCAGCCTAGCCGTGCACATTTTGAAATATGCAATCGGCCGAGCCCGCCCACCTCTCTTCGATGCGGTTGGAATTTTCCACTTCGAGCCATTCGACGGAGGCTTCATGCTTGAAAGTTTCCCGTCGGCCCATGCAACCCATATTGGCGCGCTTTTTTCCGCTCTTGCTCTGCTTTTTCCGCGCTTTCGGCTGCTTTTCGCAGGCCTCGGCCTCTGGCTCGGCGTGACCAGGATCATCGTCGGCGTTCACTATCCAAGCGACGTCGCTGCCGGATTGGCACTCGGCATATGGTTCGCCTTTGCCACAGCGGTGATCTTTGCCCGTTTCGGTCTGGTATTTTCGCCGACGCCGAACGGCTTGCCAACACCTCGAACAACCCTCACAAATCCGTAACAAAATTGTTGCAGGCTAGTGCCTGAGCGGCATACAGACCAGCCGGTATCGAGGTGGACCATCATGCGGGCAATTCTGACGTCTCTTGACCGGCGCTGGCGGCGGAGACAAGCCGGCTTTCCTCCACTACCCTGGCAGACATACCTGTTCATCACAGCCAACATCGTGCTGCTATCGGCGCTTCTACTGGATCAGCCGGTCGGCGCCGGCATGAAACATATGGCTCCTCCGATCCACTTCCTCGGCAGAATGCTCACCGATTTCGGCGAATCCGGCTGGATCATTGTTGTCAGCGCGTTTCTTTGCATCGAGGGATGGGTCGGAAGCCGACTATTGAAGTCGTGTCGCTGCCGCTACCAGGCAGCCATCGCGAGCCGGATCGGCGGCTTTTTCCTTGTCTCGATTGTCCTGTCCGGCCTGGTCGCCAATAGTCTGAAGCGCATCATCGGCCGCGCCAGGCCTGTTCATTTCGACGACTGGGGCATCCTTGGCTTTTCGCCCTTTTCAAACAGCGCCGCCTTCCAAAGCTTTCCTTCCGGGCACGCGACAACCATCGGCGCCTTCTTCGCCGCGCTCATATTCCTCTTCCCGCGTTACCGTATCATCTTTGCGATTTGCGCTATCTGGCTTGCGGCGACCCGAGTGATGGTCGGCGCCCATTATCCGAGCGACGTGGTTGCCGGTCTTGCCCTTGGCGCCTGGTTTTCCTTCATGACGGCCATTGTCTATTCGCGCTATGGGCTGCTTTTCAAGACGGACGAGAACGGCTGGCCGATACCTCGACGGCCGATACTGCGCAAATGAAAACCGGCGCGATCAGGCGCCGGCTCTCCTTGTCAGCAATAACGAAGCATCTCAGCTCATCGTATTGATATCGCGATCCTTTGTTTCCGGCAGGAAAATCAGGCCGATCACCAATGTGATGCCGGCGAAGATGATCGGATACCAGAGACCGTAGTAGATATCGCCCTTGGCGGCACTAAGCGCGAAGGCCATAGCCGGGAGCAGGCCGCCGAACCAACCGTTGCCGATATGATAGGGAAGCGACATGCCGCTGTAGCGAATACGGGTCGGGAACAATTCGACCAGCAATGCGGCGATCGGCCCGTAGACCATTGTCACGTAGAGAACGAGGATCGTCAGGATGGCGATCGTTCCGATCCAGTTCACCGCCGCGGGATCGGCGACCATGGAAAAGGCGCCGCCCTTTGCGATCGAATAGACCGGCATGTCGGTCAATCCATTCGTCTCGTCCTTGGTCATCAGCTTGTCGGCGACAAGCTTGTCGACCGGAACCACGGTCTTGTCTCCAGCGCGCACGGCCTGCGCGTTGAGGCTCAGCTCGGGATTGGCGGCAATGAAGGCATCAAGCTTGGCATCCGGCACCTTGGTGGCGCCGCGAACCAGCGGGTATCCACCGTCGTGCAGCGCGACATTGACGCCCTTTTCGAAGGCGCTATTCAGCGATTTTGCCTTGTCGCCGGCGGCAACGACATCGTAGCTCGGCACTATCTCATTGCCGATCTTGACCGTTGCAGGCGTACCGGCCGGAGCAGGCACGATGTCGTAGGGCACCGAATTCTTGGTCAGGAACGCAGTGGCCACGTCGCAGGAACTGGTAAACTTCGTTGTGCCGGTTGGATTGAACTGGAACCTGCAGTCGGCAGGATCGGCGGCAACCGTAGCGCGGACCGTCGCCTGGGCCTGGGCAAGCGCCGGATTGGCGGTCCAGGTCATCGCCTTGAACAGCGGGAAGTAGGTAACCATCGCCAACAACAGGCCAGCCATGATGATCGGTTTGCGGCCAATCTTGTCCGACAGCCAGCCGAACACCAAGAAGAAGCCGGTTCCGATGAGGAGCGCGACCGCAACCATGATATTGGCCGACTGGAATTCGACTTTCAGCACGTTCTGCAGGAAGAAAAGCGCATAGAACTGGCCGCAATACCAGACGACTGCCTGTCCCATGGTGGCGCCAAAGAGAGCGATCAATGCAATCTTCGCGTTCTTCCACTGGCCAAAGGCCTCGGTCAACGGTGCCTTTGAACCCTTTCCCTCAGCCTTCATCCGCTGGAATGCCGGCGATTCGTTCATTTTCAGACGGATCCACACGGACACCCCAAGCAGAATGAACGAAACCAGGAAGGGTACGCGCCAGCCCCAGACCGAAAAGGCGTCCTTGCCGAGCATCGCCTGCACGATCAGGACGACCACCAGCGACAGAAATAGCCCTAGCGTCGCGGTGGTCTGGATCCAGGATGTGAAATAGCCGCGACGGCCCTTCGGCGCATGCTCGGCGACATAGGTTGCGGCACCACCATATTCGCCGCCGAGCGCCAGGCCCTGAAGCAGACGGAGCGCGATCAGAATGATCGGCGCCATAATGCCGATGGTGGCGGCGCCCGGCAAAAGACCAACCAGGAAGGTCGAAAGACCCATGATCGTGATCGTGACCAGGAAGGTATATTTTCGACCGACCAGATCGCCGAGGCGACCGAAGACCAACGCGCCGAACGGCCGCACGAGAAAACCTGCCGCAAAGGCAAGCAGTGCGAAGATGTTGCGGGTCGTCTCGGGATACTGGGTGAAGAATGTCGCTCCGATATAGGTTACGAGCGACCCGTAGAGATAGAAATCGTACCATTCGAAAACGGTTCCGAGCGAGGAGGCGAAGATGACCTTCTTCTCCTCTGAAGTCATCGGGCTGGCCTTCGGCCCGCCGACGGCTGTAACATTTGCCATTGATCTGTCCTCCAACAGAATTGAACAAGCGCGACAGAACCAATTCTCCTCCGGTCCGACGCACCTGTTGCGAGTGTGACAGAAATGAACAGCTGGACGAGGCATGCTTTGGGATTATGACTTTAGTCTAAGGAGTGGCCACCTGGCCCGGCTCAGAGCTGGCCTGAAAGGTCGTGATCGCAGGTCGGCTGAAGGTTGCCAACCACTCGCCACCTCCATATATCTGCAAACAAGGCTTGCTGCCGCCTATCCTCGGGGAAATCGCCTGAGGAAGCGCGCAACCTGCCAACGCGGCGTACTGCCAAAGTGACGTGAAAAGATGGCACCTGCCAAAGAATTGAACCTGAGCGAACGACAGATGGGCTTGATCGCCCGCGCGCTCGCCGAGCCGCGCCGTTTGCAGATATTGAAGGAAATCGGCGCCTTCCCGTCGCCCATGCCATGCAGCATGGTGACGCAGTCGCATCCCGTCAGCGCCGCGACGATCTCCCATCACATGAAGGAACTTGAGACCGCCGGCCTCATCGACATCGTGCGCGAAGGAAAGTTTGCCAATCTCGTCCTCAACCGCGACGTTCTCTGCGCCTACATGGCGGAACTTTCGAAAATCTGACTTTATTTGATCTGGCTCGTCGGCCCTCTTGTGTCAGTTAGATGATTACCTAAATATCGAAGTGACGGGATGGCTCCCGAACAAGTTTCGGGTGGCTTCGCGTTTTCTAGTTCGATATTTGCCTAACTGTCTAATCATCATCCGATAGGGGATAAGCATGAGCAAACTCTCAGGAAAAGTAGCTGTTGTAACCGGAGCATCGAAGGGCATCGGCGCGGGCATTGCCAAGGCACTTGCCGAGGCGGGCGCATCCGTTGTCGTCAACTATGCCTCAAGTCGCCAGGGTGCCGACAAGGTCGTCGGCGATATCCTTGCCAAGGGCGGCAAGGCAATCAGCGCACATGGCGACGTTTCAAAGGCCGACGATGTAAAGCGGCTCTTCGCCGAGACCAAAGCCGCCTTCGGTCCGGTCGATATTCTGGTAAACAATGCGGGCGTCTACCAGTTCGCCCCGATCGAGGAAGTGACGGAGGCGGAATTCCATCGGGAATTCAACATCAACGTCCTTGGCGTGTTCTTGGCGACGCAGGAAGCAGTAAAGCATTTCGGGCCGGAAGGCGGAAGCATTATCAACATCTCCTCCACCGCGACCAGTCTCGACCTGCCGACGGCATCGCTCTACACCGCGACCAAGTCAGCGGTCGATTCGATTACTCGCGTTCTTGCCAAGGAACTCGGTCCCCGCAACATCAGGGTGAATACCATCGCGCCGGGTGGCGTCGAAACCGAGGGCCTGCACACGCTCGGCATCATTGGCAGCGACTTTGAAAAGCAGATGGTTGCCCAGACCCCGCTGGGGCGTCTTGGTCAGCCTGGCGACATTGCACCGATCGCTGTGTTTCTTGCCTCGGCAGATTCCGGCTGGCTGACTGGCGAAACGCTCAGCGTTTCGGGCGGTATGCGATAACAGAAACGCCGCCTCCCTCCTTCACGGAAGGGAGGCGGCATACTGCCGACAGCACAATGCCTTGACTCTTTGCCAAAACATTTTAATAGCTGCGACGGAAAAGGAAGACGTCCAATGGTTCGTTTCGAACGGATTGCACTGTGCGATCACCTGGCATCAGCTGCCGGGCCGGATTTCTGTTTTCCGGTTTCTTCCAAAACCAAGGCCAAAACGACGACGAAAACCGTCTGACGTCTCTGGCCTGCCGCTCTCTCCCCGGCCCGGCTGGGGACAGGAGCCGCCAGCATGCGGCTCCCCCTCACCGGACAGAGGAGAGATGAGAAAGAGAGCTTGAGAAATGGGTTTCAAAGTTGCAGTTGCGGGAGCAACCGGTAATGTCGGCCGGGAAATGCTCAATATCCTGTCCGAACGCGGATTTCCCGCCGATGAGGTCGTCGCGCTAGCGTCTGCCCGTTCGCAGGGCACGGAAGTGTCATACGGCGATCGGACGTTGAAGGTCTCCAACCTGGAGAACTACAACTTCTCCGACACCGATATCTGCCTGATGTCTGCCGGCGGCGAAGTTTCAAAGAAGTGGTCGCCGAAGATCGGCCAGCAGGGATGCGTCGTCATCGATAACTCCTCTGCCTGGCGTTACGATCAGGACGTGCCGCTGATCGTGCCGGAGGTCAACGCGGACGCGATCACGCAGTTTACCCGCCGCAACATCATCGCAAATCCGAATTGCTCGACGGCCCAGCTCGTCGTTGCGCTGAAGCCGTTGCATGATTTTGCCAAGATCAAGCGGGTCGTCGTTTCGACCTACCAGTCGGTCTCCGGCGCTGGCAAGGACGGCATGGACGAACTGTTCAACCAAACGCGCGCCGTCTTCGTCGCCGATCCGCTCGAAAACAAGAAGTTCCCGAAGCGCATCGCCTTCAACGTCATTCCGCACATCGACGTCTTCATGGAAGACGGCTACACCAAGGAAGAATGGAAGGTTCTGGCCGAAACGAAGAAGATCCTCGATCCGAAGATCAAGGTCACCTGCACGGCCGTCCGCGTTCCAGTTTTCATCGGTCATTCGGAATCGGTCAACATCGAGTTCGAAAACGAGATCAGCGCCGATCAGGCCCGCGACATCCTGCGCGAGGCTCCCGGCTGCATCGTCATCGACAAGCACGAGAACGGCGGCTACATGACGCCTTATGAATCGGCTGGCGAAGACGCGACGTTCATCTCGCGCATTCGCGAAGATGCGACCGTTGAAAATGGTCTCAACATCTGGGTCGTATCGGACAACCTGCGCAAGGGTGCAGCACTCAATGCCATCCAGATTGCCGAACTGCTGATCAACCGTGGACTGATCAAGCCGCGCAAGCAGGCAGCCTAACGACCCGCTAATACGGTTTATAAACCATTACCAGTTAAAAACCCCGCTGTTTCGATCTCGAAAGGCGGGGTTTTCTATGACAGCCGCTGCAGAAGCGCATCATCTGAAGCGTTAACGCAAGATCGCAGCAACCTGATGATGACAGAATCGTCCCGCGCTGGCATGGTCGGCACGAATGACAAAAACTTGGGGATACGAAATGCGCATGACAAAGTCTGGATGGGCCGCTCTCATGGGTGCGCTACTGATGACGATGCCCGTTGCGGCAAACGCCGCCCAATGCGGCAATGGCCCGGCCGGCTTTCCGGCCTGGGTGCCGCAATTCAAACAGGAGGCCGAAGGTCGCGGCGTCAGCCGTTCGGTGCTCGACCGCGCTTTTGCCGATGTCCACTACAATCAGCCCACCATTCGTGCCGACCGGGGCCAGAAGAGCTTCAAGCTCTCCTTCGACGAATTCATGCGCAAGCGCGGCGGCCAGACGGTCATCTCCCGCGGCAAGGGCATGAAACAGGCAAATGCCGCGCTCTTTGCCAGCATCGAGCGCCGCTTTGGCGTTCCCGCCGGCCCGCTGATCGCGATCTGGGGCATGGAAACAGGGTTCGGCAGCTATATGGGCAACGAGCACACCATGTCTGCGGTCTCGACGCTTGCCTATGACTGCCGCCGCACCGACTATTTCACGGATCAGCTTTACGCCGCACTGCAGCTGATCGGCGAAGGCAATCTCAACCCATCGGCCCATGGTGCCGCGCATGGGGAAATTGGCCAGACGCAGTTCCTTCCGCGCAATGTCGTAAACTATGGCGTCGATGGTGACGGCAATGGTCACATCGATCTTGTCGGATCGCGCGCCGACGCGCTTGCATCGACGGCAAACTTTCTGCGCGGTCACGGCTGGAAACCGGGAGCAGGCTATCAGCCCGGACAGCCGAATTTCGCGGCCATCGCCGGCTGGAATGCAGCCGAAGTCTATCAGCAATCGATCGCCTATATCGGCCAGCAGATCGACGGCAAGTAAGCGCGACATCGAAAAGGGCTCTGCGCAAAGCGCCGAGCCCGGTCGCATTTCAATCTGTGAAGAGCCTAGACTTCCGGACGGGTGAAATCGCCGGTCGTTGCGTCCATAACCCACAATTCCCCGGTCGAGATATCGAACCAGGCGCCGTGCAGCGCCAATTCTCCGCTTTCCTCGAGCGTCCCGATATCGGGGAAGCTGCGCAGGTTATTGAGCGAGTTGCGGATTGAGATCCGCTCGAGAGCCGTCTGCCGCTCGGCAACCGTCATGACGTCGTTGTTCTGGATCTGCTCGGTCGCAGGTTTCAGCAGTCCCATCCATTTGCCGATGAAATCACCTTCCGATAGGGGCTCGGAGGTGGTGTCGAGGGCTGCCCGTATGCCGCCGCAGCGACCGTGGCCCATCACCACGATGTCGCGAACCTTGAGCACCTTGACGCCGAATTCCAGCGCCGCCGATGTGGCGTGAAACTGTCCGTCGGGCTCGTGCGGGGGCACCATGTTGGCAACGTTACGGATAACGAATAGCTCACCCGGCCCGGCGTCGAATATCGTTTCCGGTGCGGAGCGCGAGTCGGAACAGGCAATCACCAGCGTCGTCGGCTTTTGGCCGTCCTCCGCAAGGCTGCGGTAGCGGTCACGCTCATCGATGTAGCGGCCGCTCATGAAGTTGCGGTAGCCGTTCAAAAGTGATGATGGAAAACGTTGCATTCTCTTGGATTACAATGCGTGCGAACCAAGATCAACTGCTGCACCGCAAAATGAGCGTTATCTCTGACGACGTTGCGAGGGATGCATGAGGCGGCGCATCTGCACCATCGCCATGGGCGTCGACAGGCTCGAGGCGTCGGCGGCGAGCGTCAGTTCATCACTACCGCGCTTCACCGCCCGTGCGAGCACCTCGTAGACACTGGCGGTCGCCAGTTGCAGCGCCCGCTCCTCATCAAGGCCGCAGAGCAGGCGTGACAGGAATATCGCCGACAACAGATCGCCAAGACCATTTGGCGCATTGTCGATCGAGCGATGTTCCGCCAGCAGCGCGTTGCGTCCGCTGAGATAAAGATTGCCGGTCCCGCCCGCCATCATCGGCACGGCCGAAGTGACCAGCATGCGCGAAGGCCCAAGCGCAAGGGCAGCCTCCATGACCGCATTGTTGTCGTCGAGCGGCGCGCCGGATAGCCAGGCAAGCTCATATCGGTTGGGGGTGGCAAGCGAAGCCAGCGGAATAAGATGGTCGCGGATAGCCTCCGCCATCGGCTCAGGCACATAGAGGCCGCCCAGGTCGCCGATGACAGGATCGCAGGCATAAAACAGATCGGGGTCCCTTTCGCGAAGTGCTGCAACCAGCCGGGCGACCGAGCGCACCTGCGCGACATTGCCAAAATAGCCCGACAACACCGCCTTCACCTCCGAGAGCCAGGGCGCCGCGATGAGATCATCGATCGCCCGGTCGAAGTCGGCCTCGTTGAAAGTCAGCCTCGTCGATTTGCCATGACCCGGATGCCAGGGTAGGACCACCGTCGGGAGTGCCCAGACCGGATGGCCCAATGTCTCCAGTGCAAAGACGGCGGCCCGGTTGCCGACGGATCCCCGGACCACGTGGCTGGAAATGACGATCACGGCCCCCGCTGCAATTTCCGACATGATGCTCGCCTTCACGATTTCGATTGCGCTGTTGATGATATTTTTGCTGCCCTGCTGTCAACCGCCCTTCACACAGCCATGAAAGATCTAGTCAATGCGACAGCCTGTTGCCGAAATAGCCAAAATTTAAGTGCAATTTAAGAAAACAGAACATTTAAGGGCCCGATTCTACGGAAATAGAGAGCCCAAGCGACCAAAAGTCACAATAGCGAGGTCTTTTTGCTAATGTTTTCGATGGGCGTTCTGTTAGTTTGAGCCAAATCAAGGGGGGAGAGTTCCATGGCGGCCAAGACAAATCCGAAGCGGGAAAAACAGATCGATGCGGCGCGCAAGATCGCGACGGCCACAGGCGACGCATTCCTCGATCCGGAAATCCTGTTCGGCCGCGCCAGCAACGATGACATGGATCGCTACACGCCCGAAATGCTGGCGCTGACGGCTATCCGGTCGGCCACGGAATTGGCAGGCTGGACCGGCAAAGAACCGCGCGTCAGCATCGCGCAAATCGATGGCGTGGAGCCCGATGGCACCGCTGTCTCGGTGCTGTCGATCACCGATCGTAACATGCCTTTCCTTTATGAATCGGTCATGGGTGAAGTGACGAGCACCTATCGTGACGTCTATATGGCCGTGCATCCCATCCTGATCGTCAAGGAGGGCAGCACGCCGTGCCTCTATTCGTCGGATACGCCTAGCGACCCCGCGCATCGGATCAGCCATATCCAGCTGCATCTGGCCGCACTCACCCCGGTTCAGGCCGACGACCTCATCAAGCGCGTGTCAGCTGTGCTGGAGCAGACCCATCTCACCGTCTCGGACTGGAAGCCGATGCTCGCAAGGCTCGATACCGTTATCGGGGAGTTGTCGGCATATGATCCCGGCCGCCGCAAGGCGGACCGCGACGAGGCGCTCGCTTTCCTTTCCTGGCTGCGCGACGGCAACTTCACGTTCCTGGGCATGCGCGATTACGTCTATTCCGGCCGTGGCGCGGCAGCCAAGGTCGAGCGCGACCAAGGCACGGGGCTCGGCATCCTTTCCAATCCAGACGTCCGTGTTTTGCGCCAGGGCAAGGATGCCGTCACCACGACCCCAGAAATTCTCGCCTTCCTGGAAGGCCCGGATTTCCTGATCGTCACCAAGGCCAATGTGAAATCTATTGTCCATAGACGCGCCTATATGGACTACATCGGCGTCAAGCGTTTCGATGCCGATGGAAACGTCACCGGCGAGTTGCGCATCGTTGGCCTCTTCACTTCAACGGCCTATACGGCGGCGGTGGCGGAAATACCGCTGCTGCGCTCGAAGCTGCAGAAGGTTACCGACCATTTCGGCTTCGACCCGACCAGCCATTCCGGTCGGATGCTGCAGAACACGCTGGAATCCTACCCGCGCGACGACCTCTTTCAGATAGACACTACGCTTCTTGCAAGTTTCTGCGAGCAGATCAACGATCTGGCCGACCGGCCTCGGGTGCGCGCGTTGCCGCGCATCGACCATTTCGACCGCTTCGTCTCCGTCATCGTCTACGTCCCGCGCGAGGAATATGATTCCATCGTGCGCGAAAAGATCGGGACTTACCTGAAGACGGTCTATGACGGCCGGGTCTCCGCCTACTATCCGGCTTTTCCTGAAGGTGGCGTTGCCCGCGTGCATTTCATCATCGGCCGGTCGAGCGGCAAGACGCCGAGAATCCCGCAAGGCAAGCTCGAAGATGCCATCCGTCTTATCACCGCGCGCTGGTATGACCGGTTCCAAATGCTTGCAGGCCCAAAGGCTCCGCATATCGTAGTCAGCCAGGCTTTCCAGGAGGCTTTCACATCAGACGAGGCCGTAGCCGACCTGCCGGCCATGGTTGCCTGCGCCGGCAGCGAGGCGATCCGCATCGCATTCTATATGAGGCATGCGGAAGAGGGCGACATCCTTTCTCTGAAGATATTCCACGGCGATGGCAATCTAGCGCTTTCACGCCGCGTGCCGCTGCTTGAAAACCTGGGCTTTAACGTGCTCAGCGAGCGAACATTCGACATCAGCGTCACGACATCGGACGGCAAGACGGGATATGTCGTGCTCCATGATATGGAACTGGAAGCAAGAAGCGGCGTGACGCTCGACCTGCTTCGTCATGGCGCGGCGCTCGAGCAGGCGTTCCTTGCAGCGTTCGGTGGAACCATCGACAATGATAATTTCAACCGCCTAATCATCTCCGCTGACCTGTCCGGTCGCGAAGCCAATATCCTTCGCGCCTATGCCCGCTACCTCAGGCAGGCAGGCATTGCCTATTCTCAGGACTACATCGCCGCGACACTCGATAAGTATCCAGCAATCTCCGCTGCAATCGTGCGTCTGTTTCAGACCTCGATGGATCCGAGGCTTGCCGAAAAGCCGCGGTTGAAGAAGCTTGCCGAACTTCATCAGACGATCGAGACCGATCTTGCCGACGTTCCGAGCCTCGACGACGACCGCATTCTGCGCCGCTACGTCAATGCGGTCGACGCGACATTGCGCAGCAACTATTTCCAGAAGAATCCCGATGGCTCGCCGAAGGCCATGCTCGCGCTGAAGCTTGATCCGAAGCTTTTGATCGGTCTGCCGGAACCGCGACCTTTCCGCGAGATCTTTGTCTACGGCGTCGAAGTCGAGGGTGTTCATCTGCGCTTCGGCAAGGTAGCGCGTGGCGGGTTGCGCTGGTCGGACCGGGCGGAGGATTACAGAACCGAGGTGCTCGGCCTGGTGAAAGCCCAGCAGGTGAAAAATGCCGTGATCGTGCCGGTTGGCGCCAAGGGCGGTTTCTATCCGAAGAAGCTGCCCGTTGGTGGCAGCCGAGACGAAATATTCAATGCCGGCCGCGAAGCCTACAAGACCTATATCCGCACGCTGCTATCGATCACCGACAACATTTCGGGGACCGAGATTATCCCGCCGCCGGATACGGTCCGCCTCGACGGCGACGATCCTTATTTCGTTGTCGCAGCAGACAAGGGCACGGCGACCTTCTCCGACACCGCCAACGGTTTGGCGCAGGAAGCCGGCTTCTGGCTCGACGACGCCTTCGCGTCAGGCGGCTCGGCAGGCTATGACCACAAGAAGATGGGCATCACAGCGCGCGGCGCCTGGGAAACCGTCAAGCGCCATTTCCGCGAGTTCGACATCGACATCCAGACCACGCCCTTCTCCGTCGTTGGCGTCGGAGACATGTCGGGCGACGTCTTCGGCAACGGGATGCTGCTGTCGCCGAAGATCAGGCTGATTGCCGCCTTCGACCACCGCGATATCTTCATCGATCCCGATCCCGACATGGCCAAGACACTGGCAGAGCGACAGCGCCTGTTTGATCTTGCGCGCTCGAGCTGGCAGGACTTCAATAAATCGATTCTATCCAAGGGCGCGATGATTATCTCTCGCTCCGCCAAATCCGTGACGCTGACCTCCGAAGCCGCTGCCGCCATTGGCATCGACAAGTTGGTCGCGACACCCTTCGAGATCATGACCGCAATCTTGAAAAGCCCGGTTGACCTGCTCTGGTTTGGCGGCATAGGCACCTATGTCAAGGCAGCTGCTGAAACGGACGCCGACGTCGGCGACCGCGCCAACGATCCCATCCGAATCGCTGCCGACGAGGTGCGCGCCAGGGTGATCGGCGAGGGCGCCAATCTCGGCGTCACTCAAAAAGGCCGCATCGCGTACGGGCTCAAGGGCGGGCGCTGCAACTCCGACGCCATCGACAATTCTGCCGGCGTCAACACGTCGGACGTCGAAGTCAACATCAAGATCGCCTTGGCGGCAGCCATGCACGATGCCCGACTGACGCGCGCCAAGCGCAACCAGCTTCTTGCGTCAATGACCGACGAAGTCGCCGCTCTCGTTCTGCGAAACAATTACTTGCAGTCGCTGGCGATCTCGCTGACGGAACGTCGCGGCACCGCCAACGGGCTGGAACTCGGTCGCTTCATGAGCGTGCTCGAGGCGGCGCGGCAACTCAGCCGCAAGGTGGAGACCTTGCCTGACGACCAGACTTTCGCAGAGCGTTATGCCAATGGCCGTCCGTTGACGCGCGCTGAAATTGGGGTGCTGCTTTCCTACGCCAAGATCGTGTTGTTCGACGCCATCGTCTCGAGCGACCTGCCGGACGACCTCTATTTCGCCGAGACCCTGACAGGCTATTTCCCGGTCAAGATGCAACGCTCTAACGCGGCCGATATCGATGGTCATCGCCTGCGCCGCGAGATCATTGCGACGATCCTTGCCAATGAAGCGATCAATCGTGGTGGCCCGGGCTTTATCGTCAGCATGATGGACGCAACCGCGGCATCGGCTCCAGAGGTGGTCAAGGCAGCTGTCATTGCCCGCGACGGCTTCGATCTCGATCGGCTATGGGCCGAGACCGACGCACTTGACGGTCGCATCGGTGGACAAGTGCAGAACCGCATCTATGCGGAGATCGGACATATCTACACCGTGCTCACACGACTGCTGCTCAAGACCGCTATGGCGAAGGGCGACATCGAAGAGACGATTAGCCGACTACAGGCGGCATTAAAGAAGCTCAGACCCGTCTTTGCAACGCATATTCCAGCAGAATTTTCAGCCGACATCGCCGCGCGACGGGCGGAGTATGTGTCGGCCGGCCTTCCCGAAAATCTCGCAGCGGAGGTCGCTTCTCTATCGACCCTGGTCCTGGTGCCCGAGATCATGCAGATCGCGGAGAGGACCGAAGACACGCTTTCCCGCGCGGCCGAGAGCTATTTTACCGTGTCGCAAACTTTCCGTGTCGGCCGACTGCTCTCCTCCGGCAGCCGCATCATAACGGGTGACCACTATGAAAGCCTGGCGCTGGCCCGCAGCCTCGACCAGATCGCCGGCGCCCGGCGCGACATCGTCATTGCTGCCCTCAGCAATCACCGCAAGGACAAGCAGCCCATCCTTGCCTGGCATGCAGAAGACCGGATCCGCATCAACCGGATAGCTGAAGAGCTATCCGGCCTCAGCGAAGGCGGCGACCCTAACCTTGCACGCATCACGGTGGCCGCCGGCCTGCTGACCGACCTTGCACATGATCGACTGAGATGAGAAGGTCCGGGCGATTTCGTTAGCAAGCAGCGATTTTAGGGGTAAGAGGCTTGGAAATTGTGCATATCGGCGACGGCGCGCCAGCCAAGGTGCCGGCGCGCGGCATCTGGGGTTGGATGCTGTTCGACTGGGCAGCACAGCCGTTTTTCACCGTCGTCACCACCTTCATTTTCGGACCCTATTTCGTCTCTCGGCTAACCACAGACCCTGTCAGCGCGCAGGCCATGTGGAGCAACATGGCGACGATCTCATCGATCATTATCGCCGTGCTCTCCCCGGTTCTCGGCTCCATCGCCGATCAATCTGGCGCTCGCAAGCCGTGGATCGGCTTCTTTGCTGTGATAAAGATCGCCAGCCTTTTCTGCCTTTGGACGGCGGCTCCGGGCTCACCCATCATTTATCCCGTCATCTTCATGATCCTTGCCTCGATCTCGGCCGAATTCTCGATTGTCTTCAATGATTCGATGATGTCGCGGCTGGTCAGCAAGGACGATGTCGGCCGGCTTTCCAATACGGCCTGGGGTCTTGGTTATCTCGGCGGCATGATCGTGCTCATTACGGTCGTCGTGTTGCTGGCGGGAAGCCCCGAGACCGGCAAGACGATCCTCGGATTGATGCCCCTGTTCGGCCTTGACCCAACCCTTGGCCAGGACGCCCGCATCACGGGGCCCATATCGGCGGTCTGGTATGCGATCTTCATCCTGCCGATGTTCTTCTTTACACCGGACGCCAGGCGCGGTCTGCCGCTCGGCCCTGCGGTCCGGTCTGGCCTTGCGGAGTTGAAGACGACGCTAGCCGATCTCAAGCACCGTCCGGGCATTGCCCGTTTCCTGTTCGCGCGGATGATCTATCAGGACGGCGTCAACGGCGTCCTCATCCTGGGTGGGACTTTCGCGGCGGGCATGTTCGGCTGGCCTACCATCGAAATCGGCATCTACGGAATCATTCTCAATGTCGTTGCCATCTTCGGCTGCCTGATTGCCGGACGCCTCGACAAGCGGCTTGGCTCGAAGACGACCGTCGTCGTCAGCCTGACCATGCTGCTTGTTGCCACAATCGGCATCATTTCCACCGGGCCCGGTTTCACGCTGTTCGGTCTCGTGAAACTGTCGACGGAAAACGCCGGTGGTCTATTCGGCACCGCTGCTGAAAAGGCCTATATTCTCTACGGGCTTCTCATCGGCCTCGCATTCGGGCCGGTGCAGGCCTCATCGCGGTCCTACTTGGCCCGCAGTGTCAGCCTGGCTGAGGCCGGCCGGTATTTTGGCATCTACGCACTCTCCGGCCGCGCCACCAGTTTCATGGCAACGCTATTCTTTTCGATCGTCACCTATTGGACTGGATCGGCACGCTATGGCATGGCGACGCTGATCATCTTCCTAGCCGGCGGCCTGCTGGTGCTTTTGCCGACGCCCTATCCCGCCGACGTTCCCAAGAAGCGCTGACGGGTCACACGAAGCAGCGTTCACCCATGGATATCTGTTATTCGTGCGGGAATATCCGTCAGTGGCGGAAATGACGAACGCCGGTGAAGACCATGGCAACGCCATGCTCGTTGGCAGCGGCAATCACTTCCTCGTCGCGCATCGATCCGCCCGGCTGGATGACGGCAGTGGCCCCGGCGGCAATCGCCGACAGCAAACCATCGGCAAACGGCAGGAAGGCCTCAGAAGCGACTGCCGATCCCTTGGTCAGCGGCTCGGCAAGGCCCATGGCCTTGGCGGCATCTTCCGCCTTGATCGCGGCGATACGCGCTGAATCGACCCGGCTCATCTGGCCGGCGCCGATGCCGGCGGTCCGGCCATCCTTGGCATAGACGACGGCATTCGACTTCACATGTTTGGCGACGCGGAAGGCGAACTTCATGTCGATCAGTTCCTGCGCGGTCGGCGCGCGCTTCGTCACCACCTTCAGCTCCAGATCATCGACCATGGCGTTGTCGCGGCTCTGGACAAGCAGGCCGCCGGAGACGGTCTTTGCGGTCAAACCCGGCGCACGCGGGTCGGGCAGGGCGCCCACGGATAGGAGGCGTAAATTGGGCTTGCGGGCGATGATCGCCTTTGCCTCGTCGCTGACCGCTGGTGCAATAATGACTTCGGTGAACAGCTTGACGATTTCTTCTGCGGTCTCGGCATCCAGCAGGCTGTTGAGCGCAATGATACCACCGAATGCTGAAACGCTGTCGCAGGCAAGCGCCCTTTTGTAGGCCTCGGCAAGAGTTGGTCCCGTCGCGACGCCGCAAGGGTTCGCATGCTTGATGATAGCGCAAGCGGGACCGTTTGCCGGCGAGAACTCGGCGACCAACTCGTAGGCGGCATCCGTGTCGTTGATATTGTTGTAGGAGAGCTGCTTGCCCTGAAGCAGCGTCGCGGTGGATACACCAGGTCGGTTGTCACCTGTGACGTAAAACGCCGCCGCCTGGTGCGGATTCTCTCCATAGCGCATCTCCTCGCGAAGCACGCCGCCGATGACCCGGTGGCGTGGTGTGGCAATCTCAAGCGCCTCGGCAAACCAGTTTGAGATCATAGCGTCATAGGCTGCGGTGCGAGCGTACGCCTTTGCGGCCATCCGCTGACGGAATGCATAGGCCGTTTGGCCGGCATCCGTCGAAAGCTGGTCGAGCAGAGCTGGGTAATCGGCCGGATCTGTGAGGATTGTCACATAGGCGTGGTTCTTGGCGGAGGCACGGATCATCGCCGGACCGCCGATGTCTATGTTTTCGACTGTCGTGGGGTAGTCGCCGCCTGCAGCGCGGACCTCTTCGAAGGGATAGAGATTGACGACCACGAGGTCGATCCCCTCGATGCCGTGCTCCTTCATTGCCGCCTGATGTTGCGGATCGTCGCGGATGGCGAGAAGCCCACCGTGCACCTTCGGATGAAGCGTCTTTACGCGCCCGTCCATGATCTCCGGAAACGCCGTGACCTCGGAAACATCGGTGACGGCGATGCCGGCAGCGGCGATCGATTTGTGCGTACCGCCGGTCGACAGCAGGCGAACGCCAATATCGCTGAGAGCCTTTGCAAGTTCGACGATGCCAGTTTTGTCAGAGACGGACAAAAGCGCGATTTTGATTTTCACCTTATCGGGGGCAGGGATCTTCTTCGAAACGACGGCCATGAATTTTCTCCGATCTGGTGTGCGGGAGACATCCGGCGAGGGACGCCATGAGGCTATGGCGCCGCGTTAGCACAGCTTCACCGCAGAGAAAACACTTGGCCGCTCAACGACGGGATAAAAACCACCGGATCTCCGGCTTTTCCGAAAGCGAGAACACCACTTCGATCTGCTCGGACGACCGGACGCCCGAAGCGTCGGCGAAAAAGACGTCCTCGGCCAACAGAACTTCATTGCCGGGGGACGAGAATACCCAGGTTTCACCATCCGGCGCTTTGAGCATCACCGATTCTGAGTCCGACTGCATCATGGCAATCGAAGGATGAATGTGAAAGCGCGCCGAGGCGCGATTTTCCCCAGCGGCCATGTTCTTCCCCGCCGGTGGATAGAACCGGTCGCGGCCGGTCACGATCGTTCCTGTCGCATTCAACGTCAGCTCACGCTCGTGGTGGACACCGAAAGCCTGGAGGTAACCGTCGTGCGATGCCTTTACGCAATCGCGCCCATCCTCGGTCTCCATTCGCTCGACATCGACTTTGCGCAGCCCGCTCACCGCCACCGGCCCGAGCAGATCGGAGCGCGAGAAAGACATCGACGAGGTGTCGTTGAGTGTGACCGTGGAATGCGCGGCCGTGGCGCGGGCCATCTGCACGTAGCGACCGCCGGCAAATTTCGGCGAGCCGGCGTTGATGACAATACGATGCTTGCCAGACGACATCTCGAAAGCGAGACAGCCGGCATGCGCCGTCCGCGACAGGTCATTCGAAACGGGAAGGCCGGTATCGACGATCAACAGCGTCTGTCCGGCCGATAGCCGTTGATAGCGACCCTGCGGCAGGGCCTTGAAGGGCTGCCCGGCTGTCTCGTCGTAGCGCAGCACCGACATCAGCTCATTGGCAAGCGTGGATGTGGCGCCATTGAACAGCGCCAGATCGCCGTCCTGATGGCGAAAAAAGCGCAGCGCAGGATACATTCGGTCGATCCCGGCTATCAACCGTGCGGGCACGTCGTGGCCGAGGTTGACATATGTCTGTCGCAGCGGCAGCAGATCGAGAAGCAGTTCCAGCGCGGCACGGGGATTGCGTGATATATGCGATCCGTCGGGCTGGATCTGCCGGTCGATCTCCCGATCAAGCGCCTGGCCGGCGCGCCGGACGGTCGATAGCCGTGCCGGCATTGCCACCGAAGCCACGGCCAGCGCGATGCGGACCCGAAACCGTACTTCACCATCCGACGCCGTCGCGGCGACATGCCTGAGATAGCGAACCTGGTGGGTGAGCGACTTCATGAAGCGCCGGTAAAAGCCGCTGTCTGTCCCTTGCAGGACGACGGGAGAATGCGACAGCCAGGCGATGATCCGCTGGGCGACAATGTCGGCCTCCCAGGCAATCCCCGTGGGGCGGCGTCCGTGAACGCTGATCCACTCGTTGACGATCGCCCGTGCCTGGGCGCAGGCTTGGTCCGTCTTGTCGGCGCGCATATGCCGAAGCCAGCCAAAACTATGCAGGCGTGTAGCAAACATCTGCGACGGCAATTCCAGCACGAAGGGTGAGCGACCGTTGGTCTCGAGCACCCGACCAGCAAGCGGGATCCGGCCATTGATGATTTCGGCCGCAACAAAGGGATCGATGCTTCGCAAATCTGTCGGCGCGACGATCAATCGTTCCGGCACGCGTACCGTATGGCGGGTAAGGCGCAAACGCGCCAACGCTGTGCGACGCAACATCCGCCGCCATGCTTCCCGCACGTATAAACTCACAAAGCGCCTGCCAATTCTGCGTATTTAATCGCGCTTATTCTCCGCCCCCATCGTTAAGGGGACGTTAGCAAATGGTCAATTCGACCCGGTATGATCCATTTTGATCAGGCGGGGGCTATTGCGTAGCTAGCCCCACCCATCACTTCCGGCGAAGAACAGCCGCAAAAAATCCATCGAGACCGGGCGCAAAACCTTGCGACATCGGCAACATGGATGGTGTCGTCCTGAATTCGCCGAGCGGTGAAATAGCCGCTTCAAGCCCCGGCCAGCTATCCGGGCTGATCGGCACGCGCTCTACTCCGGCATTATTCGCCAGCACGCGCGCGACAAGTTGCTCCCCCTCGGACGGATCGAGCGAGCAATTGGAAAAGACAACAATGCCGCCGGGCTTTACCAGCGTCAGCGCATGGACGAGCAACCGCTCCTGAAGGGCTGCAAGCTTGGCAATATCTTCCGGCCCCTTGGTCCAGAGCACATCGGGATGGCGCCTTGTCGTGCCGGTCGACGAGCAGGGCGCATCGAGCAAAGCCGCGTCGAAAAGCTCGGCCGGCTCGAATTTCGCCATATCCGCAACCACGGTCTCCGCCTTCAGCCCCAGTCGCTCCAAGTTCAACGACAGCCGTCTTAACCGACTGGCAGACTGATCGAGCGCGGTGACTATACCGCCAGCCAGAACAAGCTGCGCGGTCTTGCCGCCAGGCGCGGCGCAAAGATCGACCACGCGTTTTCCAGCGAGCGAACCGAACAGCTTGGCGGGAATACTGGCGGCAGCATCCTGCACCCACCATTCCCCCTCCACAAAGCCGTCGAGCGAGGGTATCGAACCGTCGAAGGCGGCAAGCCTTACTCCCCCCGTTGGCAGCACAATGCCATTCAAGCGATCTGCCCAACCCTGCGGATCGGACTTGACGGTGACGTCAATCGCCGCGGGTTCGAGCTGCGTATCCGAAATCGCAAGCGCCGCCTCGCGCCCGTATGCTGCCTCAAGACGTTTCAAAAACCAAAGCGGCATGGCCGGGACGTTGGACGTGCGGTCGAGAATTGCCTGCTTTTCCCGCCCGATTCGGCGCAGAACCGCGTTGACCAGCTTGGCGAAGCGACGGTTGCGCGGATCCTGGTTGGCCTGCTCGACCGCCAGATCGACCGCCGAGTGATCCGGCACGTCGAGATAAAGCATCTGCGCTGCGGCAACGACCAATACGTGGTGCAACGCCCGCGCACCCTCGGGTAGGGGCGTATCCAACATCGATGCGATTGCTGCCTCGATACGCGGCAGATGGCGAAGCGCCGAATTCAGGATGGCGCGCACCAGCGCCCGGTCGTTGTCTTCGAGAACCCGATAGGCCGGGTTGCCACCCTCCGCATCCAGCATGCCGTCGAGCGGAGTCTTGCGGTCAATGACGGCAGCGAGGATCTTCGATGCGGCCGCCCGCGCGGCCAGACCGGGCTTTGCCGGCAGCGAAGAAATCGGTCGCTGGTGGTCGCGTCTTCCTGTTGTGGAATTACGTCCCTTGGCGGCGGCTTTGTCTGTATCGTCTGAATTCAAGACCAGGGTCCTTTGGGCGGCTGTGTTCCACCGCGGCCGAGGCCGGTATCGGGGACGGAGCGCGATTTGCGCACCGGACTAGCAGGCCGGACCGGCCCCGTCGAGACGATATGCGAATTTGGCTCCGCGCTCTGGTTGCTACGCCTCGCCATCTCGTGGAGCGCAGCAATGCGATTGTCCGTGTTCGGATGGGTGGAAAAGAGATTGTCCATCCGTTCGCCGGACAAGGGATTGATGATGAACATATGCGCGGTCGCAGGGTTGCGCTCAGCCTCGTAGTTCGGCACTTCCCCGGCGGAACGGGCGATCTTTCCGAGTGCTGACGCGAGTGCGAGCGGGTTACCCGAGATCTCCGCACCACGCCGGTCGGCCGAATATTCACGAGTTCGGCTGATCGCCATCTGGACCAGCATCGCCGCTAGCGGCGCCACGATCATTGCAACGAGAACACCGACAAAACCCAGGGGATTGTTGCTGTCCCTCCGGCCGCCAAAGAAGAAAGCAAAGTTTGCGAGCATCGAAATGGCCCCGGCAAGCGTCGCAGTAATGGTCATTGTCAGCGTGTCACGGTTTTGAACATGCGCAAGCTCATGCGCCATGACGCCGGCAACTTCCTCGCCGGTCAGCGCATTGAGCAGGCCGGTCGAGGCGGCAACTGCGGCATTGTCAGGATTGCGGCCAGTGGCAAAGGCGTTCGGTTGCGGGCTGTCGTAAAGATAGACCCGCGGCATCGGCAGGCCGGCATTGCGAGCGAGATTGCGAATGATCGCATAGAATTCCGGCGCGCTTTGTTCATCCACCACCTGCGCGTTGTAGGTGGAAAGTACCATCCGGTCGGAATTCCAGTAGGAATAGAAATTCATGACGAGCGCCGCCACGAAGGCGATCGTCATCCCAGCCCGGCCGCCGATCAGGTAGCCGACACCCATGAATAGTGCCGTCATGAAGGCCAGCAACATGGCTGTCCGAACAATGTTCATAGATACCTCTTTAGGCAAATCATCGGCCCGGTCTTTATATTCGCCCGGGACGCATTATAATCTGGCTATTCGCCTGCCTATTTCAAGTTTGGTTCAAAGTGCCGCATGCAGATAGCTGACAACGACGATATCGGGACCGTCAACGTGGAAACCGAGAGAAAAGCCCCTCAAAAGCCATTGTCCCCCGCTGCAAAACGCGCCCTGGCCGAGGCCGAGGAGCGCCGAAAGAGACAAGCCCAATCCGACCAGCCACCTGAAATCGGCGGACGCGGGGGCGCCGATCCCGCGCGTTTCGGCGATTGGGAGATCAACGGTCGAGCTATCGACTTTTAAGGTAGATATTCCTACTGGCTTTTACCATTGTCAGGAAATAATCCCTGACAATGGTTCGATCTCATTTCGCGGTAATTTTGGCGTTGCTGGCTCTGCATTTTTGCGGAACGACGGTGCACGCCAACACAATCAACGAGGTCGTCGATGGACCGATATCGGCGGAAATAGATCACGTCATCGATGGCAACACGATATCCTTGTCGAGGCGTCGCCCTGGCCGCAACAGACGATCGAGGTCTATGGGTGACAGCGCGGGATTGACGCGCCCGAGTTTCACTCGAAATGCGAAGAGTTTCGCGCCGCTGCCGAGCGAGCCCAGGCGGCTCTCTAGGAAATTATGCCTGCCACCGGTAAGGTGGAGCAGACCAGGAATTCAGGCGACAAATATTTCGGCAGGATTCTTGCCGATGTCACGACGAAGGACGGGGGAATCCGGCTCATGATCTACTCGCCACCGGCCAGGCCGTCCCATACAATGGCGGCCACAGGCCGGCGGCGCATTGCCGGTCGAAATGAAAACGCCGCCTCCTGGAATGAAGCGGCGCGTTGTTTGCATGCGGTCGCTCAATCAAGCCGCGTCCACCTTGTTCTGCCTGTTGGCGATGAGATCGTCGACCACGCCGGGATCGGCCAGCGTCGAGGTGTCGCCCAGCGCGCCGAAATCATCCTCGGCGATTTTCCGCAAGATGCGGCGCATGATCTTGCCTGAGCGCGTCTTTGGCAGACCGGGGGAGAACTGGATCTTATCCGGCGTGGCGATCGGGCCGATTTCCGTGCGCACATGCTTCACTAGGTCTTTGCGCAGAGCCTCGGTGCCTTCGTGGCCGGCCATCAGCGTCACATAGCAATAGATGCCCTGGCCCTTGATCGAATGGGGATAGCCGACGACCGCAGCTTCTGAGACCAGATGATGTGACACCAGTGCCGATTCGACTTCCGCCGTCCCCAGCCGATGACCGGAGACGTTGAGCACGTCGTCGACGCGGCCGGTGATCCAGTAGTAGCCGTCGGCATCCCGCCTGCAGCCGTCTCCTGTGAAATATTTCCCCTTATAGGTCGAGAAATAGGTYTGGATGAAACGCTCATGGTCGCCGTAGACGGTGCGCATCTGGCCCGGCCAGCTGTCGGCGATGCAAAGATTGCCGTCAGCAGCACCTTCCAGCACATTGCCTTCGCCATCGACCAACTGCGGTATCACGCCGAAGAAGGGCTTGGTGGCCGAGCCCGGCTTCAGATCGGTGGCMCCCGGCAGGGGGGTGATCATGTGGCCGCCGGTTTCCGTCTGCCACCAGGTATCGACGACCGGGCAGCGACCGTCGCCGACGACGTTGTAATACCATTCCCAGGCTTCCGGATTGATCGGCTCGCCAACGGTGCCGAGCAATCTCAGGCTTGAGCGCGAAGAGCGCTTCACAAACTCGTCGCCGGCGCCCATCAGCGAGCGTATCGCCGTCGGTGCCGTGTAGAAGATATTGACCTGATGCTTGTCGATCACCTCCCAGAAGCGACCTTGGTCGGGGAAGTTCGGTACGCCCTCGAACATCAGCGATGTCGCGCCGTTGGCGAGCGGACCGTAGACRATGTAGGAATGGCCGGTCACCCAACCGACGTCTGCCGTGCACCAGTAGACATCGCCGTCATGATAGTCGAACGTGTATTCGTGCGTCATCGCCGCATAGACGAGATAACCGCCCGTCGTATGCAGAACGCCTTTCGGCTTGCCKGTWGAACCTGAGGTGTAAAGAATGAAAAGCGGATCTTCCGCCTTCATCTTTGTCGGTGGGCAATCCGCCTTCACCGTGGCTATCTCCTGGTGATACCAGAGATCGCGTCCCGGCGCCCATCCTGTCTTGCCTCCCGTSCGGCGAACGACCAGAACCTTCTGGACCATGACAAGCTGTTTGGCAGCAATATGGATCGCKGTGTCGGCATTGTCCTTGAGCGGCACGGGCTTACCGCCGCGAAGGCCCTCGTCGCAGGTAATAACGAATGTCGACTGGCAGTCGACGATACGCCCGGCCAGGGCATCGGGCGAGAAGCCGCCGAAAACAACGGAATGGACCGCACCGATCCGCGCGCAGGCGAGCATCGCATAGGCGGCCTCGGGTATCATCGGCATGTAGATGGTAACGCGATCGCCTTTCTTGACGCCGTGCTTTTTCAGCACGTTCGCCATGCGGCAAACCTGCTCGTAGAGCTCGTTGTAGGTTACCTTCTTATCGATGTAGGGGTTGTCGCCTTCCCAGATGAAGGCAACCTGATCGCCACGCTTCTTCAGGTGCCGGTCAATGCAATTATAGGCGACGTTGGTGAGGCCATCCTCGAACCATTTGATCGACACCTTTCCTGTGAAAGAGGTGTTCTTGACCTTCGTATAGGGCTTGAACCAGTCGATGCGCTTGCCGTGCTTGCCCCAGAATTTATCGGGCTCTTCGACACTTTGCCGATACCATTTCTCATATTTTTCCCGATCGATGAGCGCACGCGCCTCTACCGATTTACGAACCGGGTAAATATTTTCCGACATGATTTTCCTCCTCGAAATATCAGCCCCGCCATCATCTTTCCCGAGAAAGATGGTGGGGCTTTCGGGCAATCAATAGCAGCTTAAGTTACGGCGGCAATTAGACAAAGGTCATTTGAACGGCAAAGAATTGCAATTCTTCGACACTGAGGTTATATAGGGCACAATTTCCCGGAAATTGGTGGTGTTACCACGGACCGCGGCCCCGGCGCGGACTGATAGAAGGACTATATCCATGGCTCAACAACTGCTTATGCCGAAGGCTACGGCCATCTGGCTTGTCGACAATACGGCATTGTCGTTCGAACAGATTGCGCAGTTTTGCAAGCTGCATCCGCTTGAGGTTAAAGCAATCGCCGATGGCGAAGCCGCCCAGGGCATCAAGGGTCTCGACCCGATCTCCACAGGCCAGCTTTCCCGCGACGAGATCGCCCGCGCCGAGGCGAACCCGAACCACAAGTTGAAGATTTCTGAGCCGAAAGTGCGTGTTCCAGAATCTAAGCGCCGCGGCCCGCGCTATACGCCGGTCTCCAAGCGCCAGGATCGCCCGAACGCTATTCTGTGGCTGGTGCGCAACCATCCGGAGCTGAAGGACGCGCAGATTTCCCGCCTCGTTGGCACGACCAAATCGACGATCGAGCAAATCCGCGATCGCACCCATTGGAACTCGACCAATCTGGCGCCGATGGATCCGGTGACGCTGGGTCTCTGCAGCCAGATCGACCTCGATATGGAAGTCGAGAAGGCCGCCAAGGGCCGTCCGCTGCCAACCGCTGCCGAACTCGGCGCAACATTGCAGCCGGCTCAGGAGACCGAGAAGCTCGGCTTCACCTACCAGCGCGAAGAAAAGGAAAAGGAAATCGACGCCGATGCCGTCTTCGCCAAGCTCAAGTCGCTGAAGTCGACCACCAGGGACGAGGACGACGACCAGTATTAAGCCGAAACTATCGGTCCGACGTTTAAACCCCGGCTTGGCCGGGGTTTTTTTGTTGAGTGGCCGGCCACAACGGTAGGAGAGGTTCAGCGGGCCCCGAAGATTGCTGACCCGACGCGAACGCTGGTCGCGCCGAAAGCCACAGCGATCTCATAGTCGCTCGACATGCCCATCGACAGTTTCGCTACATTGCACTCGCCAGCCAATTTGGCGAGAAGGGCGAAATGCGGCCCCGGATTTTCGTCTGCCGGCGGGATGCACATCAGTCCCTCGATCGTCAGCCCCAGCTCAGCCCTGCATAACTCTACGAAGCCGACCGTGTCGTCCGGGGTAATTCCAGCCTTTTGCGGCTCAAGCCCGGTGTTCACTTGGACGTAGAGCCGCAAATACTTGCCCTGACGCTTCATCTCCTCGCTGAGTGTGCGGGCGATCTTCTCCCGGTCCACCGTCTCGATGACATCGAAGAGCGCTACCGCCTCACTTGCCTTGTTCGATTGCAGCGGTCCAATCAAATGCAACTCGAGACCCGCGATTTCAGCCCGGAGTTCAGGCCACTTGCCTTGACTTTCCTGAACGCGATTTTCGCCAAATACCCGTTGTCCGGCCGCAATCGCCGGCCGAATGGCAGCAGCATCGAAGGTCTTGGAAACAGCGACAAGCTGGACAGTCCCGGCCGGCCGGCCGGCCTCGCGCTCCGCTTTCTCGATATGTGCGCGCACGTCTTCCAGCCGCTCTTGAAGTTCCATAGCCGCACCTCGACATATGTTGCAGTTTTTCCACCAATCGCAGTAGCCAGCCGCAAGGCGATTGCCAAGAGGCGATGGGCTGAATACTTCGCCGCAGGGCCCGATAGGGCAATTGCGGTCCCCGCTAAACTTGACGCTTGGTTGGTTTCATGATGAAGGTCACGGCCAACTCCCCATGATCTCCGGAATACAGATTAAATGGCTACCGAACGTTATAACCCACGCGATGCCGAGCCTCGCTGGCAGCAAAAATGGAATGACGAAGAGGTCTTCGTCACCGACAATGACGACCCACGCGAGAAATATTACGTCCTCGAGATGTTTCCCTATCCGTCCGGCCGGATTCACATGGGCCATGTTCGCAATTATGCGATGGGCGATGTCGTTGCCCGCTACAAGCGCGCACGCGGCTATAATGTTCTCCACCCGATGGGCTGGGACGCTTTCGGCATGCCGGCCGAAAACGCCGCACGCGATAACAAAGTACATCCGAAAGAGTGGACCTATCAGAACATCGCCTCGATGAAGGCCCAGTTGAAGGCGATGGGCCTGTCGCTCGACTGGAGCCGCGAATTCGCGACCTGTGACGTCGAATATTACCATCGCCAGCAGATGCTCTTCATCGACATGATGGAAAAGGAGTTGGTCTACCGCAAAAAATCCAAGGTCAATTGGGATCCTGTCGACAACACCGTTCTCGCCAATGAGCAGGTGATCGACGGACGCGGCTGGCGCTCCGGCGCTTTGGTAGAGCAGCGCGAGTTGACGCAATGGTTCTTCAAGATCACTGACTTCAGTCAGGATTTGCTCGACGCGCTGGACACGCTCGACCACTGGCCGGAAAAGGTACGGCTGATGCAGAAGAACTGGATCGGCCGTTCGGAAGGCATGTCGATCCGGTGGGAGATCGTGCCTGGCACAGCCCAGGGCGACGAAAGGGAGATTGCCGTCTATACAACGCGGCCCGACACCCTTTTTGGCGCCTCCTTCCTGGCAATTTCCGCCGATCACCCGCTTGCGAAGGAAGCCGCAGCAAGAGACGCTGCCGTCGAGGCCTTTTGCGAGGAATGCCGCCGCGCCGGAACGTCCGTCGCTGCCTTGGAAACGGCTGAGAAGAAGGGCATGGACACCGGGATCCGCGTCAAGCATCCGCTCGACGCCTCCTCAGAGCTGCCCGTCTATATCGCCAACTTCGTACTGATGGAATACGGCACTGGCGCCATCTTCGGTTGCCCTTCCGGCGACCAGCGTGACCTTGATTTCGCTCGCAAATATAACCTACCCGTCATACCAGTGGTCATGCCTGCGGATGGTGACGCAGCAAGCTTTACCGTCGGCGAGGTCGCCTATGACGGTGACGGTATCATGATCAATTCCAGGTTTCTCGATGGTATGACAACAACGGAGGCTTTCGATGCCGTCGCGACGAGGCTATCGGCGGCGGCGCTCGGCAACACTCCCCAGGGCGAGCGGAAGGTCAACTTCCGGCTTCGCGATTGGGGGATCTCACGCCAACGCTATTGGGGCTGCCCGATCCCGGTCATCCATTGCGAAGACTGCGGAGTACTGCCCGTGCCGAAGCGGGACCTGCCGGTGAAGCTGCCGGACGACGTCACCTTCGATCAGCCCGGCAATCCGCTCGATCGCCATCCGACCTGGCGGCATGTGGCCTGTCCCCATTGCGGCAAGGACGCGCGGCGGGAAACGGACACAATGGATACCTTCGTTGATTCGAGCTGGTACTTCACGCGCTTTACCGCTCCCTGGGAACAGGAGCCGACAAACAGGGCGGCGGCAAACCACTGGCTGCCCGTCGATCAGTATATCGGCGGCATCGAGCACGCCATTCTCCATTTGCTCTACTCCCGCTTCTTCACCCGCGCGATGAAGGAAACCGGTCATGTCGACGTCAAGGAGCCGTTCAAGGGCTTGTTCACCCAGGGCATGGTCGTCCACGAGACCTATAGCCGTGGAAAGGGCGCTGCTCGCGAGTGGGTTCCGCCAGTCGATATCCGCATAGAGGAAATCGACGGCAAGCGACGGGCGCTGCTGCTGTCAACCGGCGAAGAGATCACCATCGGCTCGATCGAGAAGATGTCCAAGTCGAAGAAGAACGTCGTCGATCCGGATGATATCATCGCCTCCTACGGGGCTGATACCGCTCGCTTCTTTGTGCTATCCGATAGTCCGCCGGATCGTGACGTGATCTGGTCGGAGGCGGGCGTCGAAGGTGCTCATCGTTTTACACAGCGTGTCTGGCGTTTGGTATCCGAAGCATGCGATGTGTTGAGATCTATCAAAGGGACTCCGGCTAAGGAGGGTGATGCGCTGGCGATTTCTCAGATTGCCCATCGCACGTTGAAAGCCGTCCAGGGCGACTACGACAAACTTGCCTTTAACAAGGCCGTCGCCCGCATCTACGAATTCGTCAATGCGCTGGCGGCCCCATTGTCAAGGATTGCGGTCGGAGAGGCTGACGCGGTTTACCGTATGGCTGTTCGCGAAGCTGTGGAGATCCTGATTGCGATCGTCGCGCCGATCACGCCGCATCTTGCTGAGGAATGCTCGGCAGCGATAGGGAACGTTCATCTGATCGCAATGTCGGCGTGGCCGACCTTCGATGAAGCGTTGGTCGTGGAAAACGACATCCTTCTTCCTGTTCAGATCAATGGCAAGAAACGCGCCGAATTGACAATCTCGCGCGATGCGGATCAAAGTGCCGTGCGGGAAGCCGTGCTCGCCTTGGATGCTGTCAAAAGCGCGTTGAATGGTCAGGCGCCGAAGAAGATCATTGTCGTTCCACAGAGGATCGTAAACATTGTCGTCTGATTTCATTTCGAACCTCGCGCGTATCACGGGCGTCGTCACGCTCATCGTTGTTCCCTTGGCACTGTCGTCATGTCAGGTTCGCCCTCTCTATGCAGAAAGCACCGGCGTTACGGCGAAGTTGTCGTCCGTTTCTTTTTCGCCCGCCTCGACACGCGTTGCCCAGGAGGTGAGGAACCAGCTCATTTTCATTGCAGGCCGTGGCGCCGGCGAGCCGACCAAGCCGCTGTATAACGTTACGCTGACAGTGACTGCCGGGACGGCAGGCGTTCTATATCTCGCCTCCTCCGACACTTCGCAGGCAGGCCGGACCGTCGTGACCGCGTCGTTCGTTCTCAAAAACGCGAGTGACGGCAAGGTGTTGAAGGCAGGCAGCCGATCGGCGATTGCTCTGGTTGACTTTCCGACGCAGGAATTCGCCAAGCAGCGCGCTATTCGCGATTCAGAAGATCGTGCCGCCCGAGAGGCGGCCGAGCTCGTCGGTGCCGACATTTCTGCCGCGCTCAGCCGCTGATAGCGGGGTCGCGGTATGTCAGAAATCAAATCTCATGAGTTCGAGGGATTTCTGCCGACTGCTGCAAAGCGCTACAGGATTTTTATCGTCTATGGCCCTGACCGTGGTCTCGTTTCGGAACGTGCCGCGCTTATTGCCGGCGAAACGAAAGTCCCTTTGGACGACCCATTTGCGCTGATCAAGCTCGATGTTGGGGATCTGCATAACGACGCAGGTCGATTGATCGACGAGACGAACGCGATGGGTCTGTTTGGCGGTGAACGCCTCGTCTGGATACGAGGCGCCGCGAATGAAAAGGCACTTATTGATTCCCTGCAGGTGATCGCTGCCAACCCGCCGGACAGTGCGTTTCTTATCGTCGAGGCTGGTGATCTGAAGAAGGGTTCGGCTCTCCGCAAGATCGCCGAGAGCAACCGCGCGGTTATCGGTATTCCCTGCTATACGGATGACGCCAAGGCCCTCAACGGTTTGATTGACCATGAGCTGGCCAATGAAAGCCTGAGAATTACGCCTGCCGCGCGGCATATGCTGCTTGATCTGCTCGGCGGCGACAGGATCGCGTCACGAAATGAAGTGAGAAAGCTGTCTCTCTATTGCCGGGGCCTTGCGACCATCGACGAAGAGCATGTCGGCGACATTATCGGCGACGCCAGTGCGGTATCGGCCGATGACGCTGTCGACGCTATATTGAGGGGCGATACGGAAGCCTTTCTTCACGCAACTCAAAAGATCATCGCGTCCAAGACTTCGATCTTTCTTGTTCTCCAAGGCTGCCTCAGACAGTTCCAGCTGCTGGACACCATGCGGGCCGAAATGGATGACAAGCGGGTCGGAGCCGCACAGGTGATACAGACGCATGGCCGGCATCTGCATTTCAAACGAAAGCCCGTCATTGAAAGAGCGCTGCAGACCTGGACGGGGGCAGCCATCGCCCGCGAGATGAACAGATTGCAGGCCGCCATCTACCAAAGTCGCCAGCGCCAGAGCCTGGAGGACAGCATCGCCCTGCAGACGCTGCTATCCACGACGCTGCAATCCGCGCGAAAGAACTAGGCAAGACGCGTCACCGCCGCTCCAGGAGCCGGCATATCTCCTCCAGCTGCTCCAAGCTCTTATACGCAATGCGGATTTGGCCGCCGCTGCCTTTGTGATTGATGATCACGTCGAGCCCAAGTGCGTCTGACAAGGTGCGCTCGAGCGCTACAGTATCCGAATCCTTCGCGTCACGCCCCGCAGCGGGACGTGGATCACTTTGAGCCTTGATATCGTTCTGGGCCAGGCGTTCTGCATCACGCACCGACATGCCCTTGGAAACGATTGTGCGGGCAAGTGCCGCAGGATCGGATGTGGAAACCAACGCACGGGCATGCCCGGCAGACAGGCTGCCGCCCGCGAGCAGATCGCGAACAGAATCCGGCAATTTCAAAAGACGCAGCGAATTGGCGACATGACTGCGGCTCTTGCCAATAATCTCCCCGAGATCATTCTGCGTATAGCCGTGTTCGGCAATCAGCTGCTCGTAACCGAGCGCTTCTTCAAGCGGATTGAGATCGGCGCGCTGGACATTTTCGACAATGGCAATTTCGAGGGCTGTCTTGTCATCGACATCGCGTACGATGAGGGGGATCTCTATCAGGCCCGCGAGCTGGGCAGCCCTCCAACGTCGTTCGCCGGCTATGATTTCGTAGCGACTGACGGCGACGGTACGCGCCACGACCGGCTGAACGATACCATGCTGACGGATCGACGCTGCGAGATCATGGAGCTCCGTTTCATCGAAGTAGCGTCTTGGGTTCTTTGGATTCCGGCTGACAAACTCGATCGGAACCATACGATCGGGATTGATAGGCGACTTGCCCGTATCGACGGGGTCCGGCTGGTCCATTTCGCCGATTAGAGCCGCAAGGCCACGTCCCAGGCGTCGCTTTGAAAGATCATCGTTCATTGCATATCACTCACTCTTACGACAGTCGATCAGGCGGCGACTTTTGCTTTTCGCAGCCGTTCTCTCTGAATAACTTCCGATGCCAGCTGCAGATAGGCTTGGCTCCCGGCACACTTCAAATCGTAGAGAATTGCAGGCTTTCCGTAGGAAGGGGCCTCGGACACGCGTACGTTGCGCGGAATCAACGTATGATAGACTTTTTCCCCTAGATGCGTACGGACGTCGCTGACCACCTGCTGGGCCAAATTGTTGCGGGCATCGAACATGGTAAGGACTATACCCTGAATATCCAGGGATGGATTGACCGTCCGGCGCACCTGCTCCACCGTCTCCAGCAGTTGGCTAAGCCCCTCCAGTGCGAAAAATTCACACTGCAAAGGAACCAAAACCGAATGCGCGGCTGCCATGGCATTCATCGTCAGAAGATTGAAGGAAGGCGGGCAATCAACAAGGATATAGGAAAATGAATGGGCTTCGGGCGATTGAAGCGCTCTTCGGAGCCTGAACACCCGGTCGCTCTGCTGAGAAATCTCCATCTCAACGCCCAGCAAGTCCATCGTCGATGGAATGATAAAGAGATTGGGAACCGCCGTTTCCACGACAGTCTCGCCAACACTATGGGTGCCGACCATAACATCGTAGGACGAGAGCTTGCGATTGCGGCGCTCGATCCCAAGGCCGGTGCTCGCATTTCCCTGCGGATCGAGATCGATAATCAGGACGCGCTCGCCGATCGCCGCCAGCGCGGTCGCCAGATTGATCGCCGTGGTCGTCTTTCCCACGCCGCCCTTCTGATTTGCTACGGTAATAATCCGGTTCCGTTCGCCTACCATGCCGCACACCCGATTATGTTAGATTTTTCGTCGCGGCCTGGCTATTTCGAGAATGACCGAGTCCGGATCGACAACACTGACGTGTTTTAACAGATCGAATTCCCAACGGCCACGGGCTTTCTCCACCTCGCGCTGATAATCCCGGCCTTTGTGCAGCAGCAGCCTCAGTTTTTCATTGTCCGCCGCCCAAGGCGCCGCATAGCCCATCAAAGCTTCGAGGTCGGCAAGCGCCCTAGCCGACACAGCGTCACAGGTGGGTATTGCGCTCGCTGCCGCCTCGATTCGGATGGCGTGAACCGCACCGCGAGCCTCGCATTCCATCAAACAAACGCGGAGAAAGGCGGCCTTTTTTTGATTACTTTCAATAAGATCAACGCGCCCGTCTCCCACTTCAGCGAGCAGGATTGCCGTCACAATCCCCGGAAACCCACCACCGCTGCCTAAATCCACCCAATGAATGGGCTCGGGGCACAGCTGAAATATCTGCGCACTATCGGCAATGTGACGATCCCATAGGTCCTTGACGGTGGATGGAGCCACCAAATTGATCGATCGTGACCATTTTAAAAAGAGAGCCGCAAAGTGCTCCAGCCTTGCCTGTGTTTCACGTGAAACACGCACACCGTTTATTTGCATGAAAGGACTCTCATACTTTGCAACATCCCCTATGCAAAACGGCGCAAGTCAGCCGCAATGGATTTACGCAAATACGCAATAAGAAGAGAAAGAGCAGCTGGCGTCATCCCATCGACCTTGGCGGCCTGCGCAATGCTGCCCGGGCGCGCAGCACTCAGCTTTTGCTTCAATTCATTCGACAGACCAGAAAGTGCTGAAAAATCGAACTCTGGCGGAATTAGCTTTTCCTCTTCTCGCTTTGTCTGCGCTATATCGGAAGCTTGGCGCTCCATATAGACAGCATAAGCCGCCTCAATCTCAAGCGCCTCACCAGAGCGCCGATCAATATCAGCCAACTCGGGCCACAGCCGCGACAGCGACGATATAGAGTGTTCAGAGTAAGATAGCAGCTCGTAAGCCGTACGACGTTGCCCATCCTGATTGAGATGTATCCCAGCTCGTTCCGCCTCGCGCGGCGTCACACTGAGCGCCTGAAGCAGCTCGCGCGCGGCCCGAATGCTTGACGTATAACTCCCGAAGCGCGCGATGCGCTCCCCGCCGATACAACCAATCGCCACACCAAGTGGCGTCAGCCGGAGATCTGCATTGTCCGCTCGAAGCGACAACCTGTATTCCGCTCTCGAAGTAAACATCCGATAGGGCTCAGTGACGCCCCGAGACGTCAGATCGTCCACCATCACTCCAATATAGGACTCCGCGCGGCTAAGACGAATAGCTGGCTCGCCAGCAGCACACTTGGCAGCATTGAGCCCCGCAACCAATCCCTGCGCCGCCGCCTCCTCGTAACCGGTTGTGCCATTGATTTGGCCAGCCAGAAACAACCCTTGCATCTTCCGCATTTCCAGCGCTGCAGTCAGCTCGCGAGGATCGACATGATCATATTCGATGGCATATCCCGGCTGAAGAATACGAACTCGTTCCAGTCCCGGAATGGTATGTATGAAAGCTTCCTGAACTTCGGCCGGAAGTGATGTCGAAATGCCATTTGGATAAACGGTGTCGTCATCCAGGCCTTCCGGCTCAAGGAAAATCTGATGGCCATCGCGTTCGCCGAACTTGACGATCTTGTCCTCGATCGATGGGCAATATCGTGGACCGACGCCTTCAATCTGGCCGGAATACATCGCCGATTTTCCCAAGTTATCAGCAATTATCTTATGGGTTTGCGGCGTCGTCCGGGTGACGCCGCAATCGATCTGACGATTTGCGATGCTATCCGTCATGAAGGAGAACGGAATCGGCTGATCGTCTGCACCTTGACGGCCAACCGCATCCCAGTCGACAGTCCGCCCGTCAAGGCGTGCAGGCGTCCCGGTCTTCAGCCGCCCAAGGGCAAGACCTAATCTCGACAAGGTGCGGGAAAGACCCAAGGACGGTTCCTCGCCTACTCTGCCCGCCGGCGTCTTTTGGTTGCCTATATGGATCAGTCCGCGAAGAAAGGTGCCCGTCGTCAAGACGACGGAGCCACAGGAAAAAACGCGGCCGTCCTTCAAAATAACGGCAGCGACCGAGCTATCACGAATTTCGAGATCAAAGGCGTCACCCTCGATAATATCCAGGTTTGAAATTGCCTCCAGCTCGGCCTGCATCGCCAAGCGGTAGAGCTTGCGATCCGCTTGCGTGCGAGGTCCGCGAACGGCCGGCCCCTTCTTCCGATTGAGCATTCGGAATTGAATGCCGGCAGCGTCCGCGACCCGGCCCATCAGCCCATCCAAGGCATCTATCTCGCGAACGAGGTGGCCTTTACCAAGCCCTCCGATTGCCGGGTTGCAGGACATAATACCGATGGTTTCGCGCTTGTGGGTCACGATTGCCACGGAGGCGCCAATACGCGCAGCAGCAGCCGCGGCTTCGCAGCCGGCGTGCCCACCACCAACAACAACAACGTCATATTTCTTTGTGAACATGCGGACTCCCGCCTTTCGCCTTCTTTGGCATAATGATTTGGAGAGTCAAGAAGGTTTCACGTGAAACACTTCTCGAGACTCGCAATAGGAGCATCCACTGTTTCACGTGAATCATTTCCCGATGCAGAATTCTGAGAAAATGATCTCCAGGAGGTCTTCGACATCAACATGCCCGGTAATTCGGCCCAAGCCGTCGGCTGCAAGCCGCAGAAATTCAGCGCGAACCTCTAGCGCCGATTTGCCATCGCCCACTGCAACGTTCAACATCTTAGCGGCATGTTCGATAAGTTGGCGGTGCCTAAGCCTGCTTGGCAGCGCCAGTGAGTAACCGGACTCGAACCCGTGCAACTCCTTCGCAAGCCAGGCACGCAGCTCAGCCAGTCCGGCTCCAGTCTTTGCGGACAGCTGTAGATCGTATTCATACAGGCAGGGGCCATCCAGCGGCAGGTCGACCTTTGTTCCGATCCGCACCACGCTGCCACTGAAGTCGGGAAACCGCTCTTCGGCACGTTCGCCAACTTCCGCCAACGAGAGGACGATGTCGGCGTCCTCGATCTTCTTAAGGGCCCGTCGAATACCCTCGACTTCGACGACCTCGTCCGTCTCACGCAGACCGGCAGTATCGAAGAGCTTTACCGCAAAACCGTCAATATCAAGATCGACCTGCAAGATGTCTCGCGTAGTGCCGGCTATATTTGTCACGATCGCGACGTCTCGTTCCGCCAACGCATTCATCAGGCTCGACTTGCCGCTGTTTGGAGGTCCGGCTATCACCACTTTCAGCCCATCTCTAATAATCTCGCCGAATGCAGCGCCGGCGAGATGTGCTTCGAGCTCCGACAGAACCACCGCCATATCAGCCCAGACACGGTCAGAAACCGATCCTGGGACATCCTCCTCATCAGCGAAATCGAGTTCAGCCTCTATCAGGGCGCGTGCGCGGGTAATGCGATCAGCCCAGGCTCTGTACAGGCGTGAATGGCCGCCGGAGCTCTGCTCCACCGCCAAGCGACGCTGCATTTCTGTCTCCGCGGCGATCAGGTCGGCCAGGCCTTCGATCTCAACCAAATCGAGCTTGCCGTTCTCAAGTGCCCGTCTTGAGAATTCGCCATGTTCGGCCAGCCGACAACCTTCGAATGTTGAGAGCTCGTCCAGTAATGCCGCAACCAGCGCCTTGCCGCCATGAATTTGAAATTCGACACAATCTTCGCCAGTAAAGGATGCCGGCCGGTGAAAAGCAAGAATCAAACCCTGATCGAGCACAAGACCGTTGCGCATCCGAATCGTTCTAACCGCGGCTTGCTGCGGCGCGGGTAAGCTTTTCACCAACTGTGCCGCAACTTCGAGAGCAAGCGGACCACTCACACGTACAACGGCAACACCGGACGGTAAGCCGCCGCTCGAAAGCGCAAAGATCGTGTCGATGTCAGAGTTCATCACGCCAACGCCTCGAACCGATCCGCGTCCGAATCGATTCATTTACCTAAAGCAAGATCGGGCCGCAGATTGCGACCCGAGTAGACGTTAAACGAATCCGGCTAATGAAGTTAGGTGTTCATCGAGTCGAAGAAATCCGGATTGTTCTTTGTCTGTTTGAGTTTGTCGATGAGAAATTCGATGGCATCCGTCGTCCCCATCGGGGCCAGAATGCGGCGCAGAACGAAGATCTTCTGCAGATCCTGACGGGGCACCAGAAGCTCTTCTTTTCGAGTGCCTGATTTGAGAATATCCATGGCGGGAAAGATCCGCTTGTCGGCAACCTTGCGGTCGAGAACAATTTCGGAGTTGCCCGTTCCCTTGAATTCTTCGAAAATAACCTCGTCCATTCTACTGCCGGTATCGATCAGCGCCGTCGCAATAATCGTCAGCGAGCCGCCCTCTTCGATGTTACGAGCGGCACCGAAGAAGCGCTTCGGCCGCTGAAGTGCATTGGCATCAACACCGCCGGTTAGAACCTTGCCGGAGGAGGGAACGACGGTGTTATAGGCGCGGCCCAGGCGGGTAATCGAATCAAGCAGGATGACAACGTCGCGCCCGTGCTCAACCAATCGCTTCGCCTTCTCGATGACCATTTCCGCCACCTGCACGTGACGAACCGCAGGCTCGTCGAAAGTCGAGGACACCACCTCGCCGCGCACCGAGCGCTGCATGTCGGTCACTTCCTCGGGCCGCTCGTCAATCAGAAGCACGATCAGGTAGCATTCGGGATGGTTCGCTGTGATCGAATGGGCGATATTCTGCAACAGAACGGTCTTGCCGGTGCGAGGCGGCGCGACGATAAGCCCGCGCTGCCCCTTGCCGAGCGGCGCCACCAGATCGATTACCCGCGGCGACAGGTCCTTTGTTGTGGGAACATCGAGTTCCATTCGGAAACGGTCATTTGGATAAAGCGGCGTCAGATTGTCAAAATGGACCTTATGGCGGATCTTTTCCGGGTCGTCGAAATTGATCGTGTTGACCTTCAACAGGGCAAAATAACGCTCGCCTTCCTTGGGGCCACGGATAGGGCCTTCAACAGTGTCACCCGTCTTCAGGGAGAAACGACGAATCTGCGAAGGAGAAATATAAATATCATCAGGGCCTGGCAGATAGTTTGCATTGGCGGACCGCAGGAAACCGAAGCCGTCCTGGAGAACCTCGACCACACCTTCGCCGATGATTTCAACATCCTGGCTGGCAAGCACCTTCAGGATCGCAAACATCAATTCCTGCTTGCGCATCGTGCTGGCGTTTTCGACCTCGAGCGATTCGGCAAATGCCAGCAAATCGGTCGGAGGCTTGCTCTTAAGTTCTTGAAGCTTCATTTCAGCCATGAAGGGACCATTACTCTGTTTTTAAAAGGGGAAAGGCGATGTTTGTCGAATCGGTACCGCGACAAAAACTCGCGGGCGACTGAATGGATACATGCCACGAAGATGAGATTGGCCGGAAAATAGCGATTCACGTGAAACCCTGCAAGGGGGGTGCCCAAAATGAAGCAAATTTAAAACTGGCCCATCAGCAATCCTACTTAACTGAAAGGCTTGACAACCACAAGGATAACGATCGCTATCATCAGCAAGGTCGGTGCCTCGTTCATATAGCGCCAAAACCGCGCTGATCTCAGGTTTTCGTCGCGAGCGAACGCCTTTACCGAGCGGCTGAAAAAAATATGCACTGCGGTCAACAGCACGACAAGAGCAATCTTTGCGTGCAGCCACCCCCCCTGGAAGCGATATGTCGACCAGGCGAGATAAAGCCCGAACACCCAAGTCAGCATCATCGCCGGGTTCATGATGACCTTAAGCAGCCTCTGCTCCATCATCTTGAACGTCTCCGACTGCACAGAACCAGGTTCCGCTTCAGTGTGGTAGATGAATAGCCGCGGCATGTAGAACAATCCAGCCATCCAGGAAATCACCGCGATGATGTGCAAAGCCTTAACCCACAGATAGAGATTATCGGGTTTCCAGAACACAAGCCCGATCGCTGCCGCGACGAAGACTGCAATGGCGAGATAGGCCCGGGTCCGTGCATAACTAGCGGGTCGCAGGTCAGTCCTTTTTTCCATCAGTCGCCCTCCCACCGCGGACCCGCTCGACAAGCGCAGCAACATGTTGCGGATCAGCCTGAGGCGTGATGCCGTGCCCGAGATTGAATATCAACGGCCCATGCCCCAGATGCTGGAGAATGTCATCCGCGCCCTCCAGCAGTGCCCTGCCGCCGGCCACAACGCGCATCGGGTCGAGATTGCCCTGTACCGGCCCGTCCTTCTGCAGCTCGACGGCAAGGGGCAGGGGCACTGTCCAATCAAGGCCAATCGCATCAGCACCGGTCTTCTGTCGGTAGTCCTTGAGCATCAGCCCAGCCCCCTTTGCAAAAGCGATGATCCGCGCCGCGGGCCGCCGTTCCTTCACGGCAGTGATTATTCTGGCAACAGGCTTAACGGCAAAAGCCTCAAACTCCGGCCCGCCGAGGACACCCGCCCAGGAATCGAATATCTGTACCGCGTCGGCACCGGCATCGATCTGCGCCACGAGATAGTCGGCAGATATTTCCGCGAGCAGCATCAGCAAATGCTCGAACGCCTCCGGATGGCGGTATGCAAATAACCGCGCCGGTGCTTGATCCGGGGTTCCGTGGCCAGCGATCATATAGGTTGCGACTGTCCACGGAGCGCCGCAAAACCCGAGTAAGGTCGTCTTACCTGGTAGATCGACACGAAGCCGCCTCAGTGTCTCAAATACCGGAGCGAGATGGGCCAGCACATCCTTCCCCTTCAGCGCCCTAATCCCCGCCTCGTCTATCGGATCCATTTCCGGACCGTGACCCTCGGTAAAACGGACGTTCCGCTTCAGTGCATCCGGAACAACAAGGATATCGGAGAAGAGGATGGCTGCATCAAACCCGAAGCGCCTGATCGGTTGAAGCGTGACCTCCACCGCGTAGTCGGGCGAATAACAAAGATCGAGGAAACTTCCAGCCTTTGCGCGGGTTTCCCGATATTCGGGAAGATAGCGCCCAGCCTGCCGCATGAGCCAGATGGGAGGAGGCGTCAGCGTCTCCCCGCCCAACACCTTCATAATCGCCCTGCTCTCATCACTCAATGGCCAAGTCCCCATATAAATATAAAGCTAATCTTAAGGTTTCTATTTCTAAGAGTCGGTGACTATCAAGGATTAAAAGCTGTCCACACCCGCCGCCTTTTGACGCGCCTGCCATGGCTGCGATGGAGAAATTCAAAGACATCCGGCGACAAACGTGGGAAATTCCAATTCTACGTTTCCAAACAACGACCTGAAGCTTGCCATGCCGAGATCCAAGCTGTGGACAGCCTGGGGATAACGGCGACACGATAGGACTTATCAACATTACCCACAGGGTTCATATGGAGTATCGCCAGAAATTGCCAATGTGGAAAACTCGGCAGTTTTTCCACCGCCCGGATCAACGATCTTCAAAACCATTGGGCTCTCCCCACTTATCAACAGATGACGGAAAATAGCGTGGAGAACCGGACAAACTTCTTTCACCTTCATCTGATTTCTGACTCAACCGGGGAGACCCTCATCTCTGCCGGTCGCGCGGTTTCGGCGCAGTTTCACGGAAGCCAGCCAATCGAACACGTCTATCCGCTCATCCGCAACCGACGCCAGCTGATGCCGGTGCTGGAAGCGATCGACACGAGCCCCGGCATCGTCCTCTACACCATCGTCGATCGCGAACTTGCAGATCTGATCGACGGGCGGTGCCGAGAAATGAGCGTCCCTTGCGTCAATGTGCTCGAACCGGTCATGAATGTGTTCCAGACCCATCTCGGCGCGATCTCCCGCCGGCGGGTCGGCGCACAGCACGTGATGAACGCTGAATACTTTGCCCGTATCGAAGCACTCAATTTCACGATGGATCACGACGACGGGCAGATGCCCGATGACTATAATGATGCCGATGTCGTCATCATCGGCATTAGCCGGACATCGAAAACCCCCACCAGCATCTATCTCGCCAACCGGGGCATCAAGACAGCCAATATCCCCATCGTTCACGGCATGGCCCTGCCTGAAAGCTTGATCAAGGCAACAAGACCTTTGATCGTCGGCTTGGTTGCCACCACCGACCGAATCTCGCAAGTCCGCGAAAATCGAATACTGGGTGCCACGGCAGGCTTCGATCGCGGTGGCTACACGGACCGTGCCACCATTTCTGAAGAACTGAAATATGCCCGATCCATCTGCGCACGACATAACTGGCCAATCATCGACGTCACACGCCGCTCCATCGAGGAAACGGCCGCGGCGATTGTTGCCCTCCGGCCGAAGCTGCGTTAAGCGCAATCCATTGGCAGCCGCATTGAGGTCCCCTCGTCCATGACATTGCGCCTTATACTCGCCTCCTCAAGCCCATTCCGCCGGATGTTGATGCAAAACGCCGGGCTCGGCTTCGACGCGATGGCGGCCGATATCGACGAACGAGCCATCGAGGCGCCCCTCGAGAGATCAGGTGCGACCCCCGATGCGGTCGCCTTGCTCCTGGCCAAGGCGAAAGCGCAAGAGGTTAGCGCTCGTTTCCCTGAGGCTTTCGTCATTGGTTCGGATCAGACAATGTCACTCGGCGACAGGGTGTTCCACAAGCCAAAAGATATCGCCGAGGCGGAGAACCACTTGGAAATACTGTCGGGCAGGACCCACCGCTTGAACAGCGCTGTCGCCATCGCCAAAAGCAGCGAGGTTGTCTGGGAACATGTGTCGCATGCCGAGCTGACGATGCGTAAATTGACTCGGGACTTTATTCACCGCCATATCGCCAGGGTGGGCAATCGAGCGCTTTCAAGCGTCGGCGCCTACCAGTTGGAGGGTGAAGGCATCCAGCTTTTCTCGCATATCGATGGTGACTATTTTACGATCCTGGGGCTGCCGATGTTGCCACTCTTACAGCAATTGCGCAGTTTGGGTTTGATCGATGGATGATTCACGTGAAACATTAACCTTAAAGGCCTTTGTCACCGGCTATCCGATAAAGCATTCCCGCTCTCCCTTGATCCATGGATACTGGCTTGGAAAGCTTGATATCACCGGCAGCTACGAGGCATATGAAGTCTCCGCCGAACAGTTCCCCTCATTCATCGGCGCTCTCAAGGATGGCTCGGCAGGCTTCGTGGGCGGCAACGTAACGCTCCCACACAAGGAAATGGCCCTCCGACTGGCCGACAGGCCGGATGAGCTGTCTGCCGAACTTGGCGCGGCGAACACGCTCTGGCTGGAAGAGGGACGGTTGCACGCCACAAATACGGATGGCCGCGGCTTCACCGCCAATCTCGACGCATGCCATCCAGGCTGGGATCAGGTCGAAAAGGCGATCGTCCTCGGCGCGGGCGGTGCCAGCCGGGCTATCATCCAGGCGGTTCGTGACCGCGGCATCAAGGAAATTCACGTCGTCAACCGCACGATCGATCGTGCGCGGGAGCTTGCTGATCGCTTCGGCGAAAAGGTCCATGCCCATCCGATGGGCGCGCTCAGCGAGGTCATGGCCGGCGCTGGCCTTTTCGTCAACACCACGTCATTGGGTATGGATGGCAGGACGGCGCCACAGATTGACTTTGCGCCGATGGCGACTGACGCGGTCGTGACGGATATTGTCTATATCCCCTTGAGGACACCCCTGCTGGCGCAGGCAGATGCGCAAGGTCTTGTCACGGTCGATGGCCTCGGCATGCTGCTTCATCAGGCCGTCCCAGGTTTCCAGAGATGGTTCGGCAAGCGCCCCGTTGTCGATGCAACCCTTCGTGCGCTTGTGATTGCCGATATGGAAAAGCTCTGATGATCCGCATCGGCCTGACAGGATCGATTGGCATGGGAAAATCCACGACGGCGATACTCTTTGCCGATGCCGGCGTCGCTGTTCACGATGCGGACGCCGCAGTCCACGATCTCTATCGCGGCGAAGCGGTGCCACTGGTGGAGGCCGCATTCCCAGGCACGACCCGGGATGGGATCGTCGATCGCGTCGCGCTTGGAAAGCAACTTTCATCTGAGCCAACCGGGTTCAAACGGCTGGAGGCGATTGTTCATCCGCTCGTACGCGCCCGCGAACGGGCTTTTCTAGAGCAGCAAAAGGCGGGAGGCGCCGACCTGGTGGTCCTCGATATTCCCCTGCTGTTTGAATCGGGCGGTGCGGAAAGGGTAGACAAAATCGTTGTCGTCAGCAGTGATCCACAGATTCAACGGCGCCGGGTCCTTGCTCGACCTGATATGACGGAGGAGAAATTCAATCTGATTCTATCGCGCCAGATGCCTGACGCGGAAAAGCGAGCGCGGGCAGATTATGTCGTCAACACCGGCGACGGCATTAAAGCAGCGCGCAAACAAGTCGACGAGATCATTGCGGATTTGCGGCAGACGGTAAAAAGGGAGCATTGAGATGCGCGAGATCATCTTCGATACGGAAACGACCGGCCTCGACAGCCGAAGCGACCGCGTCATCGAAATCGGCGGCATCGAGCTTTTCAACCATTTCCCAACGGGGCGCACCTTCCATCGATACGTTAGTCCAGGAGAGCAGAAGGTCCATCCGGATGCGCTTGCGGTTCATGGGATCACCGACGAATTCTTGAAAGACAAGCCGCCTTTCTCCGAGCTGGCCTTAGAGTTGCTCGAATTCTTTGGCGATGCGAAGTGGATAGCCCACAACGCCACATTCGATATGGGCTTCATGAACGCAGAATTTGCCCGGCTTGGCATGCCGCCGATCCTGCCAGAAATGGTCATCGATACGTTATCGATGGCCCGCCGCAAACACCCGATGGGTCCGAATTCCCTCGATGCGCTCTGCCGACGCTACAGCATCGACAATGCCCACCGCACCAAACACGGCGCGTTGCTCGATTCTGAGCTTTTGGCCGAAGTCTATATCGAGATGATTGGCGGCCGGCAAACAGCGCTTGGTCTAAGCGTCAGAGCATCATCCAATTCAGACAGTCGCGATACGGATACCGAGAAAGGGATCGTCGAGATTCATTCTCGACCCAGGCCCTTGCCGGACCGCGTCAGCCAGGCGGAACAGCAAGGCCACACAGCCCTGGTCGCCAGACTTGGGTCAAAAGGCATCTGGTCCAAATACAGCTCTTCAAACCAATAAAAAAAGCCCAGGCTGGGGCTGGGCTTTCTGCTTAGGCGATGAGATCGAAGGTCAGTTTGGGACGACGTTGACCTGCGCCCTGGTCTGCTCTTCGGCAACGCGCTGGGTAAACATCGTTGCGAAATCGATCGGGTCGATGATCAGAGGCGGGAAGCCGCCGTTGCGCGTCACATCGGCAATGATCTGACGGGCGAACGGGAAAAGCAGCCGCGGGCACTCGATAAAGAGCAGCGGCAACATGTGCTCCTGCGGGAAATCGGTAACGCGGAAGACGCCGCCATAGACCAGTTCCGTATGGAAGACGATCTTGTCGCCATCCTTGGCTTCGGCGTTCAAAGTCAGCACAACGTCGAAATCCGTATCCGACAGCGGGTTTGCGTTGACATTGACGTTGATATTGATCTCAGGCGCCTTGTCGCGCGACTGCAACGAGCGTGGCGCGCCGGGGTTCTCGAAGGACAGATCCTTCGTGTACTGGGCAAGAACGGAAAGGCTCGGGTTGGGCGAGCCGTTGATGTTGTCGTCGGCCATGGGCTGTTCCTCGCGGCATCAATGGGTGTCGCCATCTATCATTTCGAAACCTGCCTTACAACCCTGCGGCCAGATTCGAGGAACCGCTAATCCTCGAGGCGTTTTCTATCCGACCAGGGAGATTTTCGATCGGTTTCGCGGCTGAAATCGCCGTCGTCCAGATCGACGACAGGTCCCGTTTTTTGTGGCGTCGTTGACGCGTGTGGTCGGTTTCCGCTTCGATTGAACGCCGGCGAGGAGCCGAGGATGACGATGCGGCGGCTCAGAAATTTCCAGGCAAGGTCGCGCACGCCCGGAATGAAAAGCAGCAGCCCAAGAATATCAGACAGAAAACCCGGCAATAGCAGGAGAAAGGCTGCGACAACAATCATCGCGCCATGGACGAGCTCGCGTCCGGGAATACCGCCGTTTTCGCTCTCTTTGGAAATGCGCCGGAGTATACCCACACCCTGGATGCGCAGCAGTGCGGCGCCGAGCAAGGCGCTGAGCACGACGAGACCGAGCGTCGCCCAAAGGCCGATCGCCTTGCCGACGATCACAAAGCCGGCGATTTCCGCAAGCGGCATCAAAAAGATCATGGCGGGAATAAGCGATAGGCGCATGATATCCTGTCCTTGGAATGGTCTGCTTCGCAGCGTTAATCGATTGCGCGCAACAAAGATACCGCTCCGCTATTTGAATGATCGGTCGATGCAGACTATATGGGTACTGAAACCTAGAATGTTAACAGTGGTGCCGGTACGATATGGGTTCGAACGACTTTGTGACGCTCTTTTTCCTCGTGGCGGCGGTGCTGATCTTTCTCCAGTTGCGCAGCGTGCTTGGTCGCCGCACCGGAAACGAGAAGCCGCCGCGCGATCTCTATACCCCGGGCGATGCGGCGCCACCAAGTGACGCCCCTGACGCAGGCAAGGTCGTCACTTTGCCGAGGCGCGATGTTGTCGAAGATGAAAACCGATTTGCAGCCATCGACGCATTTTCAAAACCGGGGACGCCGCTGAATGACTCGTTGCGTGAGCTGAACAGGGCGGATCCGACATTTGAGCCGACGCAGTTCGTAAACGGCGCCCGCATGGCCTATGAGATGATTGTCATGGCTTTTGCTGATGGCGATCGAAAGGCGCTCAAGGGCTTGCTATCGCGCGAGGTCTATGAGGGTTTCGATACGGCGATTTCGGAGCGTGAAGCCAAGGGCGAAAAGGTCAAGGCCAGCTTCGTCGGCATAGACAAGGCCGACATCAAGCATGTGGAGATGAAGGGCAGCGAAGCCCTGGTCACCCTGCGGATCGTCAGCCAGATGATATCGGCGACATATGACAAGACAGACAAGATTGTCGATGGCGATGCCGAACAGGTATCGGAAGTCAGCGATGTCTGGACCTTTTCCCGCGACACGCGTTCGCGCGATCCCAATTGGAAACTCGTGGCGACCGAATCCGAGCAATGAGTGGGCTAGGGCAGGATTTCAGACTGGAGCCGATATCCTTCGAGACACTGAAGGGCTGGAAGGACGACGACCCTTCCGGCCTTTTTGACGCCATGCGGGCCTGTCGCCGCTACATCGTCGATACAAAGCCCTACCGCACCGGCTCAGCAGGCCTGACCGCTGATGATCTTCTGCCGCTGCTAGATGAGGCCCTGACCGTTGCGCCAGCAAATGCGGCGGAGGCGCGGGCCTTCTTCGAGCAGCGTTGCAAGCCCTTCTTCATTCGACGGGCTGAAGGCAGGAATGGGTTCGTCACGGCCTTTTTCGAACCGGAGATTGAAGTCGCGGCGAAGCCGGACGCGGTCTATCGCTATCCCTTTTACCGCCGACCCACCGACCTTATCGATCTCGACGACAGCAACCGGCCATCGAACCTCGACCCGTCCTATATGTTTGGACAATCAAAGGATGGCGTCATTTCCGCCTATCCCGATCGTGGAGAGATCGCGCGTGGCTATCTCGAAGGGCGCACCCTTGAGATTGCCTGGGCAAAATCCAAGGTCGATGTCTTCTTTGTACATGTCCAGGGTGCCGCGCGCCTGCGCTATCCCGACGGCACGCTCGGCCGCATCACCTATGCTGCAAAGGCTGGTCATCCGTTTTCGCCGGTCGGGCGGCTATTGATCGACCGTGGGGCGATCGCACCGGCCGCAATCTCGATGCAGAGCATAAGAGACTGGCTCTACGCTCATCCCGATCAAGTCGACGAGGTGCTTGCCCATAACAGGTCCTATATCTTCTTCCGCGACGCTGCGGTGGATGACATCCGGGCCGGGCCGATCGCTGCGGCGAAGGTGCCTCTGGTTGCCGGCCGCTCTTTAGCGGTCGACCGGCTTATCCATACCTTCGGCTTTCCCTTCTTCATCCGCTCGGAAAGCTTGACCCATCTCGACGGCGGCAAGCCATTTCAGCGGTTGATGCTGGCACTCGACACCGGTTCGGCCATCGTCGGGCCGGCGCGAGGCGACATCTTCACAGGATCGGGATACGAGGCAGGCGAACTTGCAGGCACAGTCAAGAACGAGGCCGACTTTTACATCTTCGTTCCGAAGGCGGCAGCCGCGAGGCTGATGTGATGGCAAAGGATCGCAAGCTTAGCGCTGAGGAGCGGATCCTTTGGGGCAAGGTCGCCAAGAGCACGAGACCGCTGCCGGAACGGCAGCGGGATATGAACGCGCTCGATGCCTTCCTCGCCGACGGGCAAACAGCCGAGGATGCCGACATCGAGCAGGCAAAAGACAAGGCGGCAACACCGGCGAACAAGCCGACGCCTTCCGCCGTTCAAAAGAAACAGCCTTCCCACACACACCATCCGCTGGAGCGGCCCGTGAAGCGCAAGATAGCCAAGGGGCGGCTGCCGCTCGAGGCGCGCATCGATCTGCACGGGCTTTTCCAAAGCGAGGCCCACGGCATGTTGCTGGATTTTCTGCTGCGCGCCCACCAGCGCGGCATGCGCCACGTCCTGGTCATCACCGGCAAGGGCAGCTCGATGGGGAGCGAAGGGGCTCTGAAGCGTGCTGTACCTCTATGGTTTTCCAAGCCGGAGTTTCGCTATCTGATCTCGTCCTACGAGGATGCCGCTCAAAAGCACGGCGGCGAAGGCGCGCTTTACATCCGTCTGGCGCGGCGGCCGGGGGATCACGAATGACACCCTTCGGCGAGGCAGTCAGAAAGCTCCGGCAGCGCAAGGGCGTATCGCAAAAGCAAATGGCCGCAGCGCTCAACGTCACGCCTGCCTATCTCTCCGCGTTGGAGCACGGAAGGCGAGGTTTGCCGACCTTTGACCTCTTGCAGCGGATCGCCGGGTATTTCAACATCATCTGGGACGAGGCCGAAGAACTCTTTATGCTGGCAAGGGGTTCCGATCCTCGCGTGGTGATAGATACCTCGGGCATGGCACCGGAATATACCGCCCTTGCCAACCGCCTGGCCGCCCGGATCAGGCACCTGGATATGGAGACCGTCGCCGAAGTGGCCATCCTCCTCGAAAATACCAGAAAAAGGGGCTGAAAAGCGCCTCAATCCCCTGTTTTATGGACGCCTTAGGGGCCATATATTTGGAAGTTCGGGGAAAAGTCACCTATAGTCCAGAGAGGAAAACCGATGATTCGCCAGGATCGTTGCGCTCTCTGTAGAAACACTGGAAAGACCTCAAAAACATGACCGATACGCCCGCGACTGAAAACGCCGCAAGCGCCGAATATGGCGCCGATTCCATCAAGGTTCTGAAGGGCCTCGATGCTGTCCGCAAGCGTCCGGGCATGTACATCGGCGACACGGACGACGGTTCGGGTCTTCACCACATGGTCTACGAAGTCGTCGACAACGCAATCGACGAGGCTCTCGGTGGGCACGCCGACCTGGTGACCGTAACGCTCAATCCCGATGGCTCAGTGACGGTCACCGACAACGGCCGCGGCATCCCGACCGATATCCACACGGGCGAAGGCATTTCGGCAGCCGAGGTCATCATGACCCAGCTCCACGCCGGCGGCAAGTTCGACCAAAATTCCTACAAGGTCTCAGGCGGCCTCCACGGCGTCGGCGTCTCGGTCGTCAACGCGCTGTCGGTCTGGCTGAAGCTCAAGATCAAGCGCCAGGGTAAAATTCACGAAATCAGTTTCACGCATGGTGTTGCCGATGCGCCCTTGAAGACGCTCGGAGACAGCGGCGGCGAAACCGGCACGGAGGTTACCTTCCAGCCCAGCACCGACACGTTCACGATGATCGAATTCGATTTTGCCACGCTGGAGCATCGCCTGCGCGAACTCGCCTTCCTGAATTCCGGCGTGCGTATTCTGCTGACAGACCGGCGTCACTCCGACGTCAAGCAGGAAGAGATGCTCTATGACGGTGGTCTCGAGGCTTTCGTGACCTATCTCGATCGCGCCAAGAAGCCTCTGGTCGACAGGCCCGTTTCAATCCGCGGCGAAAAGGATGGCATCACGGTTGAGGTCGCCATGTGGTGGAACGACAGCTACCACGAGAATGTTCTTTGCTTCACAAACAACATTCCGCAGCGTGACGGCGGCACCCATATGGCCGGTTTCCGCGGCGCGCTGACCCGGCAGATCACCTCCTATGGTGAATCCTCCGGCATCACCAAACGCGAAAAAGTCACACTGACCGGCGATGACTGCCGCGAAGGCCTGACCGCCGTCCTGTCTGTCAAAGTGCCAGACCCGAAATTTTCCTCGCAGACCAAGGACAAGTTGGTCTCTTCCGAAGTTCGACCTGTTGTGGAAAGCCTCGTCAACGAAGCGTTAGGTTCGTGGCTCGAGGAACACCCGGCTGACGCAAAAATCCTGGTCGGCAAGGTGGTCGAAGCCGCCGCTGCCCGCGAGGCGGCGCGCAAGGCCCGCGAACTGACGCGTCGCAAAGGCGCGCTCGACATCGCATCGCTGCCGGGCAAGCTTGCAGACTGCTCCGAGCGCGATCCTGCCAAGTCGGAAGTTTTCCTCGTCGAAGGCGATTCCGCCGGCGGCTCTGCAAAGCAGGGCCGGTCGCGCGAGAATCAAGCGATCCTGCCGCTCCGCGGCAAGATCCTCAATGTCGAGCGCGCCCGCTTCGACAAAATGCTGTCGAGCCAGGAAATCGGCACGCTGATTACCGCACTTGGCACCGGCATCGGCAAGGACGAATTCAACGCCGACAAACTGCGCTATCACAAGATCATCATCATGACGGACGCCGACGTCGATGGCGCCCACATCAGAACGCTGCTCCTGACCTTCTTCTTCCGCCAGATGCCGGAGTTGATCGAGCGTGGCCATATCTACATCGCCCAGCCGCCACTTTACAAAGTCTCGCGCGGCAAATCGATTCAGTATCTGAAGGACGAGAAGGCGCTGGAAGAATATCTGATCGCAATGGGCCTTGATGACGCCAGCCTCCGGCTCGGGGGCGGGGAAGTGCGGGCCGGACAGGATCTGCGCGCGGTTATCGCCGATGCGCTGCGTCTTCGCGCCCTGCTCGAGAACCTTCACTCGCGTTATAACCGCGCCGTTGTCGAGCAGGCGGCAATTGCCGGGGCGCTCAACGCGGATCTTGTCAGCGACGGTGCACGCGCGCAGGTCGTGGCAACGGAGGTTGCCCGGCGTCTCGATATCATCGCCGAGGAAACGGAGCGTGGCTGGGCTGGCACGATCAACAGCGAAGGCGGCCTTCGTCTCGAGCGCATGGTGCGTGGGGTGAAGGAAGTCGTGACGCTCGATATGGGACTGATCGGATCCTCAGATGCGCGTTATCTCGACCAGCTTTCGCCGCGCCTGAAGGAAATCTACGACGTGCCGCCGACATTGGTCCGGCGTGACGGCGAAACCGAGATTGCCGGAGCACGAGCTCTTCTCGAAGCTGTGTTTGCAACAGGTCGCAAGGGCCTGTCGATGCAGCGCTACAAGGGTCTCGGCGAAATGAATGCCGAGCAGCTCTGGGAGACGACGCTTGATCCGAACGTCCGGTCGTTGCTGCAGGTGCGCGTGAATGACGCGGTCGATGCCGATGGTCTGTTTGCCCGCCTCATGGGTGACGAGGTCGAACCGCGGCGCGAGTTCATTCAGGAAAATGCGCTGAACGTCGCCAACCTCGATATCTAGTCATTGTAACGAAAAGGCCCGCGTGACGGTTGTCGCGCGGGCCTTTCTTTCGTTTTGGCACACTACTTTGCGATGAAAGTGCCGTTGAAGGCGACGTCCGACAACGGTTTGCGATGGCTTGGAAATTCGCGTTCGCGCAACTTTTCAGGGAGCTGGTTCTTATCGCCGATCTTGCCGATGGCGACGCCAGCCTCGACGCGATAACCCTCAGGAATATCAAGGGCTTCAGGAATCCTGTCCAGGTGAATGCCGCCCATGCCGTGGGCGTAGTAGCCAGATAGGCGCGCCTGCAATGAGAGGAAACCCCAGGCGGTGCCGGCATCGAAGGAATGGGTGTAGTTTGGCTTCTGTTCGGCAGATCCCAGTTCGCCGGTGTGGGTGCGGGAGACCACGAACAGCAAAGCGGCAGCCGTCTTCGCCCAGCCCTGGTTGAATTCGATCAGCAGATCGAGAAACCTATCCCAATGCTGCGAACCGCGCAGCGCGTAAACGAAGCGCCACGGCTGATGATTAGAGGAGGAGGGCGCCCAATGAGCTGCCTCCAGCATCGTCAATAGGTCAGCTTCCGGCATTGTCTCGTTGGTAAACGCCCGAGGCGACCAGCGATCGAGAAAGAGACTGTCGATCGAATACTGTGATTCTCGGCTGTTGGTGTTAGTCATGAAATTTCTTTCCGGTGGATGGGGGATCAGCTGAAACCGCCTTGTGGCAAGAGCAAGAGCATCTATAACGCGCCTTCACCCCTAGTCCAGACCACTTCGAGCTCTTCGCGAAAGGCGAAGCGCTTGAGATGTTCTGCCACCACGTTCTGCATCCGCTCGAGATTTGCGCCATCGGTTACATGCAAGACCATGCGCAGGTCATTCTCATCAGCCTCGAACACGACATCGGACTCCGGGCTGAAAGGTACTTTTCCGGTTTCCTCGTTGAATTCGACTGCAAACTTGTGGCTCCAATGCTTGCAGAGCTGTTGCAGGTAGCGGCTGGCGTTGACAGTCTTCACAATGGAATGCGAGGTGGGCATGAAAGCTCCATAAGTTGACAGTTGTCGACAGGTTTTAGGCCGGTGATTGGCGACGGCAAAGGGAAAAGTCATCCCAGCGGGCATGCTTCGTTTCAACAAACCGTGATTTCGAAGTCGCTGCTTGTTTTGATGGGGCTTACTTGACTAGCCTCGACCGTTCGCCGAAACGCGCCTAAGGTCCAGCGCCGGAAAAAGAGAGGACGACAATTGGGATATGCTCCATCCTCCTTGTGGATATTCTCTTTCGAGGAAGCTCGGTCTCGGCCGTGAAATGGAATGATGACACAGGTGAATGTTTCGTTCATATATGGCGGAATAAGTATTAAAGGCAGCTAGGGAAGGAAGACCCATGAAACTGATGCGCGTAGGCGAACCCGGCAAGGAAAAGCCGGCGCTTCTGGATAAGGACGGCAAGATTCGCGATCTTTCGGCACATGTCGCTGATATTGGCGGCGAAGCAATCGGCCCTGCGGGTCTGGCAAAGATCGCAGCGCTCGATCAAAGTAGCCTGCCCGAACTTGCCAAAGGCCGCATCGGTGCTTGCGTTGCCGGCACCGGAAAACTCATTTGCATCGGTCTGAATTTTTCGGACCACGCGGCAGAGACCGGCGCGACCGTTCCGCCCGAGCCCATCATCTTCATGAAGGCAAGCTCGGCAATAGTAGGCCCGAACGATACGGTCCGCATTCCGCGCGGGTCGGAAAAGACGGACTGGGAGGTCGAACTCGGCGTGGTCATCGGCAAGACGGCAAAATATGTCAGTGAGGCCGACGCCTTGGACTATGTCGCTGGCTATTGCGTGTCGCATGACGTTTCCGAGCGCGCCTTTCAAACGGAGCGTTCCGGCCAATGGACCAAGGGGAAATCCTGCGACACCTTCGGCCCGATCGGCCCCTGGCTGGTGACGAAAGAGGAAGTGCCGGACCCGCAAAATCTCGGCATGTGGCTGAAGGTCAACGGCAAGACGATGCAGGACGGCTCGACCAGGACGATGGTCTACGGCGTCGCCCATCTCGTCTCTTACCTTAGCCAGTTCATGTCGCTTCACCCTGGCGACGTTATTTCGACCGGCACGCCTCCAGGCGTCGGCATGGGCATGAAGCCACCGCAATATTTGAAGGTGGGCGATGTCGTGGAGCTTGGAATACAGGGCCTCGGCGATCAGAAGCAGACCTTTGCGGCCGATTTCTAAGTGATTGTCTGCCGCGATATCAACGGTTCGAAGCAATAGGGATGCCGCGGAGCATTTCCGCGGTATTCTCTGTGTCAATTGTTGCAAATTTATATTGCCATGCAGCAAAAACTGTTAGGTTCACAAATAGACTCAGTAAGGTCGCACCATCGAGAACGCGATTATCGGTCGTTTGAAAGGTAATACTTGCAATGTTTTACCAGCTTTACGAACTCAATCATGCTGCCATGGCGCCAATTCGAGCCGCAGCTGATCTGATGCGGCAGGCCTATACCCATCCGCTCAATCCCCTGACTGACACCATGTTTGGCCGTACCCTGACAGCGGGCCTGGAAGTGTTCGAGCGAACGACCCGCCGCTACGCCAAGCCGGAATTTGGCCTCAAGGAGACGCCGATCGACGGCAAGTCGGTGCCCGTGCGTGAGGAGATTGTCTGGAAGAAGCCGTTCTGCCAGCTCATCCATTTCGACCGCAGCCTGCCCGCCAGCCGTGCAAAGGATCCGCGGATCCTGGTTGTCGCACCGATGTCGGGCCACTATGCGACGCTGTTGCGCGGAACGGTGGAAGCGCTGCTGCCTGGCGCCGACGTCTATATCACCGACTGGATCGATGCCCGGATGGTGCCGGTTGCAGAGGGTACTTTCGATCTGGATGACTATATCGACTATGTCATCGAAATGCTGCATCATCTTGGCCCCGATACCCACGTGGTCGCGGTCTGTCAGCCCTCAGTGCCGGTATTGGCAGCCGCTGCTCTGATGGAAGAAGCCGGCGATCCGCTTTCGCCAGCGTCCATGACGCTGATGGGCGGCCCGATCGATACCCGCATCAATCCGACGGCTGTCAACAAGCTTGCAGAGGACAGGCCTCTCGAATGGTTTGCCGAAAACGTTGTGATGAATGTCCCATGGCCGCAGCCGGGTTTTTTGCGGCCTGTCTATCCGGGCTTCCTGCAATTGTCCGGATTCATGTCGATGAACCTCGACCGCCACGTCAACGCGCAAAAACAATTCTTCATGCACCTGGTCAAGAATGACGGCGAGCCAGAAAAGCACCGTGAGTTCTACGACGAATATCTGGCCGTGATGGATCTTACGGCCGAGTTTTACCTGCAAACGGTCGATCAGGTTTTCATGAAGCACGCCCTGCCGAAGGGAGAGCTGATGCATCGCGGACGCCGTGTCGATCCATCCGCAATCAGGAACGTCGCATTGTTGACCGTCGAAGGTGAAAACGACGACATTTCGGGTGTCGGCCAGACGCAGGCGGCGCAGACAATCTGTACCAATATTCCCGAAGCAATGCGCATGCACTATCTGCAGCCGGATGTCGGCCACTATGGCGTCTTCAACGGCTCGCGGTTCCGCCGCGAGATCGCGCCGCGCATACTGGCTTTTGCCGGGGAGCACGCAAGGAGCCGCAAACCGGTCGTCAAGCGCGTCATCAAGGGCGGAAAGTCCGCCTAGCGCATTTGATCGGCCAAAATGTTTTAAATTATCGGCCTTTATTCAACGGGTTGTTCGATTTCGTCGGATATCTCATTGAAGGGGACCCTCGTGGTAACCACATCGATTCCAGCGATTTGGCATTCGGCCTTTCGCTGAAACCGAGGTACTTCACGATGAACCAATCAGCATTGCTTCGCCCGGATTGGACTCCGGCTACCATTGCCCTGATGATACTCGGCTTCGTGGTCTTCTGGCCCCTGGGTCTGGCCATGCTCGCCTATATTCTCTTCGGTGACCGCTTGAGAGGGTTCAAAAGGGACATCAACGAGGCAACGGATGGAATGTTCGCCGGCTGCCGTCGCGGCCCGCGCGGCCGACATCGCTCGCATTTTACAAGCGACAATGTCGTCTTCGATGACTGGCGCAAGGCAGAGCTCGACAGGCTGGAACAGGAGCGCCGCAAGCTCGACGAGATGCGCGCAGAATTTGACACCTATGTCCGCGAGCTTCGCCGCGCCAAGGACCAGGACGAGTTCGATCGCTTCATGCGCGAGCGCAATAACGTCAAGCGCGATGACAATGGCCCGGCTGCGGAATTCCAGACGCCGTAGCAGTCACGATCCGAACGACCGGCATCTCGCGATGCCGGTTTTTCTTTGGCGGATTTTCGACCGAATCATATAAAACGGTGTCATGTTTCCGCTTCTTTCCAAAGCACGCCGAGCCGTTCGAAAGCCGTCTGCGCCAGAAACGCGAACGCTCGACGTCGCTGGCCGCCTTATGCCGCTGACCATTCGCCAGCACGATCGTGCGACGCGGATCACGCTGCGGATCGAGCCTGGCGGACGAGCCCTCAAGATGACGATCCCCCAGGGGCTTGCCGCGCGTGAAGTCAATGCCTTCCTCGATCGCCATCAGGGCTGGCTTTTGACCAAGCTTGCAAAATTCTCTCCGGACACGACGCTAAAGGGCGGAGGAGAAATCCTGTTTCGCGGCGTTCGCCATCGCATCGAGCATACTGGCAGTCTGCGTGGCTTGACCGAAGCCACGGAGGTCGACGGACATCACATTCTTCGCATTAGCGGCATGCCGGAGCACGCGCCGCGCCGCATTTCGGCTTTCCTGAAGAAGGAAGCCCGGGCAGATCTCGAGCGGCTAGTCGCCGTCCATGCTGGCCGAATTGGCGCAAAGGTTTCCTCGATCAGCATGAAGGATACGCGCAGCCGCTGGGGCTCCTGTTCGTCAGGGGGTAATCTAAGCTTTTCCTGGCGCATCGTTATGGCGCCGCCGATTGTCATCGACTATCTTGCCGCCCACGAAGTCGCGCATCTGAAGGAAATGAACCACGGACCTCATTTTTGGGCCTTGTGCAAGAGACTTTGTCCTCAAATGGAAGAGGCGAAGACCTGGCTGAAGCGACATGGCACCCAGCTCCACGCGATCGACTTCGGCTGACCCCTTTGCAATGATGCCGGAACTGCCTTGGCTGTCGCGAAGGGGCTCGACTCTTTTCCGTTTTCATGTCACTTCGCTGCCATGAAGCCCGATATCAAGATTTGTGGATTGAAGACACCGGAAGCTGTCGATCGCGCGCTTGCGCGCGGCGCGACGCACATCGGTTTCATTTTCTTTGAAAAGAGCCCACGCTATATCGAGCCGGATCTTGCCGGCAAATTGGCGGATCGCGCCCGCGGCAAGGCAATGATCGTCGCCGTCGTCGTCGATGCCAACAATGATGACCTCGACGAGATCATGACGATGGTCAGGCCCGACATGCTGCAGCTTCACGGCAGCGAGAGCCCCGAGCGCGTTCTGACCATAAAAACGCTCTACAACGTTCTTGTGATGAAGGCGATGTCTGTCAGGGACAGAGATGACCTGAGGCGCGTAGAGTCCTATATTGGCATCGTCGATCGGTTTCTTTTCGATGCAAAGCCGCCTGTCGGTTCTGATCTGCCTGGCGGAAATGGCGTGTCGTTCGACTGGAGCGTTCTCGGCTGGCTTGATGGCCGTGTCGACTACATGCTTTCCGGCGGCTTGAACAAGGATAATGTCGGCGTTGCGCTCGCATCCACGAACGCGACCGGTGTCGATATATCCTCCGGTGTTGAGAGTGAGCCGGGGGTCAAGGACCTGGCGAAGATAGATGCGTTTTTTGACGCCTTTGAGGATGCAATCATGCCTGCGCAGGCATCAGGGAGTTAAGAGTGAACGAGACGCCGAAACCCAATTCCTTCCGATCCGGCCCCGACGAAGACGGTCGCTTCGGTATTTATGGCGGCCGCTTCGTCGCCGAAACGCTGATGCCGCTGATCCTCGAATTGCAGGCGGAATGGGAAAAGGCCAAGGAAGATCCGGCGTTCAAGGCAGAACTCGAGCATCTCGGCACGCATTATATCGGCCGGCCGAGCCCGCTCTATTTCGCCGAGCGCCTGACGGCTGAACTTGGCGGCGCCAAGATCTACTTCAAGCGCGAAGAGCTCAATCATACCGGTTCGCACAAGATCAACAATTGCATTGGCCAGATTCTGCTCGCCAAGCGTATGGGCAAGACCCGGATCATCGCCGAGACCGGTGCCGGCCAACACGGCGTGGCGTCTGCCACGGTCGCTGCCCGCTTCGGCCTGCCTTGCGTCGTCTACATGGGTGCGACCGATGTCGAGCGCCAGGCTCCCAACGTTTTCCGCATGAAGTTGCTCGGCGCGGAGGTGGTTCCGGTAACAGCCGGCAGCGGGACGCTGAAGGACGCGATGAACGAAGCGTTGCGCGACTGGGTCACCAACGTCGACGACACCTATTACCTGATCGGCACAGCCGCAGGTCCGCACCCCTATCCGGAGATGGTTCGCGACTTCCAGTCGGTGATCGGAATAGAGGCAAAGCAGCAGATGCTGCTGGCTGAAGGGCGACTGCCGGATCTCGTCGTCGCAGCGGTCGGCGGCGGCTCCAACGCGATCGGCATCTTCCATCCGTTCCTCGACGACGCAAGCGTCAAGATTCTCGGTGTCGAAGCTGGCGGCAAGGGGCTCCAGGGCGATGAGCATTGCGCCTCGATCACCGCCGGTTCGCCCGGCGTGCTGCATGGCAATCGCACCTATCTACTGCAGGACAGCGACGGCCAGATCAAGGAAGGCCATTCGATCTCCGCCGGCCTCGACTACCCCGGTATTGGACCGGAACATTCATGGCTGAACGATATCGGCCGTGTCGAATACGTGCCGATCATGGACCACGAAGCGCTGGACGCATTCCAGATGCTGACGCGCCTTGAAGGGATAATCCCCGCGCTGGAGCCGAGCCACGCGCTCGCCGAGGTCATCAAGCGCGCGCCGAAGATGGGCAAGGACGAGATCATCCTGATGAACCTGTCCGGGCGCGGCGACAAGGACATTTTCACCGTCGGCAAGATTCTGGGAATGGGACTTTAAGAACATGACCGCACGCATGGACAAACGCTTTGCCGATCTCAAGGCGGAAGGCCGCCCGGCGCTCGTCACCTATTTCATGGGCGGCGACCCGGATTACGATACGTCGCTCGGCATCATGAAGGCGCTGCCAGAAGCCGGCGCCGATATCATCGAGCTCGGCATGCCTTTTTCCGACCCGATGGCCGATGGTCCGGCCATCCAGCTTGCGGGCCAGCGCGCCTTGAAGGGCGGGCAGACATTGAAGAAGACACTCAAACTCGCTGCCGATTTTCGCAAGATCGATACCGATACGCCGATCGTGATGATGGGATACTACAATCCGATCTATGTCTATGGCGTGGAGACTTTCCTCGACGATGCGATCGCGGCCGGCATTGACGGACTGATCGTCGTCGACCTACCGCCGGAGATGGACGACGAGCTATGCATTCCGGCGATCCGCAAGGGCATCAACTTCATTCGTCTCGCGACCCCGACGACCGATGACAAGCGTCTGCCGACCGTTTTGAAGAATACGTCCGGTTTCGTCTATTATGTATCGATGAACGGTATCACCGGTTCCGCGCTGCCCGATCCGTCATTGGTGTCGGGCGCCGTAAAGCGGATCAAGAGCCATACCGATCTGCCGGTCTGTGTCGGCTTTGGCGTCAAGACCGCCGATCATGCCAAGGTCATCGGCAGCTCGGCCGACGGCGTCGTTGTCGGAACGGCAATCGTCAACCAGGTCGCCACCAGCCTCACCAAGGACGGCAAAGCCACCGCCGATACGGTCCAGGCCGTTGCCACCCTCGTCCGTGGCCTTTCTACAGGAACCCGTTCTGCGCGCCTTGTTGCTGCCGAATAGTGTCACCACATTGGCTTTGGTCAATTCAGTCATTCAGGAGCATTCGATTTGAACTGGATCACGAATTACGTTCGCCCACGGATCAATTCCATGTTGGGCCGCCGCGAAGTCGCGGAAAATCTCTGGATCAAGTGCCCGGAGACGGGCGAAATGGTCTTCCATAAGGACCTTGAAGACAACAAGTGGGTCATTCCCGCCTCCGGCTTCCATATGAAGATGCCTGCAAAGGCGCGCCTGCTCGATCTTTTCGACAATGGCGAATACGAAGCCTTACCGCAGCCGAAGGTGGCGCAGGATCCGCTGAAGTTCCGCGATTCGAAGAAATATGCCGATCGCCTGAAGGACAGTCGTATCAAGACCGAACAGGAAGATACGATCGTTGCCGGTGTTGGTAAGCTTCAGGGTCTGAAGATCGTTGCCGTCGTGCATGAATTCAATTTCATGGGCGGGTCGCTCGGCATCGCCGCCGGCGAGGCCATCGTCAAGGCTTTCGAGCGCGCCATCACCGAGAAGTGCCCGCTGGTCATGTTCCCCGCTTCGGGCGGCGCGCGCATGCAGGAAGGCATCCTTTCGCTGATGCAGCTGCCGCGCACGACGGTTGCTGTCGACATGCTGAAGGAAGCCGGTCAGCCCTATATCGTCGTGTTGACCAACCCGACCACCGGCGGCGTTACAGCCTCCTATGCGATGCTTGGAGACATCCATCTGGCCGAGCCGGGCGCAGAAATCTGCTTTGCGGGAAAGCGCGTCATCGAGCAGACCATCCGCGAGAAATTGCCGGAGGGCTTTCAGACCTCGGAATATCTGCTGGAGCACGGCATGGTCGATATGGTGATCAAGCGCCACGACATTCCGGATACATTGGCGCGCCTTTTGAAAATCCTGACGAAGAAGCCCGTGGAAGCCTTGTCGAAAGAGAGCAAGGAGCTTGTGCTCCCGATGGCTGTTGGTGCCTGAACAACGATAGATAGACGAAAGGCGGAGGTGCAGGATGATACCCATGGACCAATCCGCAATGAGCGAGGCCGGACAGGAAATCGAAAAACTTCTGGGACTGCATCCCAAAGGCTTCGACCTGTCGTTGGATCGCATAACCCGCCTCCTTGACGTGCTCGGAAATCCGCAGAGGAAACTTCCGCCGGTCATTCACGTTGCGGGAACCAACGGCAAAGGCTCGGTCACGGCCTTTTGCCGCGCGCTGCTTGAAGCCGGAGGTTTTGCGGCTCACGTTCATACCTCCCCGCATCTCGTCAACTGGCACGAGCGCTACCGAATGGGCGTCAAGGGTGGACGCGGACAGCTCGTCGACGATGCCGTCTTTGCCGATGCGCTCAGGCGGGTGGCAGATGCCAATGATGGCCAGAAGATCACCGTCTTCGAAATCCTCACCGCCGTCACCTTCATCCTGTTTTCGGAACATCCGGCTGATGCCGCCATTGTCGAGGTTGGCCTCGGCGGACGGTTTGACGCCACCAACGTGATTTCGAACCCCGCCGTCTCGGTGATCATGCCGATCTCGCTGGATCACCAGCCATATTTGGGCGATCGTGTCGAATTGATCGCCGCGGAAAAGGCCGGCATCATGAAACGCGGCCTGCCTGTTGTCATTGGCCATCAGGAATACGACGCAGCGCTCGATGTCCTCATGGCGACCGCCGAGCGGCTGAATTGTCCGACTGCGGTCTATGGTCAGGATTATTCAGCACATGAGGAATATGGCAGGCTGATCTACCAGGACGAATTCGGGCTCGCCGATCTGCCTCTGCCGCGGCTGCCGGGCCGTCACCAGCATGCCAATGCCGCAGCCGCCATCCGCGCCCTAAAGGCGGCTGGTTTCAGCGTGACCGAAGCGATGATGGAAAAGGCGATGGTGTCCGTGGATTGGCCGGGACGGCTCCAGCGCCTGTCGGAAGGCAAACTGATGGCGCACGCACCGGCAGGCGCCGAGATCTGGGTCGATGGCGGGCACAATCCCGGTGCCGGCGAGGTCATCGCCGAAGCGATGGCCGGCTTTGAAGAGCGTCAGTCACGTCCGCTGTTCCTGATCACGGGCATGATCAATACCAAGGATCCGATCGGCTATTTCAAGGCCTTCGCCGGCCTTGCCGAAAAGGTCTTCTGCGTCCAGATCCGCCATAGCGACGCGATGATCGATCCGGTCATCCTTGCCAACGCGGCTTACGACGCCGGCCTGGTGGCGGAGCCGATGACGACTGTCGCCGATGCACTTGACGCGATCACAGGCAGCTCGTTGCCTGACAACATCGCGCCGCGGATCCTGATCGGTGGCTCGCTTTATCTGGTTGGAGATGTGCTCTCCGATAACGGCACGTCGCCAAAATGAAAAAAGCCCGGTCGAAGCCGGGCTTTTCGTCATGACCTGATCTCACACCTTAAGCGGCATTCGAAATCCAGCTCGAAAGAGCGGACTTCGGCGCTGCGCCGACCTTGATGTCGGCAACTTCGCCGGCCTTGAAGATCGCGAGCGTCGGGATCGAACGCACACCGAACTGTGCCGCCAGTTCAGGATTCTCATCGATGTTCAACTTGGCAACCTTGACCTTGCCAGCCATTTCGACGGCGATTTCCTCAAGGCTTGGAGCGATCATTTTGCAGGGACCGCACCATTCAGCCCAGAAATCAACAACGACGGGTTCTGAAGAGTCCAGAACTTCGGTTTGGAAGTTTGATACATCGACTTTTACGGTAGCCATAGGCTGCTTGCTCCTTACGGGAATTTCAGTTGAACCAGATGTGATGGCGCGGCGCCGGAATTTCAATGTCCGGTATTTCACTTTGTCTTGAGTTCGGCAAGCGTCGATAAAAGTGCAATGTCGCTGAGAGTATGGATCGACGCATCCTCGGTATAGACCAGAACGCAGTCTATACGCTTGCCGGGGTAAAGTGGAGCGAGGATCTCACGGTAGATCGCAAGCTGCGCCCTATGAGCGAATGGGATGTCGGCGGCCGTGGGCGGAGGCACGCGATTGGTCTTGTAGTCGAGGATAATGACGTGACTGTCGAGCACCGCCAGCCGGTCGATCCGGCCGGAGACCGCAAATGTCTGTCGATCGAGCGCCAGAGTGCCCATGATCGAGACTTCCGCCTGCGCGTGGGCGCCGAAGACATCTTGCATGTCGGTGTGTGTCACCAGCGTCAGGACCGAATGAACGAGCCGATCGCGTTCCACCTGGGGCCAGAACCTGGCGGCGCGCTCGGCATAGCGCCCCGCGGCATCCGCTCGGTCCCCGAGAGCGATGTCGGGCAACATCTGCAACATCCGGTGAATGAGCCGACCTTTTTCCAGCGAGCGGTCCGATCGTGGTGTGTCGGCAAATAGCGCCGAGGTGACCAGCAGATCGTCTGCCTCGTCATCGATGATGGTGCCAGCCCCTGAGGGGCTCAGCGGACGCGGCAGCTGACGTTGTGGCGGCAACGGCAGGGACAATTCTGCCGGCAGGGATAGCCGCTCCGCCCGCCGTTCCGTCTTGTCGGCGGGCTGAAACGTGCGATCGATCCGTCCGACACGCCACTCAAATCCCTGCCATTCACCGTCAGGGCCGGCAAAGGTCGCCGGCGTGCAGCGATGGCTATCCGCGCCGATCGCCGAGGAGATCATCATGTGCCAGGTATCCGGATTTTCCCGGATGCCGCGGTAGCCGCAGACGATAAGGCGGTCTGCGGCACGCGTCATTCCGACATAAAGCAAACGTCGGTATTCCTCCTCAGCCTGGCTCTGAATGCGGACAGCGTCGATCTGTGTCAACGAATTGGCAAGCGCGCTGACCGGAACCCATACGGGGACCGGCACCTCGCCCGGTCTGCTTTCGAGTAGGCGCAGTTTCGGCAGATGCGTGTGGGTGAAGGATTTCGAGCCGCCATCAACGAGGAACACGATCGGCGCCTCAAGCCCCTTGGAAGCGTGCACCGTCATGATCCGCACCTCGTTGCGACCCTTGTCCTGCTCGCGTTTGACGACGGGTGCCTCAAGCTCCAGCGTTGAAACGAAGGCCTGCAATCCCGGCAAGCCCGAGGTCTCGTGGTCCAGCGTGAAGGTGAGGAATTCATCGAGGATATCGCTGACCTCAGTGCCGAGACGAGCAAGGAACTGCCGGCGACCGCCGTGGCTACCGAGCACGCGCGCATAGAAGTCATGTACGGAGCAAGATTTCGACAGCGCGATGAATATCGTCATCCGCGCGACGGCAGCGACAAATCGCACGTTGTCGTCGGTCGCGAATTTCTGAAGGTGGCTCCAGCAGCTTTCGCCCTCGCCGCGCAAGGCGGCAATGGCGAACACGTCATCTTCGCTAAGGTCGAACAGCGGGCTTTTCAATACCGCCATCAGTGACAGGTCGTCTGCCGGCAAAAGCAGGAAGCGGCCAAGCGCCAGGAGATCCTGGATAGCGATATGGCTCGTCAGCACCAGTCGGTCAGCACCTGCGACCGGGATATTGCCCCTACGCTTCAGTGCCCTCGTAAGCGCGTTGACGAAGGCGTCGCGCTTGCGGACGAGGACAAGGATATCGCCGGCCTCTATGGCTCGTTTCTTACCTTTTTCGACAATCGTCTCTTGCCGGATGAGCGCGCCGATCGTATGGGCCATGCGCCGCGCCAGGATTGCCGCCGGTGCGCTTTCCGGCGCAGTATCGAAGGGCGCTGTCCAGTCCTCCTCCCGCAATGTTGCTTCAGGCGCAATCATCTCCCAGAGATCGACGGCACCCGGATGGCCGATCCGGCTCGACCGGTGCACCACCGCTTCGCCCGTGGCACTCAGGCCGCGGGCGTTGCCGGGATCGGTAAAGACGTGATCGACGGCGGACAGGACATCTTCGGTCGAACGGAAGGAAAGCGGCAACCGCACCGGCGAGAATGCCTGGCCGCCGGCCAAGACCCGCTGGCGCGTCCGGTCGCTCTCTTCGGAAAACCGCTCCGGCCGCGCCCCCTGAAACGAATAGATCGACTGCTTCTCGTCGCCCACCGCAAAAAGCGTCCGCAATGTCGGCCTGGCGCTTGCGCCGGAGAAGAAATCCTCCGCCAGCGACTGGATGACGCTCCATTGAATCGGGCTGGTGTCCTGCGCCTCATCGACAAGGATGTGATCGATGCCCTGGTCGAGCTTGTAGTGGATCCACGGACCAACGCCGCTCCGCGTCAGAAGATCGGCCGTACGGGTGATGAGGTCTTCGAAATCAAGCTGGCTGCGCTGTTTCTTCAGGTCTTCGTAGTCGCGGTTGAGCCGATCGGCAAGCGTCAGCGCCGCCCTTGTCGCGCGGTACATCCGCATCACCTTCATCAGATCACGGCAGGCGGCCACATGAGCGCGTGCAGCAACAACAGCCTCTGCAAGGTGCGGAGCCTCGGCCAGCATCGCCTTCACGAAGAACTGCCCGTCGGCCTTTGGCTCGCCCTTTAAGGTCAAGAGCACCTTCTCGAGGATCTCGGCGCGCGCGGCCGGATCGCGTGCCAGTGCAGCGAGCCTTAGTCCATAGGCTATCTCCTGAGCCTTGGCGCCACCCTTGAGATCTGCAAGCGTTAGATAGAGATCGAGTGTCTGGCCGTTGAGACCCGGCAACGGCCAGTATTGCTGAGCAATGCTGACTTCTGTCTCGCTTGCCGAAAGGTCAAGGCGTACACGAAGCAATGTGTCGACGCCGCCTTGCTGCTCGGCCGCAAACGTAAAGCGGCGAATGGCGTTGCGGTTGGCCACGATCTCCCTGAGCAACCCCTCCAGTCCGGTCTCGTCGCCAAGATCAAGCACATGGGCAAAGGCCTCGGCGAGGCCAGAGTCCTCTTCCAGCGTCGTTGCGGTCAGCAGTGAGCGGCGTGCATCGGCCAGCAGCGTCGATGCCGCGCGGTCGTCTAGCACGGAGAAATGGCCGGCGACGTTTGCTTCCAGCGGAAATTGGTGCAACAGCGCCTCGCAGAAGGCATGGATGGTCTGGATTTTCAAACCGCCGGGCGTTTCCAGCGCCTTGGCAAAGAGTCGCCGCGCCTGCGCCAGCTTGAAGATGTCAGGCGTCTCGCCCTCGATCCCGGCAATCCTTGAACGCAACTCCTCGTCGGACAGCGTCGCCCATTCGGCCAGCCGTTCGAACACCCGGTTTGACATTTCCGATGCTGCCGCCTTGGTATAGGTGAGACAGAGAATGGCCGAAGGTCGTGCGCCGGCAAGCAGCAGTCGAATGACGCGCTGCGTCAGCACATGCGTTTTTCCAGAGCCAGCGTTGGCGGACACCCATGCCGAACGCATCGGATCGGAGGCGAGGGATTGCTGGATCGTCGTCCATCCGATCCAGGTTCCAGGATCGTCTCCCTCGGGAAGATCAGCCAGATCATTCATCGGTTGCCTCTTCGGTTTCAGCGGTCGACCACTCCGCCACGCGGGCAAGGTGATCGTAGTCGCCGCCAAACTCGAACTGCTGTGCCGGAACGAGGCGCGAAGAAAAGCCTTTTTCACCCGATTGCAGCAACAGGACGAACTTTACCAACTGGTCGATGGACTCTTCTGCAAGGTCCATAGCCGACTTCGGTTGCGTTCTGGTGCTTGCTTTCGCAAGCTCGTTATTTACCTGATCGACCTTGAACCGATTGCCGGGCCTGAGGCGGACATAGAGCAGGTTCTCTGGGATCAACGCCCCGACATCGCGAAATGCGCCCGCCTGCAAAGCATAGGCCTCGAGCGCCAGCTGCGGGTCGAGCAGGCTATGCGCCTGATTGGGCGAGGGATTGAATCCGGTCTTGTAGTCGATGATGTCGGCCGTATTGCCGCGTTTCAGGTCGATCCTGTCGGCGACGCCAGTAAGTTTGACGCCTGCCGGTTCGATCTCGATGCCGCCCCGCACTTCGGTGAAAGTGCGACGGGCTTCGTGACGGCGCTCCATCTCCCAGTTCAGAAATGCTCGTGCGACTTCGCGAAACCGCGGGCGCCAGACACTGTCGATATGCGCTGGCAGTTGCTCTGCATCAAAGAGCTCGGAAAGAATGTGCTCCATCGCCACCACGGCGTTCGGGGTGCCGGCAACATGGCCCTCGCGGATGAAGCGATCGACGATCTTGTGATAGAGCGTTCCGCGCTCCGCAGCGCCCGGATCGCGATTGAACGGATCAATGGGGTCAAGTTTGAGGACACGTCTTGCATAGATCGCATAGGGGTCTCGCCGCAACCGGCCGACCTCGCTGAAGGAGTAGCTTTTTGGTTGCAGCAAAGCCGGCGGCGTTGGCGATGGCCGTTGCGCCGGGCTCTGATTTGCCCCTTCGTCGATTTGCGCCGCCCAGTTGCGGAAACGATCGCCGCGCTCTTTCAGGTCGGCAGCAAATCCCTTGCCACCCAACGCCATCAGGCGCTGCAGCCAACGGGACGCGACCGTCGGCGTCGAACCCTGGCGCGTGGCTCGAGAATAGATCAGCTCGCGCGTGCCGTTCGCCATCTCGAAGTCGTGCGCCAGTTGGCCGATGCGCCGCTCCGGCGGCTCCAGCCCGATCTCGGTTTTCATCGTTCGCGAAATGAACGGATTGTTGGCGGTCTGGCCAGGCCATGATCCCTCGTTCAGCGAGCCGAGAATGAGCGTATCGACGCTCTGCAGTCGCGCTTCCAGCGTGCCGAAGATGAAGATGCGTGGATGGCTCATGGCTCGTGGCTTCACGGCCTGCCCCGCGCTCAGCGCCGCCATGATGTCGATCCATTGCGGCCCATCGGCGTCCATCTGCCCATCGGCATCCATGACCTCGCGCAACACCCTGGCAAGCGCATCGCCTGCTTCTCCCGACCAGAGAGACGCAAGATCACCGCGTTCATCGGCGGCAACGGCCTCCAGCGCACGTCCCGTGTGCTCTGCCCATTTGGAAAGTGCGAAGCTGGTCGTCAGGCTGCGCCCTCCGACCGTGTGCCGCACGATTGCCGAGGCGAGAGGTTCTGTGGCCTCAGCGATGCGCAGTGTCAGGAGGCGGGCATGGTCCGCTGCCTCGGCGGTTAGGCTCTTGCGCCACTGCGGTTGATGGCGGTCTGTTGATTGCTCGGCAATCCGTTGTTCGAGCAACGGTCCGAGCGCCGTGATATCGACCTCCACGACGCCACCGCGCAGGGCAAGAAGCTCGAGCGCCTCGACTGATTGCTCGAGGACCTCGCGGGGGAGCCCGAAGCGGGCAAGCGGATGTTTCAGCAGCGCCACGATGGCGACAGGGTCACCGGGACGAAGGGTGGCTTCGAGAAGAAGTTGCAGCAGGCCACCTTGCAGCGTGGCAGACAGCGGCGTGCCGGCCGAATCGTCGGCGGTAATGCCGAAGCGGGTCAGTTCGGCTGTTACACGGCGCGCGAGGTTGCGGTCCGGCGTGATCAGCGCCGCTTGGCTTTCGCCGTTCTGTCCCTGCTTTTCGAGTGCCAACCGGAGCGCGATGGCAATCGCCGTTGCTTCCTCACGTTCGTTGGCGGCTTCGATCAGCGATACCTCGGCGAATGCTTGGGTAATCGCGCCAGTCGGCAGCGTCTTCTGCCATTCGCCCCAGCCGCTGGTCGCCTCTGCCGGCGCCAGCGCGCGCGACAGAATCTCTGCGCGAAGCCGCATGTCTGGCGCCGCTTGCTGGACGGTCTCGACGTCATGGCGCTGCGCCTTCAGTCGCAACAGCAATTGCGCCAGGCCGTATTGCGAGTGACTTCGAGCAGTTGGGTCGGCGCTCCGGCCATCGCGCAGCGGCGGCGCGACGATCATCCAGTCCTCATCGGGCATAGCAAGATCGAGACCGGGAAGCACGATCACGCCTTGAGGGAGTGCTGCAACGGCGGCAATCAGATCGGCGGTCGCGGGAACGGAGCCGGTCGAGCCGGCGACGATGATCGGTCCCGCATGCTGCATCGTCGCCAGCCGCTGCGCCTCGGCGCGCAGGATGGCGTTGCGATGCCGCGCTGGCGATGATTTGCCGAGCTCCTCCAGACGAAGAGGCCAGAAGCTGCTGGCGATCTGGAGAAACTCCGCGGTCAGCTGCCACCAGAGCGCATGATCCTGCGCATCCAGTTTGCCGAGATCCGCCCAATCGCGGTCTTCCGTCTCGATGGAATCGATCAGCTCGGCCAGATTGCGTGCCAGCCAGATCGCATCTGCCGGACTTGCCGGGGCTACCAGCGGCGAATCCGAGTGGATGTCGCGGACGATCTGCGGCAGCCGGTTGCGCCAGGCAAGAATGAGCCGCGCCAGCTCCAGCAGGCGAGCGGTGTTCGACAACGGCTGCGCAACGTCGGCAATTGCCGGCATTTCCTCGTCGAAATAGCCGCTGTCGTCGTCGGTTTCCCCGAGCGGCCGGATCACTGGCAGTATGGCGGAGCGGCCACCGAGCAGATCGACGAATTCTGAGCGCAAGACGCGGGCTGCACGTCGCGTCGGCAGGAATATGGTGACTTTGGCAAGCGACAGGGGATCGGCGGGGTCGTGGCGGAAATGCTCCGTCAGTCGGCCGTCGCAAAGCGCCGTGGCAAGGGTTTTCAGGAAAGGCAGGCCCGCCGGGATCGTCAGGATGCGTTGGCGACGGCCTTCCGTCATGTCGACACTGTCTCCTGGATGCGTCGGATAGTTTCTTCCGCTTCGCCGATGGCCTCCGGCGTCCCAACCGTCAGCCAGTGGCCCTGAAGAACCATGCCATAAAGCCTGCCGCGCTCGATTGCCCTGTCGAAGTAGATGTTGAGATTAAAGGCATCTGAAGGTGCGTCGTCGAACAGCGAAGCGTTCATGACGATGGCGCCGGCATAGACGACGGGGCTCGCCATATCCCCGGCGTAGCGTTCAAGCCGTCCGTCTGCGGCAAGGCTGAAATCCTTCTTGCCGTTATGGCCGGTCGTATCTTCGAGTTCGACGCAGAGCAGCGCCATGTCCATTCGCTCCGGATCGAAGAAGTCGCCGAGCCGTTCAAGATTGGTCGGCATCCCCTCCCGCTCGCCGATCCAGAACAGATCGGCATTCATGACGAAAACCGCACCACCACCGAGAAGCTTCAGGCCCTTTGCCAATCCGCCGCCCGAATTCATGAGCTGCTCCCGCTCGTCTGAGATCAGAATCTCCATTCGCTGGTAGGAGCTGAGATGGTCCAGCATCTGGTCAGCGAGATAGTGAATGTTGACGACAGCTTTTTCCACCCCGGCATCGGCCAGCGCATCGAGCGCATAGTCAATCATCGGCCTGCCGGCGATCTTCACCAGCGGCTTTGGAATGGTATCGGTGATCGGGCGCATGCGGGTTCCAAGCCCCGCCGCTAACACCATAGCCTGTTTGATGGTCATTTGATCCGGAAGTTATGATTCGCTGGCTGCTATTCCAGCCCCTGCGCACCATTCGCGCAAGGGGGCGAGGGCCTCGTGCTCGAAAGCGACCTGAAGATAGATCAAGGTTCGCGACATATGCTTCAGATATCCGGGCTTTCCGTCCCGTTGCTTGAGACGCACCCACAGGCCCGCAAGCTTACAATTACGCTGCGCCGACATGATGGCCCAGCTCTTGAGGAATTCCGTCTCGTTGAATTCGCCCTGCTCGCGTCGCAACGACAAATAGTCGGCCATCAGCTCTTCGAACAGGTCGCGGTTGATGGTAACTCGCGCATCCTGGACCAAGGCGGCCAGATCGTAGGAGGTCGGACCGATCATCGCATCCTGGAAGTCGATGATTCCGACCCGACGGATGCCGGTTTCCTCAGGCCGCCAGATGATGTTTGGCGAATGCACATCGCGCAGCAGCAGGTTTTTTTCCGAGCCTTCCAATTCGTCGATCAGGCCGTCCCATATGGCGAGATATTCCTGGCGCTCCGCCTCTGTCGCCGCCACTCCCCTTTTCCACGGCAGATACCAGTCGAGCAGCAACCTTGCTTCCATTTTCATGGCAGTCCGGTCGAAATCGGGGATGTGGTGGATATGTGCGGGCGTGACCTCTATGTCGCGCGGCATTGCCAGCGAGTGAAGATGGGCGAGGCAGGCGACGCTTGCTAGATAGCGCTCACGGATCGGCAGCCCTTCCGTGTCGAGAACGCCCTCGGTGCCGAGGTCCTCGATCAGCAGAATGCCGTTCTCATAATCAACGTCGTAGATTGCTGGCGCGGCAAGGCCACTGCCCCTGAGCACATTCGAAATCGCCACGAAGGGATAGGCGTCTTCGGCGAGATGCGCGACCTTGGGATAGGGCTTGCCGTCGAGCACTGCGGGCCCTTCCGGCTGCCGCGGCCAGTCCATCAGGATGAGACGCCTTGAACCATCTTCGGGGTAGATCGACTCATAGGCCCGCAAGGACGCGTCGCCTGTCAGGAAGCGGCGTCCAGCGTCGTGATATCCGTGCTCGTCAAGGAAGGATCGAATTTTCAACACGCGGCGGATTCGCGCCGTTTGCGCCGGAGGTGCCGTGATGGTCGCACGTCGTCCACTCCCTTCATTGTCCAGCCTCAGGTCGATCCGCTCTTTTGGCAACTCGCCGCCTGCCATCTCCGGCCATTCCACCAGGCAGATTCCGATGTCCAGCGCGTCATCAAGGCCGAGTTCGTCAAGTTCGCTGGAATCGCCGAGCCGGTACAAATCGAAATGTGAGACGGGGATGGGCAGGTCATAGGATTGGACGAGCGTGAACGTCGGGCTTGGGACGTCCAGTCCGTCGTCATCCGCTACCGCGCGGATAAAGGCGCGGGCAAGCGAGGATTTCCCGGCGCCCAGATCGCCGCTAAGCGCCAGGCAATCCCCGATCTTCAGCGCCAGCGCCAAATCCTCGCCGAGCCTGCTCGTCGCGGCTTCGTCTTTGAGAAAGAGCGAGATTTCCCCGTCCACCGCGGTCACTCGGCTGCGACGACGGAGCTGGGCAGTTGAGCGGAGGGGATGCGGCAGGTGACAACGGTGCCCTTGCCGGGTTCGCTGTCGATGGTGACCTGTCCATTATGCAGGCTGACGAAGCTCTCGACGATGGAAAGGCCGAGGCCCGCGCCGCTGCGCTTGCCGCCCTTGCCGTTCGAGGCAAAACGCTTAAATACCGCCCTGATCATGTCTTCAGGAATGCCCGGACCCTGATCCGACACGGAGAAGACAAAGTCTCCGTCTTCGCGATGGCATTTCAGCGAAATAACCGATCCCTCGGGCGCGAAATTCGCGGCATTGTTCAAGAGCTTCACCACGATCTGCTTCAGCCGCTGCTGATCGGCAACGACGCTGCCGAGATGTGCTGGCGCGACGATCTCGAGTGTCACGCCGCTTTCCTGCAGCCGGTCGGCGATCTGCATCGATACGTCGTCGAGGAGTCCGTCCAGAGAAATGTCGGAATAATTGAGGCGCATGATGCCGGCATCGACCGTGGCCAGATCGAGAATATCGTTGACCAGCGTCAAAAGCAGCGAAGACGACGTGGCTATATGATCGACATATTCGGCCTGCCGGTCGCTGAGAGGACCGATGCCCGGCGTCTTCAAGAGATCGGAGAAGCCAATGATGTTGGTCAGCGGCGACCTTAGCTCGTAGGACACGTGCTGGACAAAGTCGTTCTTCAATTCGTCGGCCTTGCGAAGGGCCTCGTTCTTTTCGGTCAGCGCCCGCTCGGCACGCACGCTGTCTGTCATATTGACGAAGGTCAGCATTGTCTGCGCATTGGGTAGCGGAATGACCGCGTAATCGAGCACCAGACCGGAGAAAAGCTCGAGTGTTCCCTGCGACGAGGGTCGTTCGTCTTCGAAGCTGGTGATCCGTTCGGCAAAGCGTTTCCAGCCATCCGGCTGGTCATAGGAGAGTGCGCAGGCGTCCGCCACGGCGCGGATATGGGTGCCGGGCTTGGCTTGCACTTCGGTGATGCCCCACAGCGCGCGAAAGGCGGGATTGGACAGGCGGATACGGCCATCCGCCCCGAAGACCGCGACACCTTCGGAAAGATGGTCGATCGTCTCGCCCTGAACCTTCACCAGCGTATTGTAGCGTGTTTCGAGATCGACCTGCTCGGTCAGGTTCTCGAACACCCAGGTGGCCCCGCCTTGTGGATGCGCAGTTGCAAAGACGCGCAGCGTCTGGCCATTTGGCAGATGCCAGAGGTCTGATTGCGTGTCGAGCGCGCGATAGACCGAAAGCGCGCTGTCCTTCCAGGATTTCCAATTCAGCGGCTCAGGCAGCTTCTTGGCTGCCCGCAGCCGCTCCAGCAGCTCGCTGTTGTCGGGCTTGGATTCGAGGAAGGCTATGTCCAGTTCCCATAGCCCGACGAAGGCCTGGTTATAGAATTGCAGCTTTCGATCTCCGTCAAAGATCGCGACCGGCGTCCCGAGGTGATCGAGGGTCTCGGCATGGCTCTTCAGCGTGCGCTCAAGCTCGGCGCGAACCGCCTCGGTTGCGGAGACGTCAATTGCGATACCGGACGAGCCGCTTGGCACCTTGACATCGACAACATCGAAGAAGGTGCGGTTGCCACGCACGACCGTTGAAATCTTGTCGTGAAAGGGGGACTCCGGCGTTGTCGAGGACCGGATCCGCTCGCGAGCAATGGTCGTCAGGAACTCACGGCCCTCACGGATCGCTTCTTGCGGCGAGACTGCCTCCACCGCCTCGCCATAAGCCTGATTGACCCAGGTGAGTTGGCCGTTGGCATCGCGCTGCCAGACCGGCAGATCGATGGCATCGAGCAGGCTCTGGAATGCCGATATGGAAGTCATCAGCCGGTCGCGCTCAATCTTAATCTCGGCAAGCTCGGCGCGCAGATTGTTAAGCGCAATGAAGCGGACGAAGGCCCGGCCACCGGAAATTCGGCCCTGCGCTTCGAGTATCTCCTCGCGGTTGGTCTCGACCACCATGTCGAAGGACTGGCCGCTGCCGCGCAATTTGTCGATTGCCTTTTCAAGGTCGCCTGCCGACCACGACTTAAGCCAGCGGCCGAACGCCAGAAACTCATGATCCTGCGGTGCGCCTGTCTCAGCGGGAAGCTGGCCAAGCAGTTCCGGCCGCGTGTTCGGCCCATCCCAGATCACGATCCGGCGATTCTTGTCGGCGATCAACGCCTGATATTGGGAAATACGCTGGTTGGCATCGGAAAGCGCCGACCGGATTTCGCGGCTCTCGGTCTCAAGATTGCCGCGTTGACGGACGAGCCAGATGGTGGAAAGAAGTGCGGCGGATATGACGCCGAGGACAACAGAGAACGTCACCATTTCCGAAGAGGTGAAGAGGCGCACGGCGGTCGGCATCTTTGCTTCGGCCTGGGCAAAAGCGGGGTGCGCCAGACCGGCTACGGCGGTGCCGCAGGCAAAGCGTGACAGGAGCCGAGCGATCGGCTTCATCGCATACAGATTACCCCAACGGCGTCCGCCCGGGGTCTCCAACGGCCTAGCCACCAGCTGGCACGCGAGGGCGACGCACGCTGCCGCCTCAGGCCCGCTTTCGTTCATTTCCGACATTCCCGGTCTGTCTCCGTCCTATAATGTGCCGCATCTCGACAAGACATCCCATTTTCGTGCGTTCCGAAGATCGGTTCGTCACGAATCAAGTGCCAAAAGAATACCGCCTAAGGGAATCTGCGGAAAGGGATTAGCCCAAAAAATAAGCCGCGGCATTTGTCAATGCCGCGGCCACAACATCTTGTGTATATTGATGTTTGGATCAGTATCTGTAGTGGTCAGACTTGAACGGACCCTGCGGTGTGACGCCGATATAGGCAGCCTGTTCGTCGGAAAGCTCCGTCAGCTTTACGCCGAGCTTGGCCAGATGTAGACGGGCGACCTTCTCGTCGAGATGCTTTGGCAGCACGTAGACCTGGTTGCTATAGGCCTGCGGCTTGGTGAACAGCTCGATCTGGGCCAGCACCTGGTTGGTGAAGGAAGCCGACATCACGAAAGAGGGATGGCCGGTCGCATTGCCGAGGTTCAACAGGCGACCTTCCGAAAGCAGGATGATGCGGTTGCCCTTGGCGAATTCGATCATGTCGACCTGAGGCTTGATGTTGGTCCACTTCAGGTTCCGCAGCGAGGCAACCTGGATCTCGTTGTCGAAGTGGCCGATGTTGCCGACGATCGCCATGTCCTTCATCTGGCGCATGTGCTCGATGCGAATGACGTCCTTGTTGCCGGTCGTGGTGATGAAGATGTCGGCAGAAGAGATCACGTCTTCAAGCGTCACGACTTCATAGCCGTCCATGGCCGCCTGGAGTGCGCAGATCGGATCGACTTCAGTCACCTTGACGCGGGCGCCGGCGCCGCTGAGCGATGCGGAGGAGCCCTTGCCGACGTCGCCATAGCCGCAGACGACCGCGACCTTGCCGGCCATCATCACATCGGTGGCGCGACGGATGCCATCGACCAGCGATTCCTTGCAGCCATACTTGTTGTCGAATTTCGATTTGGTGACGGAGTCGTTGACGTTGATCGCCGCGAAGGGAAGCAAGCCCTTCTGGCTGAGTTGGTAGAGACGGTTGACGCCTGTTGTCGTCTCTTCGGTTACGCCCTTGATCGCGTCGCGCTGCTTGGTGAACCAGCCAGGCGATGCGGCAAGCCGCTTCTTGATCTGTGCGAAGAGGATTTCTTCTTCTTCGGACTCAGGCTTCGACAATACATCCTCGCCGGCTTCGGCGCGGGCGCCGAGCAGGATGTACATCGTGGCGTCGCCGCCATCGTCGAGGATCATGTTGGACAGACCGCCATCGGTCCACTGGAAGATCTTGTCGGTGTAGATCCAGTAATCGTAGAGCGACTCGCCCTTGATTGCGAAAACCGGAACGCCTGAGGCAGCAATGGCAGCAGCGGCGTGATCTTGCGTCGAAAAGATGTTGCAGGAGGCCCAGCGAACTTCAGCGCCGAGCGCAACCAGCGTCTCGATGAGAACAGCGGTCTGGATTGTCATATGGAGCGAGCCGGTGATGCGTGCGCCCTTCAGCGGCTTCGTCGTGCCGAATTCTTCGCGGCAGGCCATCAGGCCGGGCATTTCGGTTTCGGCGATCGCGATTTCCTTGCGGCCATAGTCGGCAAGGCCGATATCGGCGACGACGTAGTCGTTTTCAGTGCTCATGAGGAGGTCTCCAGCCTGGATGAGGCACCCGGACCGCCGGCTAAGTTGCGGCGACGGAATGCACGGGAATTGCCCGCGCTTGGCGCAGGCGGATAATGCCCGTTTAGCAGGCTTCATTGCGGAAAGCAATGAGGATATAAAGAGGTCTTTATGTCTTTATATGACCGATGGCTGGGTCATATCTCCTCGCCGAACTTGTCGGCGATCAGCTGGTCGAGTGCCTCGAGCGCTTCGGCCGCCTGGTTTCCGCTGGCGGTGACGACCACGCTGCATCCGGGGCTGGCCGCAAGCATCATCAGGCCCATGATCGAGTTGCCACCGACCGTCGTTCCATCCTTGGAGACGGTGATTGCTGCGTCGTAGGCCTCGACAGTCTGGACGAATTTGGCCGATGCGCGGGCGTGAAGGCCGCGTTTGTTGATGATCAGAAGTTCACGGGAGTGCGATGTCATGGGCGCGATAGCGGTCTCGTCATTTGCCGCTCAAGACGCGGCTGGCCACGTTGATATATTTTCGCCCGGCTTCGGATGCCTCAACCAGAGCCTTTTCCATATTGTTTTCACCACGGACGCCGGCAAGCTTGATCAGCATCGGCAGATTGACACCTGCGATCACCTCAGTATGGCCGCTGTTCATGACAGAAATCGCGAGATTGGAAGGGGTCCCACCGAACATATCAGTGAGGATGATGACGCCATTCCCGTCGTCGGCGCCGGAAACCGCCCCAATAATGTCCTGCCGCCTTTGATCCATGTCGTCTTCAGGACCGATCGAGACAGTCTCAATGAATTTCTGCGGACCAACGACATGCTCGACCGCATGCCGAAACTCTTCAGCCAGCTTGCCATGAGTGACAAGCACAAGTCCGATCATGATATTACTGCTCCCATCGCATAAGCAAACAGGTGGCCCATATCGCAACGCAGCAATCGCGTCCACCGGTGGGGGCACATCTTGGCCATGAAAAGTCGAAGTGCAAGCCAAAAATGCATAAATGGGGTGCCCGCCGCCAAGCTCAAGGGATTATCAGGCTGTCCCGATCGCTATTTTTGCCATGATGATGGCGAGTGGATTGGGAGAGCTTGCGAAAAGTCTGATGACTGGCAAGGAAACATTCTCAAGGACCTCTATCCGCTCGTCTTCCTCGGGAAGTCGCTCCGCCGTCAAGGGATCGACCGGCAGTATGGCGCAATGCATTTGGGCGTGAGAAACATGGGGCAACCGGACGATCCCGGTACCGCGGATTTCCATCAGCCCGGCAATCGAAGGCGGGCATTCGGCCGATAGACAGTGGTCGCGCGCCGATATGAGAACACGATCATCGGCCACCAGCGCTGCAGACAGTCCAAGCGGCTTGGCGGCGGCAAGGCAAAGGAAGGCAAGCGACGTCTTTCCAGCTCCAGACGGTCCGAGGAAGAGCAGGCCGGTACCGCCGACAACGATCGCGGTGCCGTGGATGTTGGCCGATTGCTTCGTCATGTGTGCGCTTCGGCTGGCAGTGACAGGATGAAGCGGGCGCCCCGTGTCGCACCACTTTCCGGATCGACGATGTTCTCAGCCCGAAGCGAGCCGCCATGCGCCTCGGAGATTTGGCGGCTGATCGAAAGCCCGAGCCCAGAATTCTGCCCGAAGCCCTCCGCCTCCGGCCGATCGGTATAGAAACGTTCAAAGATCCGGTCGATATCCTCTGCCTGTATGCCAGGGCCGTTATCCTCGATGTAGGCAACGCAGCGCGTCCGCGTCCGCACCAGCCGCACGATGATCTTGCCGCCGTCGACAGGTACGAAGGAGCGCGCATTCTCGATCAGGTTGGTGATGATCTGGCTTATGCGCAGGTCATGGCCGTTAATCGTGAACTTTGTCTTGGGCCCCGCCTTGCGCTCGACGACATACTCGATCTCGACCGCCTTCTTGGTGTGGCGAACCTGCCGCGACAGGTCAACGAGATCGCGCAGAAGAACCTCCATGTCGATGAGTTCGGCATCGCTGCGGGCAAGCTCGGCGTCAAGCCGCGAGGCATCCGATATATCGCTGATCAAACGATCGAGGCGACGCACATCGTGCTGGATAACATCCATCAGCCGCTTCTTGCTGTCCTCGTTACGGGCAAGCGGCAAGGTCTCCACGGCGCTGCGAAGCGACGTCAGCGGGTTCTTGAGCTCATGGCTCACATCGGCCGCGAAACTCTCGATCGCCTCGATCCGGTCATAAAGGGCGGTCGTCATTTCACGCAGCGCTATGGAAAGATTGCCGATTTCGTCCTGGCGCGCGGAAAAATCCGGAATTTCCTCGCGCTCCTTCGAGCCTCGCCGAACCCGGATTGCTGCCGCCGAGAGGCGTCGAAGCGGATTGGCAATCGTCGAGGACAGAAGCAACGACAGCACGACGTTCACCAGCGTCGCGACCCCGAAGACGCGCATGATCGCAAGCCTCTCCGCGTGAACTATCTTGTCGATGTCGCCGGCCTGCGTCGACAGCAGCAGTACGCCGAGCACCGCTCGCGAACGCTGGATCGGCACTGCGACGGAAACGATCAGTTCGCCCTTTTCGGTGCTGCGCACGACGGCACCTCGAACGCCGGTCAGGGCATTCATCACCTCCGGATAGATAGAGCCGTCGCCGCCGGGGGCTTCCTTGTAGACCGGCAGGTTGCTTGGCTGCAGCATCTTGTTGAGCAGGCCGGTGAACCAGTCGGACCAGTTTTGCACCTCGTCGTCGACTGGCGGAAGGTCGAACCGAAGCACTTGGCCGCGGGAATAGAGATGGCGCGAATCTAGCAGGAGATTTGCGTCCGCGTCGAAGATGCGCGCGCGCGTGCGCGTCGGCGAGATCAGGCGCCGGAGAACCGGCGCGACCTTTTCCGGGTCGATCGGAAATTCGAGGTCCTCGTCGTTCGGTACAGGCGTGATGCTTTGCCCGGCCTGAAGCTCGAGAAGCTTCTCCGGGTCGATGGTAATCGAATTGGTATCGACGGAGGCGGAGGCCGAAACGGCGCCGGCAATAATTTCGCCCTGCGTCAGAAGGCTTTCGACACGGGCATCGATCAATCCTTCGCGGAACTGGTTGAGGTAGAGAATACCGCCGACAAGCACCACAAGTGCCGTCAGGTTGAAGAAGAGGATGCGCCGTGTCAGACTCGAGAAGACGGCATTTCCGAAGATCCGCCGGATGATCGTGAACGGATGCGTCCAGCGCCGGCCGGCAGTGCGGGCACCGGTCGGGCTATCCGTGTCGTCGATGTCTCTGTGCTGCACCAGCTGTGCCAAGCTTCGGCCCTTTCGAAGGACAGGACCGGCAATCCTACCCAAAAGCCCTTATTTCATAGTCGCGCCGTCAGCGGGCGGCCATCAGGCCGCCTCGCGGAAGCGATACCCCACTCCGTAGAGTGTTTCAATCATATCAAAGTCGACGTCGACCATCTTGAATTTCTTTCGCAGCCTCTTGATGTGGCTGTCGATCGTACGGTCGTCCACATAAACCTGCTCGTCATAGGCGGCATCCATCAGCGCGTCGCGGCTTTTGACGACGCCGGGCCGCTGAGCCAGCGAATGCAGAATGAGAAACTCCGTGACCGTCAGCGTCACCGGTTCGCCCTTCCAGGTGCAGGTGTGCCGCTCCTGGTCCATGGCGAGCTGCCCCCGCTCCAGCGAGCGAGCCTGCAGCACGGCGCCAGCCTTCGGCGTTCCGCCGCCACCGGCTGCCGCCGCAGCCTCGCGGTTGGAGGCGCGGCGAAGCACCGCCTTGACGCGCTCCACCAGCAGCCGTTGGGAGAAAGGCTTGGTGATGAAGTCGTCGGCGCCCATCTTCAGGCCGAACAGCTCGTCGATTTCCTCGTCTTTCGACGTAAGGAAGATAACCGGGATGTCCGATTTCTGGCGCAGCCGGCGAAGCAGCTCCATCCCGTCCATGCGCGGCATCTTGATGTCGAAGATCGCCAACTGCGGTGGGCGAGCCAGAAGACCGTCGAGCGCAGAGGCGCCGTCGGTATACGTCTCGACCTTATATCCCTCGGCTTCCAGAGCAATGGAGACGGAAGTCAGGATATTGCGGTCGTCGTCAACGAGCGCGATTGTCAGCATGGTGTTCATCTCCGTCATCAATGCGCATCTCCCGGAACAGGTTTCCAGCCAGGTGGCTTGCCAGCTCGGTCGGCTTACAAGGCGCGCTTATGGGGGATAAAGGTGGAACAAATTGTGGCAAAGATAAAGGGGCGGTATCGACGTCTTTGACGCGTACCAATTTAAAGTTGCGTCCCGCGACAACGACAATTTCTGTCTTTCAAACGATTTAAAAATAACAGTCCAAATTTAAATCGATTAAATATCTGATATCATTATGCTTTTAACAATATTTGCTCTTGTGCTTTGAAATAAACGTCTCTACCGTTCGTTTACTTTCCCATCACGACGGCTTCAGCAAAGGAAGATAAACGATGCAGGTGTTAGGAGTGCACAACCCGGCGATAGGGCTGGAGACGATCGGATTTAGCAATGCGGAGAGCATTCGCTATAACTTTTCGGAGGCCGCGCTATACGAGGAGGCGATTCGCCGCGGCGAAGCCGACCTGACCGCCCATGGGGCACTGCGGGCTATCACCGGCCAGCACACCGGCCGCTCACCAAAAGACAAGTTCGTTGTCCGAGACAGCACGACCGAAGACCAGATCTGGTGGGACAACAACAAGCCGATGTCGCCTGAACACTTCGCGTTGTTGCAGGAGGACATGCTCGCACATGCGCAGGGCAGGTCGCTCTTTGTCCAGGACCTCATCGGCGGCGCTGATATCGATTACGCCTTGCCGTCACGCATCGTCACCGAATTTGCCTGGCACTCGCTGTTCATCCGCAATCTTCTGATCCGGCCGGATCGGTCGACGCTGGAGCAGTTTGTTCCCAAGCTGACGATTATCGATTTGCCGAGTTTCCGTGCTGATCCAGAGCGTCACGGCTGCCGGAGCGAAACCGTCATCGCCTGCGATCTCGTCAACGGTGTGGTTCTGATTGGCGGCACGTCCTACGCCGGTGAGATGAAAAAATCGGTTTTTACCGTGCTGAATTACTTGCTGCCGGAAAAGCACGTCATGCCGATGCATTGTTCCGCCAATGTCGGGCCTGATGGTGATGCGGCGGTCTTCTTCGGTCTCTCGGGCACTGGAAAGACCACGCTTTCGGCGGATCCGAACCGGACGCTGATCGGCGATGACGAGCATGGTTGGGGCGAAAACGGTATCTTCAATTTTGAAGGCGGCTGCTATGCCAAGACGATCCGTCTCTCGGCCGACGCAGAGCCGGAAATCTATGCGGCAACGCGCCGTTTCGGTACCGTCCTTGAAAACGTCGTTCTCGACGAAGAGCGCATTCCGGATCTGGATGACGGCTCGCTCACGGAAAATACCCGGAGCGCCTATCCGCTGCATTTCATTCCGAACGCGTCTGAAAGCGGCATGACGGGCCATCCGCAGACGATCATCATGCTGACGGCGGATGCCTTCGGTGTCATGCCGCCGATTGCACGGTTGACCCCGGAGCAGGCGATGTACCACTTCCTTTCTGGCTACACCGCGAAGGTAGCCGGCACGGAAAAGGGCGTGACCGAGCCGGAAGCGACGTTCTCGACATGCTTTGGGGCGCCGTTCATGCCCCGCCATCCTTCCGAGTATGGCAATCTGCTGAAGGAATTGATCGGTCGCCACGGTGTGAAATGCTGGCTGGTCAATACAGGCTGGACCGGCGGAGCTTACGGGACAGGTCGGCGCATGCCCATCAAGGCGACGCGCGCATTGTTGGCCGCCGCGTTGAAAGGCGAGCTCGACAACGTCGCGCTCCGAACCGATGCCAACTTCGGCTTTGCGGTCCCAGTGGCCGTTGACGGCGTCGAAAGCAGTATTCTGGACCCGCGCTCGACCTGGCCGGATGCGATGGCTTACGATGCGCAGGCAGGAAAGCTAGTGCAGATGTTCACCGCCAACTTCACCAAGTTCGAAGATCATGTTGACGGCAACGTGCGCAACGCAGCACCGGGACTGTCGATAGCCGCCGAATAACGCAAGCTACTGACGATTCACGTGAAACCCGGCGGCATCCCGCCGGGTTTTTCAATTTCAGCGGTGACCTGTTTTCAACCGCGCGCCGATATGGGATAGACGGGCGCGGAGAACATCATGGCCAGCGACGCGCTTTATATCAATGACAGGATCACCATCGCCGGTTGGGAGCTGACGGAGCAGTTCGTGCTTGCGGGCGGCCCCGGCGGTCAAAACGTCAACAAGGTTTCGACGGCAGTCCAGCTGTTCTTCAATATCCAGAACTCGCCTTCGATGAACGACCGCGTCAAGGCGAACGCGATGAAGCTGGCCGGCCGGCGTCTTTCGAAGGAGGGCGTGCTGATGATCGAGGCAAGCCGCTTCCGCAGTCAGGACCGCAACCGGGAGGATGCGCGCGAACGTTTGAAGGAAATGGTCCTGAAGGCTGCCGAACCTCCGCCGCCACCGCGGCGGAAAACCAAACCGACGAAGGGCTCGATCGAACGACGGCTGAAGGAAAAATCCGGTCGCGCCGAGGTCAAGAAGATGCGCGGCAAAGCCTCAGGCGGCGAGTAGGCGGCTTCTTGCCGGGCGTGATCCGCCTATCGCGCTAGTCTCGACCCCCGCCGACGGAAAGATGCTCATGCTGCTGCCCAATGGAATTAGACATCTGCCCGAATATCTGGACCGTCCTCGCCAGGAGGCGCTCGTTAACACCGTGCGTGCAATCGTTGCAGAAGCGCCGCTTTATGTCCCGGCCATGCCTGGAACCGGCAAGCCGATGTCGGTGCGAATGAGCAATTGCGGATCGCTAGGCTGGATGACGGACAAGGCAGGCGGTTATCGTTACCAGCCGACGCATCCTGTAACGGGTCGACCCTGGCCGGCTATTCCGCAAGATTTGCTCGCCCTATGGAGAGATATAGCTGGCTATGCCCTACCCCCCGAGGCCTGCCTGATCAATTTCTACTCCGACGACGCCAAGATGGGTCTCCATCAGGATCGCGACGAAAAGGATTTTGGCGCTCCTGTCCTGTCTGTCTCGCTCGGCAACGCCTGTCTTTTCCGCGTCGGCGGCACGCAACGGACAGATCGCACGCTATCCTTCAAGCTTTCCAGCGGCGATATCGTTGTGCTCGGCGGCCAGGGGAGGCTCTGTTTCCACGGCGTCGACCGCATCTATCCGTCGACCTCGACCTTGCTGAAAAACGGCGGACGCATCAATCTGACGCTTCGCCGCGTCAATCCATGACCACGTGGATCAAAGCTTTCGCAGCGCCACCTGCTCGATGAGGTGGTCATGGCCCTTCTGCAGGATCAGATCGGCGCGCGGGCGGGTCGGCAGGATGTTCTGGCGCAGGTTCTTGAGGTTGATGTTCTTCCAGAGCCCCTCAGCGGTCGCCAGGGCTTCTTTTTCGGTAATCGAGGCGTAGCGATGGAAGAAGGAATTGGGGTCGCGGAAGGCGGTCTCGCGCAGGTTCATGAAGCGATGTACGTACCAGTCGCGGATCAGATGTTCATCGGCGTCGATGTAGATCGAGAAATCGAAAAAATCGGAAACCATCGGCACAATCTTGCCATCGGCGGGCAGATGCCGCGATTGCAGCACGTTGATCCCCTCGAAAATCAGAATGTCAGGACGATCGACGATCTTGTATTCGTTCGGCAGCACATCGTAGACGAGGTGCGAGTAGCAGGGTGCCTTGACATTGGGCTGGCCGGCCTTGATGGCCGACAGGAAGCGCAACAGCGCGCCGGTATCGTAGCTTTCGGGAAAACCCTTGCGCTGCATGAGGTTTCGCCGTTGCAACTCCACGTTCGAGTGCAGGAAACCATCCGTCGTGATCAGATCGACCTTTGGGCTCGACGGCCAACGGCGCAAAAGCTCCTTCAGGATACGCGCCGTGGTCGACTTGCCGACTGCAACGGAACCGGCGATGCCGATGACAAAGGGTGTCTTGGCGACATCGGATAGGCTGAGGAACCGGTTGCGCTGCTCGAACAGGATCTGCGAGGATTCCACATGCGAGGACAATAGGCGCGACAGTGACAGATAGATCCGCCGAACCTCGTCGAGATCGATCGGGTCGCCCATCGAGCGCAGCCGCGTCACCTCGTCCGCCGTCAGCGTCAGAGGCGTATCGGCACGGAAGTGCGACCATTCCTCGGACGAGAAGAAATGATAGGGCGAATAGGCGTTGGCCTGGAAATGGTCGAGCGGTTCCGGCGCTGCGGTGGTTTGGGTTGCTATCGTCATGAATTCTGCCGACTGGCCTTCTCTTTAAGGCCGGATTGAACGGTACGCTTCTTAAGTTCGCCCATAACATTCTCTAACGGAATGTCGGCAATCTTTAAAACAACCATCAGATGATAGAGGAGATCGGCGGCCTCACAGGTGAGGTTGTCGCGGTCGTTCATGACAGCTGCCATGACGGTCTCGATTGCTTCCTCGCCCAGCTTCTTTGCCGCCTTCGATTGACCACCCAACACAAGCTTTGCGGTCCAGGATTCCTGCGGTGCCGCTCTCGAGCGCTCGTCTACGATTTTCTCGAGATCGGAAAGGGAAAAGCCGTTCATATCGTCTCTTTCAGGGCTCAGTCCAGGCGCATGGCGATGCCACGCTCCGACATATAGCGCTTTGCTTGCCCAATCGAATAGGTGCCGAAGTGGAAAATCGACGCCGCCAGCACGGCATTGGCATGCCCGTCCTTGACGCCGGCAACGAGGTCGTCAAGGTCGCCGACGCCACCGGATGCAATGACCGGAACGCGGACGGCATCGGCGATCGCCCGGGTCAATTCCAGGTCGTAGCCGACCTTGGTGCCGTCACGATCCATAGAGGTTACCAGAAGCTCGCCGGCGCCGCGCTCAACCATCTTCCAGGCGAACTCGACGGCATCGATCCCCGTCGCGTTTCGGCCGCCATGCGTGTAGATCTCCCACGCGCTGAGATTATCGCCCCCAACCCCCTGGCTCCGGCGGCGCTTCGCATCGATCGAGACGACGATGCATTGATTGCCGAACTTGTCGGCAGCTTCTGTCACAAAGTCGGGATTGGCGACAGCTGCCGAGTTGATCGAAACCTTGTCGGCGCCACAGAGCAGTAGCTTGCGGATATCGGCGATGGTTCTAACCCCGCCACCGACCGTCACCGGCATGAAGCATTGCTCAGCAGTGCGGGTCACCACGTCGAAGATCGTGTCGCGATTGTCGGACGAGGCCGTGATGTCGAGGAAGCACAGCTCGTCGGCGCCCGCCGCATCATAGGCCTTGGCAGCCTCGACCGGATCACCGGCGTCGATGAGATTCAAAAAGTTGACGCCTTTGACGACACGCCCGTCCTTGACGTCGAGACAGGGAATGATGCGAGCCTTGAGTGTCATAGCACTGCTTCCTTGCTGCCAGCGGCCCTGATCAGCGCCAGCGCCTCGCCCGGGTCGATCCGGCCATCATAGAGCGCACGGCCGGAAATCGCACCCTCGAGCTTGCGCGCGTCCGGCTCGAGCATGCGCCTGACGTCGTCAAGCGATGCAAGGCCACCCGAAGCGATGACGGGGATCGAGACCGCATCGGCAAGCTCGAGCGTCGAAGCCCAGTTGATGCCGGCAAGAATGCCGTCCCGGTCGATATCCGTATAGATGATCGCCGCCACGCCAGCGCCCTCGAATTTGCGTGCCAATTCGATCACGCCGAGCTGCGAGGCCTCGGCCCAGCCCTCGACGGCAACCTTGCCGCCCTTGGCGTCAATTCCGACGGCAACCCGGCCTGGAAATTTGCGGCAAGCCTCGATCACCAGCGCCGGATCGCGAACCGCGATGGTGCCGAGGATGACGCGACTTAGCCCGCGCGCCAGCCAGCTTTCGATATGATCGAGCGTGCGGATGCCACCACCAAGTTGCACCGGATTTTTCGTCGCCTTCAAGATGCGATCGACCGCATCGCCGTTGACACTTGTACCGGCGAAGGCGCCATTGAGGTCGACCACATGCAGCCATTCGAAGCCCTGGTCCTCAAAGGCTTTCGCCTGCGCCGCGGGGTCGGGATTGTAGACGGTCGCCTGCGCCATGTCGCCGAGCTTCAGGCGAACACACTGGCCATCCTTGAGGTCGATTGCTGGAAAAAGGATCATGATATCTGGGTCCGTTCGATGCGCGAAGCCGTCAAGGCTTCCAGCGCAGGAAATTGGCAATCAGGGCAAGGCCGAGTTTTTGGCTTTTCTCGGGGTGAAACTGCGAGCCAACCATATTGTCGCGCCCGACGAAGGCAGTGACAGGCCCGCCGTAATTCGTAGTCGCTATGACGTCGCCAGGATTGTCGGCTGCCAGGTGGTAGGAGTGCACGAAATAGGCATGCAGTCCCTCGGCCCCGGTCGGGATGCCATCAAAAAGCGGGTGCGGGCTTCGCAGATCCAGCGTGTTCCAGCCGATCTGCGGGATTTTCAAGAGGGCATCGTCCGGCGTCATCTCAATAACATCGCCGCTGATCCAGTCTAGGCCCTGCGTCGTCGTCTTCTCGAGACCACGCGACGACATCAGCTGCATGCCGACGCAAATGCCGAGGAAAGGTCGTGCCTTTTGCTCGACAGCCTCGACCAGTGCCGCGGTCATCCCGTCGACGGCATCTAACCCCCGGCGGCAATCCGCATAGGCGCCAACACCGGGAAGAACAATCCGGTCGGCCGTCGCCACGCGGTCGGCCCGGTCGGTCAATTCGATCTCGGCGTCGATACCGGCCTCGCGGGCGGCTCGTTCGAACGCTTTCGTGGCGGATCGGAGATTTCCGGAGCCATAGTCGATAATGACGACGTGCATCGCTCAGCGCCCTCCGTCATAACCGATGAGGCCGAGCGCCGCGCCACCGGAATTGCCGGTGCCGTGTGTCGGAATATCCCAATACACCGACGGAATATTCGTAGCCATTTCATCAGGAATTTCGGCAAAATAAATCTCTTCGGCCTCCGAAAGCCGGCGCGCCGAAACCAGCCCGGTTTCCTTCCAGCCCATTGCAACGAGCCTCCGGGCAACAAGGTTGCGCCCCTCGACCGCAGCAAGCAGGCTGACGCCAAGGAGAATGGCAATGCCGGCCGGCCACAGGGCAGCCTTGCCAATCAGAGCGAGGCCAAACATCTGGAGAAGAAACGCAGCTATCCCGGAAAGCCACAGCCGCTGCCAAAGCAACCAGATCCAGGGGAAGAAAAAGGCGAGCAGCGAAAAACCGTCGCGGATGAAGCGAGTGTTCTCATGGTCTTTGCCCGGCCCGCTCGCCGGTGTCAGGATAAGGTAGCTTGCCATCGTCTTGCTATGCTCGTGAACGGCTTAGGCGAGCGTGCCCTTGGTCGAGGGAATGCGGCCTGCCTGCCTTGGGTCAATCTCGGTTGCCACACGGAGCGCGCGGGCAACAGCTTTGAAGCATGTCTCGGCAATATGGTGATTGTTGGCGCCATAGTGATTGAGGACGTGCAGCGTGATCCCGGCATTCTGCGCCAGCGCCTGGAAAAACTCGCGCACCAGCTCGGTATCGAAGGTGCCGATCTTGGGTGAGGTGAAGGCCACATTCCAGACAAGAAAGGGCCGGCCGGAAAGGTCGACCGCTGCCTTGGTCATCGTCTCGTCCATGGCAAGGTCGATCGAGGCGTAGCGCGCAATGCCACGGCGATCACCGAGCGCCTTGGCGATTGCCAGGCCGATGGCGATGCCGGTGTCCTCGACGGCATGATGATCGTCGACATGCAGGTCGCCCTTGGTCTCGATCTCCATGTCGATCAGGGAGTGGCGCGAAAGCTGATCGAGCATGTGATCGAAAAAGCCCACGCCCGTCGAAATCGTCGATTTTCCGGTACCGTCGAGAACGACGGAAACCGACACCGAGGTCTCGTTCGTCTTGCGGGAAATGCTTGCCGTGCGGCTCGCAACGGTCTCTGCCATGGCCTGCTCCATCGGAATTATGGCCGTTCCTTATCAGGCACATCAGGAAATATCCAGAAGTTACATGACGGCAGCTCGTCTTTGGCAACGCCTCTGTCACGATTCGGAAATGAAGGCCATTTGCAATCGTGGGAAGCCGACTTACATAGGTCTCGACAGGGCCGATGCACGGCCCCTCGACAGCGCCCGGGATCGGGCAAAGACAGGTGTTTCATGACAACAATCATAACAGTGCGGAAAGGTGGCCAGGTCGTGATGGCCGGTGATGGCCAGGTCAGCCTCGGCCAAACCGTGATGAAGGGCAACGCCCGCAAGGTTCGCCGCATCGGCAAAGGCGACGTCATAGCAGGCTTTGCCGGCGCGACGGCGGATGCCTTCACGCTTCTCGATCGGCTCGAAAAGAAGCTGGAGCAATATCCAGGACAGCTAATGCGCGCCGCCGTCGAGCTGGCCAAGGACTGGCGGACCGACAAATATCTACGCAACCTCGAGGCAATGATGTTGGTCGCCGACAAGTCGATCACGCTGGCGCTCACCGGCAACGGCGATGTGCTGGAGCCCGAGCACGGAGCGACTGCAATCGGCTCCGGCGGCAACTATGCTTTGGCAGCAGCACTCGCCTTGATGGACAGCGACAAGTCGGCAGACGAGATTGCCCGTCGAGCGCTGGATATCGCGGCCGACATCTGTGTCTACACAAACCACAATGTCGTCGTCGAAACACTCGACACCGAAGGCTGATTTCCTTTCCTGATCGTTTCTAGCCCTGACGGGAAACCCATAAGATGACCACTTTTTCTCCCCGCGAGATCGTTTCCGAACTCGACCGCTATATTATCGGCCAACATGAGGCCAAGCGCGCCGTCGCAATCGCACTGCGTAACCGCTGGCGCCGCCAGCAGCTCGAGCCCTTCCTGCGTGAGGAAGTGATGCCGAAGAACATCCTGATGATCGGCCCGACCGGTGTCGGCAAGACGGAAATATCCCGTCGGCTGGCCAAGCTCGCAGGCGCGCCTTTCATAAAGGTGGAAGCCACCAAATTCACTGAAGTCGGCTATGTCGGCCGCGACGTCGAGCAGATCATTCGCGATTTGGTTGAGGTCGGCATCGGCTTGGTGCGCGAAAAGAAGCGCAGCGAAGTCCAGGCGAAAGCCCATATGAGTGCGGAGGAGCGCGTTCTTGACGCGCTTGTCGGCTCGACGTCGTCGCCGGCGACGCGCGAGAACTTCCGTAAGAAGCTTCGCGACGGTGAACTCGATGACAAGGAAATCGACATCGAGGTCGCCGACAGCGGTTCGGGCGCTCCCGGTTTCGAGATTCCCGGCATGCCAGGCGCCAATATCGGCGTGCTGAACCTGTCGGAAATGTTCGGCAAGGCCATGGGCAATCGCACTAAGAAGGTGCGCACTACCGTCAAGGCATCCTATGCGGACCTGATCCGCGATGAATCCGACAAGCTGATCGACAACGAAGTCATCCAGCGCGAAGCCGTCCGCTCCGCTGAAAACGACGGCATCGTCTTCCTTGACGAAATCGACAAGATCGCTGCCCGCGACGGCGGCGTCGGGGCCGGCGTTTCGCGCGAAGGCGTTCAGCGGGATTTGCTGCCGCTGGTTGAAGGCACGACGGTCGCGACGAAGTACGGCCCGGTCAAGACGGACCATATCCTCTTCATCGCCTCCGGTGCCTTCCATGTCTCCAAGCCATCGGACCTGTTGCCGGAACTTCAAGGCCGCTTGCCGATCCGCGTCGAGCTGAAGCCGCTGACCAAGGCAGATCTTCGCCGCATCCTGACGGAAACCGAGGCAAGTCTCATCCGCCAGTACAAGGCGCTGATGGAAACGGAAGGGCTGACGCTCGATTTCACCGACGGTGCGCTAGATGCTCTGGCTGATGTCGCCGTTCATCTGAACTCGTCGGTGGAAAATATAGGCGCGCGCCGTCTGCAGACCGTCATGGAGCGCGTGTTGGACGAAATCTCCTACAACGCACCCGATCGGGGCGGCACCTCGGTGACGATCGATGCCGATTATGTGAAGGAGCATGTCGGCGATCTTGCCGGCAATACCGATCTGTCGCGCTATATCCTCTAGTTCGACGGATCGGCCAGGCCGAATATTCGAAGACGACCCTCGACAGCGGGCCCTTTACTTTTTAGTGAAGGGCCCGTTTCCGTGTATGGAAATTGCGGCACCGGCATCATTCGGCCAAGTTTATGATCCACGCAGCCGCAGTGAAACATAAGATGATATTTCGACAGGGCAACCGATCATGCGACGCATTCTGATTTCCCTCCTTGTGGCCGTGTTCAGCCTCTCCTGGGTTCCAGCGAACGCAGCGGGCCTTCTCACCGTGCCGCCGGGCAATCGCAATGCAGAGCAACCCGACATTCCAGGCGCCTCCGTTCGTCGCACCAAGGGGACGAACGGCACCTTCGAGCGCAAGTACCAGAAAGTCCGCGAGCTCCTGGCAACCGACAAGAAACTCATATCGAAGATCAAGGCGGTATCGCGGGCCTATGATATCCAACCGATCCATGTGATCGGCGCGATCGTCGGCGAGCACACCTACAATGTCGACGCCTATGACGGCTTGCAGTCCTATTACATCAAGGCGGCATCCTATGCCGGCGAGAGCTTTCGTTTTGCCTATAATGGCGAGGACGTCGATGATTTCGTAGCTCGGCCGCAATTTGCCCGGTGCAACGGTAAGAGCGAATCCTACGGTCTCTGGACCTGCAGGGAAGACGTCTGGGAGGAGGATTTCCGCGGCAAGACGATCGACGGAAAATCCTTTCCCAACAACAGGTTCAGCGCGGTGTTTTTCCAGCCTTTCTATGCCGGGCAGACATTCGGGCTCGGCCAGATCAATCCGCTGACGGCTCTGATGCTTTCGGACGCGGTGAGCAGGATCTCGGGCATTCCCAAGCTTGACGAGAAAAAGGCGGCCGACGTCTACCACGCGATCATGGATCCGGACCTGTCGCTTGCCTTTATCGCCGCCGAGGTCAAAACTTCAATTGATGACTATCGCTCGATCGCCGGCATGGACATCTCCAACAATCCGGGCCTCACCGCCACGCTCTACAATCTGGGCAATCCTCGCAAGCGTGCCGCAGCGCTTGCTGCTAGAAACCGGGGTGCCGGCCAGCCGGTCTGGCCTGAGGAAAACTATTATGGCTGGCTGATCAACGAGAAGCTCGACGACCTCAAATCCCTGCTCTAAGCTCGCCAAGCGGGGGCACGAGGAATTCTTCTAATGGCGATCTCATGGATATGAGCCCCGAGCCCTTCACGCCGCCCGCTCCAACCCCGCGAAACGTTCCGCCGTCGCGGTTGGAAATCATCCGCACGATCTTGCGCAACCCGCTCGAGCTTTGGGGCGAGCCCTCCTACACATTGCCGTGGATACACACGCGCTTCTTTCGCGAAAGCACGCTGATCGTCAACGATCCCGGGCTGATCAAGCATGTGCTGGTCGACAACGCCGCCAATTATCGCATGTCGGACATTCGCCAGCTCGTGCTCCGACCGATCCTGCGCGACGGTTTGCTGACTGCTGAGGGGCAGGTGTGGAAACGCTCGCGCAAGGCACTGGCTCCGGTCTTCACACCGAGGCATGCCCGCGGCTTTGCGGGCCAGATGCTGAAGCAGACGGAGGAATATGCGGCGAAATACCAGTCGGTTGGTGTTGATGGCAAGCGGTTCGACATCGCCGTTGACATGACCGAACTCACCTTTGCGATCCTCGCCGACACGTTGTTTTCCGGCGAAATTGTCACTGCCAGCGGCCATTTTGCCGACGACGTCAATCAGCTATTGCATCGCATGGGTCGCGTCGACCCGATGGATCTGCTGCGAGCACCATCGTGGGTTCCCCGAATCACGCGCATCGGCGGCCAGAAGGTCCTCGACAAATTCCGCAGCATCGTCCGCGATACCATGAACTTGCGCCTCGACAAGATGAAGGCGGATCGCGCTGCCGCACCGGACGATTTCCTGACGCTGCTCCTTGAGCAATCAGGCCCCGATGGGCTGACCATGGAAGAGATCGAGGACAATATCCTGACCTTCATCGGCGCCGGCCACGAGACGACCGCAAGGGCGCTTGCCTGGTGTCTTTACTGCGTCGCCAATGTCGCGCATGTCCGCGTCGAGATGGAAGAGGAAATCGATCGCGTCCTGGCAACGGGTGTCGAGCCGGTGGAGTGGCTGGATCTCATGCCCCATGTCCGCGCAGCCTTTGAAGAGACCATGCGACTCTATCCGCCGGCGCCATCTATCAACCGCGCCGCCATAGCGACCGACCAATGGACCAGCCCGACCGGGGAGCGCGTCGACATTCCGGCCGGGGTCACAGTCCTGATCATGCCATGGACCTTGCATCGCCACGCGCTTTATTGGGAAAAGCCGCGGGCCTTCATGCCTGAGCGCTTCCTGCCGGAGAATCGCGTCGGCATCAATCGCTTCCAGTTTCTACCGTTCGGTGCCGGTCCGCGCGTCTGTATCGGCGCGACATTCGCCCTTCAGGAGGCCGTCATAGCGCTCGCTGTCTTGATGCATCGCTTTCGCTTTGATGTGACCGCCGACACCAATCCGTGGCCGGTACAGAAGCTGACGACACAGCCGCAGGGAGGCTTGCCCATGCTGGTCTCTCGTCGAAGCTAGACCAGAGCAAGGCTTCAATCTGCCGCTCCTTGGCTAGCCATCGTGAAGCAAACAGTGCAATAAACGCGGGAACCTTCCGCTTCAGGGACTTGATCAGCGCGTGACTTCCCATTTCCTGCTCGGCATCGATACCGGTGGAACCTACACGGATGCCGTCCTTTTCCATGAGATCCGCGGCGTTGTCGCCAAGGCGAAGTCGCTGACCACGCGGCACGATCTGGCAATCGGTATCGCTGGCGCGGTCGACGCGGTTATTTCTGAGGCTGGCGTCGATGCCTCGGCGATCAGCCTTGTGTCGCTTTCGACGACGCTCGCGACCAATGCCCTTGTCGAAGGCCAGGGCGGGCGCGCCGGCCTCGTCATGATCGGTTTTGGTCCGGATGATCTGAAGCGTGCCGGTCTTGCCGACGCGCTTGGGTCCGATCCGGTCGTCTACTTGGAGGGCGGCCATGATGTTCACGGGAACGAAAACCCGCTCGAATTGGCGGCCTTGGACGAAGTCCTGCCGGAACTGGCAAGAGGTGTGTCCTCCTTCGCCGTCGCAGGTTATTTCGCGGTGCGGAATCCGGCTCACGAAATCCGCGTGCGTGATCGAATTCGGGAGATCTCACACCTGCCAGTCACTTGCAGCCACGAGCTTTCCTCGAAGCTCGGCGGCCCGCGCCGGGCATTGACGACCCTTCTCAATGCCCGCCTGGTCTCGATGATCGACCGGCTGGTCGGCGCCTGCGAGAACTTCCTGGCAGCGCGCGGTATCGAAGCCCCGATGATGGTCGTGCGTGGCGACGGCGCTTTGATCTCGGCGTCCGAGGCAAAGCTGCGCCCGATCGAAACTATTTTGTCCGGCCCCGCCGCGAGCCTTGTCGGCGCGCGCTACCTGACGGGTCTCGATAATGCCGTTGTCTCTGACATCGGTGGCACGACGACCGATGTAGCAGTGATGGAAGCCGGGCGGCCACGTTTGGATGCGGACGGTGCCGTCGTCGGTGGCTATCGCACCATGGTCGAGGCCGTTGCAATGCGGACCTATGGGCTCGGCGGGGATTCCGAGGTGCGCATCAACGAACGAGGCCTCGCCGTAGCGTTCGAACTCGGCCCGCGTCGCCTTCTGCCGCTAAGCCTTGCCGCCGAAACCCACCCGGATGCGATCCTCCCTGTCTTGCAGCGGCAGGTGCGCAGCCCTCACCTCGGCCGCAATGATGGCCGCTTCGCGGTTCGGACCGGCGTGCCGGATCACTTGGCAAGTGGTCTCCAGCCTCAGGAACAGGCCTTGTTCGACAAGATAGGCATGGTCCCGGTGGCACTTGACCAGCTTCTGACGTCAACACCGCAGAAGGCGACCCTCGACCGCCTTGTCGCTCGCGGTCTGGTCCATCTCTGCGGCCTGACGCCGTCCGATGCCATGCACGCCCTCGGTCGCCAAGAGCAATGGAATGTGGAAGCCGCGCAATTGGGCCTCGCCCTTGGTTGCCGCATCAAGGATGGGTCGGCTCGCCCGATAGCCTCGACGGTCGAGGACCTTGCCAAGAAGATTGTCGATCGGCTGACGCGACAGTCAGCGGAGGTCATCCTTGCTGCTTGCCTGTCTGAAGACGGGGTTGGCGATCTGGATCCTGCCAAATCCAAAGCGATTGACCGGGCTCTGCAACGGCAGCCGGGTATCGTCCGCTTCGCCGTCGCGCTCGATCGGCCGCTGGTCGGGCTCGGTGCTTCCGCCTCCGTCTACTATCCGGCGATCGCTGAAATGCTTGGCAGCGAAAGCGCCATTCCCGCCGACGCGGACGTGGCAAACGCCATCGGCGCGGTCGTCAGCCAGGTGCGCACAAGCGCGACAGTCTTTATCACGGCGCCGGAGGACGGAATTTTCATCCTCAACGGCGCCGGAGAAACGCTGCGGTTTATCGACGAAGCCAAGGGTTTCGAGGCGGCGCGAGCCCGAGCCAGGGCGGTCGCACTCGAGCAGGCACGTCTGAACGGCGCCGCTGATCCGGTTGTTTCGATCGTCGAGGAGGTCGACGCCGCTGACATCGAAGGCTCGCGCAAGCTGATCGAGGCGCGGTTCATCGCGACCGCCAGCGGGCGACCTCGGATCGCCGCCGAGTGATCGTGCCATGCGATCCCTGGCATTTTCGGACCACGGATAAATTGACTATCAGCGGCAGCGCTCGCAAATTGGCAGCCAAAGAGAACCGACGTCGGCATCAGGAGTAAATGGCATGGACCGCATTGACAGAAATGGGCTTGCGATCGAAGAGGTGCTTGATGATTTTCTGATCAATGAGGCACTGCCAGGCTCCGGCGTCGATCCGGATAGCTTCTTTGCCGGCCTCTCGGCGATCGTCCACGACCTTGCACCGAAGAACCGCGCGCTGCTCGCCAGGCGCGACGCCTTGCAGGCATCGCTCGACGATTGGTATCGTCGCAATGGTGCGCCGAGCGATATGGAGGCCTATGAGGGGTTCCTGCGCGATATTGGTTACCTCATCCCAGAAGGCCCTGATTTTTCCGTCTCGACATCCAATGTCGATGACGAGATTGCCGTGGTCGCTGGCCCCCAACTGGTCGTGCCGGTCATGAATGCGCGGTATGCGCTGAATGCCGCCAACGCTCGCTGGGGATCGCTCTATGACGCGCTTTACGGCACGGACGCGATTGCGGAAGCGGATGGCGCCGAAAGGGGCAAGGGCTACAATCCAAGGAGGGGCGAAAAGGTCATCGCCTGGGCCCGGGACTTCCTTGATGCCGCCGTTCCGATATCGGATGCAAGCTGGAACGATGTCACCGGCTTTGCCGTCAGGGATGGCGAGCTGGTGCTTGCCGCGGCTGATGGTAGGCACAGCCTGACCTCCGCATCGCAACATTTTGCTGGCTATCTCGGAGATGCAGCCAGCCCCACCCATATCCTTTTGAAGAATAACGGCATTCACATCGAGATTGTCATCGACGCCACGACTGCGATCGGCAAGACCGATCCCGCCGGCATCTCCGACATCAGGCTCGAATCGGCAATCACGGCGATCATGGACTGCGAGGATTCGATCGCGGCAGTGGATGCGCAAGACAAGGCCGTCGTCTATCGCAACTGGCTCGGGCTGATGAAAGGTGATTTGACGGAAGAGGTCGCAAAGGGCGGTAAGAGCTTCATCCGTCGGCTCAATCCCGACGTCGATTATACGGCTCCGGATGGCACGAGCTTCGCGCTGCGCAGCCGGTCCTTGATGCTGATCCGCAACGTCGGGCATCTGATGACCAATCCCGCCATCCTCGATCGCGATGGCAACGAAGTACCCGAGGGCATCATGGATGCCGCGATCACAGGCCTGATCGCGCTCTACGACATCGGTCCGAGCGGCCGTCATATGAACTCGCGCCAGGGGTCGATGTATGTCGTCAAGCCGAAGATGCACGGCCCCGAAGAGGTCGCGTTCGCAGCTGAGATATTCGGCCGCGTCGAGGATATGCTCGGCATGCCGCGATACACGATCAAGATGGGCATCATGGACGAGGAGCGTCGCACGACGATCAACCTCAAGGAATCAATCCGTGCCGCCCGCGAGCGCGTCGTCTTCATCAACACCGGCTTCCTCGACCGCACCGGCGACGAGATTCACACCTCGATGGAAGCAGGCCCGATGATCCGCAAGGGCGACATGAAGCAGGCCGCCTGGATTGCCGCCTATGAGAACTGGAATGTCGATATCGGGCTTGAATGCGGCCTGTCCGGCCACGCGCAGATCGGCAAGGGCATGTGGGCGATGCCGGATCTGATGGCGGCGATGCTGGAACAGAAGATCGCGCATCCAAGGGCCGGCGCCAACACGGCCTGGGTGCCGTCACCGACCGCGGCAACGCTCCATGCCACGCACTATCATCGTGTCAACGTCGCCGAGGTGCAGAAAGCCCTGAAGGGTCGTCCGCGCGCCAGGCTTTCCGACATTCTCTCCGTACCGGTCGCCGTCCGTCCCAACTGGACGCCGGAGGAAATCCAGCGCGAGCTCGACAACAATTCGCAAGGTATCCTCGGCTACGTCGTACGCTGGGTCGACCAGGGCGTCGGCTGCTCGAAAGTGCCTGACATCAACAATGTCGGCCTGATGGAGGACCGTGCCACGCTTAGAATCTCGGCGCAGCACATGGCCAACTGGCTGCATCACAAGGTGGTGACCGAGGCGCAGGTCGTCGAGACCATGAAACGGATGGCTGCGGTGGTCGATCAGCAGAATGCCACCGATCGGGAATATGCCGCCATGGCCGGCAACTTCGAAGGATCGGTGGCGTTTCAGGCGGCGCTCGACCTCGTCTTGAAGGGCCGCGAACAGCCGAACGGCTACACCGAACCTGTTCTGCATCGCAGAAGGCTTGAACTCAAAGCCAAGCAGCACGCTTAAGCCAGATTGCCTGACCAAAAACGCCGACAAACAAAATGGCCGCCGGATGATCCATCCAGCGGCCATTTTCAAATATCGGCTATGGTTGCTGCTACTGGATCACGACAACCTTTGTTGTGTGGCCCGGCAGGACGCGCTTGTAGAGGTCGATAACGTCCTGATTGATCATGCGGATGCAGCCAGAGGAAGCTGCGGTGCCGATTGATGCCCATTCCGGCGTGCCGTGCAGGCGGAAGAGAGTATCCTGGCCCTTGTCGTTGTAGAGGTACATCGCGCGCGCGCCGAGCGGATTTTCAAGGCCCGGGTTCATGCCGTCATCGACATATTTGGCGACTTCCGGCTTACGTTCGGCCATTTCCTTCGGCGGGTGCCAGCTCGGCCATTCCTGCTTCCACGCAACATAGGCGTTGCCCGACCAGGCAAAGCCCTGCTTGCCGACGCCGATGCCGTAACGGATCGCCTGGTTGTCGGCCAGAACGTAGTAAAGATGGCGTTCGCGCGTGTTGACGATGATCGTGCCGGGCGCCTCGCTGCTCTGGAAGGTGACCATCTGGCGGCGGAACTCAGGCTTGACCTTCTGGATCGGGATCGCCGGAAGGGAGAAGCCGGCATCGCTGGTCACGCCATAGTCGCTATCGAAGGTCTTAAGCGTTTCGACGGAGGAGGTTGCTGAGCTGATCGGCGCGGCCGTAGCGGTCGCTGCGTAGCCGGCCGCGGCAACTGTCGCGACAAGGCCGAATACGGTCATTGCATTGCGGAGGCGCATGAATGTCTCTCGGGTTGTGGGTTGGAAAGAGGGATTGCATCAACCATCTTTGACTACGGTTTATTTTAGATATAATGCGCCTTTGCAAGCGACTGCTGCACAACAAAGATCAAGTCCGACGCAAATTGGAACCGCATGGTTTTTTTGCAACAATTCTTGGTGCAGCCGGAGTGATGATCATGACCATTTTGACTGTTTATAATAGTAATCCGTTAATAGACGGTCGCCAGTCCGACCGAGCGCTGCTTGTTCGCAAAGGCATGCAGTTGTTGCTTCACGAGATGCGCCATGCAGTGCTGCCGGAATTGCCGCTCGCCTCTGGGCGTCGCGCCGATCTGATTTCGGTGTCGGAAAGGGGAGAGATATGGATCGTCGAGATCAAGACTTCGATCGAAGACTTCCGGGTCGATCGCAAATGGCCAGACTATCGGCTCCATTGTGACCGCCTCTTCTTTGCGACCCACAAGGATGTTCCGCTCGACATCTTTCCGCAGGACTGCGGCCTGTTTCTCTCTGATGGCTATGGTGCGCATATGATCAGGGAAGCGCCGGAACATCGTCTGCCGCCGGCAACGCGCAAGGCCGTCACGCTCAATTTTTCCCGGGTTGCCGCTCAACGCCTGTTGATGGCGGAATGGGCGACCGGCAAGTCCTTTCCGATCGAATAAGCGACACCTATTTCGGCGCGCGCTTGGCGAGAATCCGCTGCAATGTCCGGCGATGCATGTTGAGCCGTCTTGCTGTTTCAGAGACGTTTCGCTCGCACATCTCGTAGACACGCTGAATATGCTCCCAGCGAACGCGGTCCGCCGACATCGGATTTTCCGGCACATCCGCCTTCTCGCCCGGACGCTGCGTCAAGGCCAGGTACACATCGTCCGCATCGGCCGGTTTGGCAAGATAGTCGAGGGCACCCAGCTTCACGGCTGTCACGGCTGTCGCGATGTTGCCGTAACCGGTCAGAACGATGATGCGGGTATCGTCGCGACGCTGCCGGATGGCCGCTATGACGTCGAGCCCGTTGCCGTCACCAAGTCTGAGGTCAACGACCGCATATTTAGGCGGGCGGCTCTTCGATTTGGCAACGCCTTCGGCCACCGATTCGGCCGTCTCGACCAGAAATCCCCGCGTTTCCATCGCGCGCGCCAGCCGGCGCAGAAACGGCCCATCGTCGTCAACGATCAGGAGGCTTGCATCCGGCCCGATGTGGTCCACTAAGCTTTGGGCAGCAGCGAGCGGTTCGCCGCGCACATCTTCACTTACCTCAATCATTCCTACACGATCCCGGCGGCCACGCCGCCTCCTCAATTGCAGTATTTCTCATTCTCGTTTTAGGCCTGCAAATTCATTTTGTCGAATTGCTATCGATCAACATCCTCGGCCATTCGATCCTGATACGGGCGCCGGGCGCTTCCGGATCGCGGTTGCCGAAGGTCAACGACGCACCGGAGCGCTCCAGCAATGTCTTGGCGATGAAGAGACCAAGTCCGAGGCCGCCGGCAGTATCATCCCGCGGTCTGCTGGTGACGTAGGGCTCGCCGATCCTCGTCAGGATTTCAGGCGCATAGCCGACGCCGTCGTCCTCGATCAGGATTGTCAGCGTCTCCGCATTGAATTCGACGGTCACCGTCACCTTTTCGCGCGCATAATCCACGGCGTTTTCGATCAGGTTGCCGAGCCCGTACATGATGCCGGCATTGCGGTTCAGTACCGGCTCGCCAGCTCGTGGATTCTTCTCTATCAGCTCAAGATTAATGCCGAACTCGCGATGCGGCGCGATAACCTCCTCCATCATCGAGGACAATGTCAGATGTCGCATATGCGCTTCGTTTTCAGATGACAGCGTCGTTAGCCGGCGCAGGATGTCGCGGCAACGCTCGCTCTGGCTGCGCAGCAGCGCGACGTCCTCGCGGTAGCGCTCGTCGTGTCCGAGCTCTCTTTCCATCTCCTTGGCGACAACGCTGATCGTTGCGAGCGGCGTACCGAGCTCGTGGGCGGCAGCGGCGGCAAGCCCGTCGAGCTGCGACAGGTGCTTTTCCCGCTGCAGAACCAGCTCTGTTGCTGCCAGTGCGTCCGCCAGCTGGCTTGCCTCCATCGAGACGCGATAGGCGTAGAAGGCGGCAAAGGCCATGGTTGAGGCGATGGCACACCAGACGCCAAGCTGCATGACGTTATGAACGTTGATCTCCGCCCCTTCATACCAGGGAAGATGGAACGGCGAGAACGCCAACGCGGTGATGCAGATCATCGCCGAGGCGATCAGCGCCATGCTGTAGCGGATCGGCTGGGAGGCAAAGGAGATGATAACCGGCACGCAGACCAGCACCGAAAACGGATTGGCAAGGCCGCCGGTAATGAAAAGAAGCCCGGAAAGCTGCAGAAGGTCAAGCGCGAGCAGGGCAAAGGCTGCCGGCGGCTCCAGTCTATGCGTCGCAGGATAGCGCAATGTCAGGAAGAAGTTGATCCAGGCAAGACAGGCGATCAACACGCACGCAGCCAGCAGCGGCAGTGGAAACTTGAGCCAGAAGGCGACGATCATTACGGTTGCCGTCTGGCCGCAGACCGCAAGCCAGCGCAGCCGCACCAGCGTCTGCAATCGCAGTCGTCTGCTTTTGTGATAGTCGTCCGGAAGCTTTGCGTCCGTGTCTGCCATCAGACCCTGTCCTTTGAGCCCCTCTGAAAGCCGGGGCGGGGCTCATGTACCACGCGGTTTCACCCTTGTCGTTGGCACTGCTGTCGCAGGGTCTTCCGGCCAGGGATGGCGGGGATATCGCCCACGCATATCGGCGCGCACATCCTTCCAGGATCCGGCCCAGAACCCCGGAAGATCGCGGGTCGTCTGGATCGGCCGGTGGGCAGGCGAGGTGAGCTCCAACACCAGTGGCAACCGGCCACCCCCAATTGCGGGATGCTGCTTCAAGCCGAACAGCTCCTGGACGCGGATCGTCAGTAGCGGCTCCCCGCCATCATATTGTATCGGATGCCGCTGCCCGGTCGGCGCTTCGAAATGCGTCGGCGCCAGCCGGCTAAGTTCGCGCTGCAGGTCGTGCGGCACCAGCGACAGCAGCCCATTCGAAAGCCCACCAGGCGAAATATCGGCAAGACCGCGCGCCTCTGCCTGGAATGGGACGAACCACTCGTCAAGTCGCTCAAGCAGCGCGTCTGCGCCCATATCAGGCCAGGGATCGCCGAGGGTGCGATGAAGAAAACCGATCCGGTCGCGCAATTGCGCCGCCTCCTTGGAGAACGGCAGCACCTCAAGCCCGAGATCACGCACGCCCTCGGCGAGCGCCCTCACAACACGCTCGCCTGATGGTCGCGGCAGCGGCGTCTCGTCGAAGATGATTGCCCCGAGCCGCGTCACCCGTCGGGCGCGCACCTGACGGCTCGCCCTGTCGAAGACACATTGCTCCTCGGTCTTGATTTCGCCCGGCAGGTGCGCCTCGACATCCATGCGTGATATCTCGGCCGCCGCCAGAATGCGCGCTTGCGCCGCCCGCCCGGTCAGGTCCGCGATCACAAGCATCGAGCAGCCGGAGAGGCGCTCCGTCTCCGGCAGCTCCGCACCCCGACCGTTGGCCATGACAAAACGCCCGCGCCCGCCCCGTTGCAGCGCGATGCGATCGGGAAATGCGTGGAGCAGCAATTGCCCGGCAAGGACAGGCTCCGGCGACCCAACCTTCTTGTCTCTTGCAGCGTGGGCAAGTCGCCCCGCCAGTTTCCGCGCCGCCTCAGCCCGCTCCCCTCTTTCCGATTTGAAACGCCGAAGCCGGTCTTCAAGATCGACACTTGGTCCGCCGAGCCCCTGTTCCGTCAGAAGTACGGCGAGCAAAGCCGCCTCACGTCCCTGGCCGAAGTCTGCTGCCGAGATCACCATCGCCGCGAGCCTTGGCGGCAGTGACAGTTCCCGCATCAGTCTGCCACGGGCTGTCAGCCCGTTTTCTATGGTGAGCGCCCCGAGTTGCCTCAGCAGCGCCCGGGCCTCACTGAGCGTCGTTGCTGGCGGTTGGTCGACGAAGGCCAGCGCCGCCGGGTCCTGCACGCCCCAATGCGCCAGGTCGAGAGCCAGCCCGGCGAGATCTGTTGAAAAGATCTGTGGCGGTGTGAAGGCGGGAAGTGCAGCCGTCTGGCCCTGATGCCAAAGCCTTATCGCGATGCCCGGCTCAGTGCGGCCGGCGCGGCCGGCCCGCTGGTCGGCGGAAGCGCGGGAAACGCGCACCGTTTCGAGTCGCGTGATTCCGGTCGAAGCTTCGAAGACGGGCAGCCGCTGCATGCCGCTGTCGATGACGATCCGCACCCCGTCGATGGTAATAGAGGTCTCGGCGATCGAAGTGGTAAGCACGATCTTGCGTGTACCCCTGGGTGCCGGGCGGATCGCCGCATCCTGTTCACTCTGACTGAGATTGCCGTATAGAGGCGCGATCACGGTCTCCGGTCCGAAGCGGCCCTGCAGGCGTTCCGCGGTGCGCGTGATCTCGGCCTGTCCCGGCAGAAAGGCGAGGATGGAACCCTCGTCGGCGCCATGAGCATCGAGGATCGCCCGCGTCACCGCGTCTTCGACCCGCTCGCCACCCGGGCGATCTCGGTAGCGGACATCAATCGGGAAGCTCCGGCCGCGGCTCTCGATGACGGGCGGATTTCCAAGCAAACTTGCAACGCGGTCTATGTCGAGTGTGGCCGACATGACGAGGATCCGGAGATCTTCGCGCAACGCCGATTGTACATCGAGAGCCAGCGCCAGTCCGAAATCCGCGTCGAGCGAGCGCTCGTGAAATTCGTCGAAGATGACGGTAGAGACGCCTGACAATTCCGGGTCGTCGAGGATCATCCGCGCAAACACACCTTCGGTCACCACCTCGACGCGGGTCCTGCCGGAGATGCGGCTGTCCAGCCGCATGCGATAGCCGACCGTTTCGCCCACCTGCTCGCCAAGCAGCGAGGCCATCCGCGCCGCGGCTGCCCGCGCTGCCAGCCGTCTCGGTTCGAGCAGGATGATCTTGCCATCGCCGCGCCAGGTCTCGCCAAGGAGATGCAGCGGCACCAGCGTCGTCTTGCCGGCGCCGGGCGGCGCCGACAGCACAGCGCGCCGATGATCGGCAAGTGCTGCGGCGATATCGGCAAGAACATGAGAGACCGGTAGATCGGGAAGAAAGGGGATCATTGTCTGGCGTCAGTCGCGCCGGTCACGTGTTCGTATGCAAGGATCGCTCCCGCTAGATCTTCCAAAGCAGCGCCGACAGATTTGAACAAGGTGATGTCTCGATCGTCAAGGCGTCCCGGCCTAGTTCCATCGACGAGTTCCGCCAGCTCCGCATGGATGGTCTCGGCGGTGAGCGCGCCGCTCTTCAAGGGCTGGACGATGTCGCCCGCCTCGCTCATGGCCCCCGCTCGCGTGTCGACGAAGACCTTGGCCCGCCGGATCGCCGTGTCGTCCGCCTCGCGCATGTGGGGTGTGAAACCGCCGACCAGATCCAGATGTGCGCCCGGTTTCAGCCATTCGCCTGAAATCAGCGGCTGGCTCGACAGCGTCGCG